>JAFAZI010000086.1 GCA_019239875.1 Frankiaceae bacterium
TACGGTGCGTCGTGATGGACAGCCAGCCCACGGGAGACCCCGAGTCGACCGGCGTCGCCGCGGCTGACGCGGCCGCGCGACGCCTTCAAGACATCGAGACCGCGCCGCTCGACGAGCACGTCGAGATCTTCGACGACGTACAGCAACGGCTCCACGAAGGTTTGGCCGAACTCGACGACGAGCAATGAGCGGGCATCGACACGAACCCGGGGCACCTGGCCCCCAGCACCGCCGAGAGCTCGCGGGCCGGCGATCGGCGGTATGAGGGATGGTCCGCAGGGCGCGCCTCGACGCTGAGCTCGTACGGCGCGGTCTTGCGCGCTCCCGCCAGCACGCGGTCGATCTCGTGGCCGAAGGCAAGGTCACGGTCGGCGGCATGCGTGCCAGCAAGGTGTCGACCGCTGTCGACCCCGCCACCCCGCTCCACGTGGCCAGCTCCGTCGATTCGGTCGTCGTTTCGCGTGGCGCGCACAAGCTCCTCGGTGCACTCCGCGCCTGGCCGGAGCTGCAGGTCAGCGCCCGCCGGTGTCTTGACGCCGGCGCGTCCACGGGAGGGTTCACCCAGGTATTGCTCGACCACGGCGCCGCGCAGGTCGTCGCGGTGGACGTCGGGTACGGCCAGCTGGCGTGGCAGCTGCAGACCGATGAGCGGGTCGTCGTGCAGGACCGCACCAACGTGCGTGACATCACCCCGGCGACGATCGGCGGGCCCGTCCAGCTGGTGGTCGCGGACCTCTCGTTCATCGCGCTCCGGCTCGTCTTGCCAGCCCTCGTCGCGTGCCTGCAGCCGGGCGGAGATGCCGTGCTGATGGTCAAGCCGCAGTTCGAGGCGGGACGCGACGCCGTCGGCTCGGGCGGCGTCGTCCGCGACCCGGGCGTGCGAGCGGATGCCGTCATGAGCGTGGCCGAGCGGGCCGCTGAACTGGGCCTCGGCACCGTTGCGGTCACCGCGAGTCCGCTCCCGGGTCCGGCGGGCAACGTCGAGTACTTCCTGTGGCTGCGCGCCGACGCTCCGGCCGTGGACCGAGCTGCGGTCGAGGCCGCGGTGGCGGCAGGGCCGCAGTGACCGCCCCCGCGCCGGACTCGGTGCTGCTCGTCGCGCACATCTACCGCGAGCCAGCGCTGGCCGCAGCTCGCGAGCTCGCCCAGCGCCTGTCCGCCGCCGGCGTCGAGGTCCGGGTGCTCGCGGCCGAGGCCGAAGCGCTCGACTGCACCGGCGCGGTCGGCGTACCGAACGACTCCGAGGCCGCGGCGGGTGCAGCCCTCGCCGTCGCGCTCGGCGGCGACGGCACGCTGCTGCGCGCCGCGGAGCTGGCTCGGCCGCACGGCACGCCGCTGTTGGGCGTCAACCTCGGCCACGTCGGGTTCCTCGCCGAAGCCGAAGCGGTCGCGCTCGACGAGGCGGCGGCCAAGATCCTCGCCGGCCAGTACGACGTCGACGAGCGGCTCGCGATCGAGGTGAGCGTGATCCGCGACGGCGAGGTCGTGATTCGCGACTGGGCGCTCAACGACATGTCGGTGGAGAAGGCGGCCCGCGAACACATGGTCAACGTGGTCCTCGAGATCGACGGGCGGCCGCTGTCGCGCTTGGGCTGCGACGGCATCGTCTGCGCGACCCCGACCGGGTCAACCGCGTACGCGTTCTCGGCCGGCGGCCCCGTCGTGTGGCCCTCGGTGCAGGCCCTCCTCGTGGTCCCGCTGTCCGCTCACGCCCTGTTCGCCCGACCGCTGGTCGTCTCGCCGGGTTCGACCGTCGCGGTCGAGATGAGCGGCGAGCAAGCGACCGCTGTGATGTTCTGCGACGGCCGCCGGACCCACGAGATCAAGCCGAAGGACCGCTTGGAGGTGGTGCGCAGCGAGCAGCCGGTCCGCCTGGTGCGGCTGCGTGCGGCGCCGTTCACGGACCGGCTGGTCGAGAAGTTCCAGCTGCCGGTGCAGGGCTGGAGCGGCCGCTGACTCGCGCGTCGTCCACCGGTCGGCGTGCCTGTGCCGAGCTGTCAGCGGGTCGCCGTACCCTCAGCAGGTGCTCGTAGAGCTGCGCCTGCGCGGACTCGGGGCGATCGATGACGCCACGCTCGAGCTTGGCCCCGGCTTCACAGCCGTGACCGGCGAGACCGGCGCAGGCAAGACGATGTTGCTGACCGGCCTTGCGCTGCTGCTCGGCGGCCGCGGCGACGCCGGCCTTGTGCGCGCCGGCCATGCGCGGGTCGAGGTCGAGGGCCGGTTCCGGATCGATCCCGGCGGGTCGGTCGCCCAGCAGGTCGAGCAAGCCGGCGGCGCGCTCGACGGCGACGAGGTCGTGGTCGCCCGGACCGTCGGTGCGGACGGCCGCAGCCGGGGCTATCTCGGTGGCCGGTCCGTCCCGGTCGCCACGCTCGCGGCGATCGCCGACGACCTGGTCACCGTCCACGGCCAGGCTGACCAGCGCGGACTGCTCAAGGCGTCGGTTCAGCGCTCCGTCCTGGATGCGTACGCCGGTGACGCCGCGCAGGGTCCGCTGCGCACGTATCGCGCTGCCTTCGCGGAGCTCGCCGCCGTGCGCGCCGAGCTCGAGGACGTCACGACCCACCGGCGCGAGCGCACCCTCGAGGCCGACGGACTCCGCCAAGGCCTGCGCGACGTCGACGAGATCGCACCCGAGCCCGGCGAGGACCTGAGGCTCGCCGCGGAGGCTGCCCGGTTGGGCCACGTCGAGGCGCTTCGAGCCGCCGCGGCCGCCGCCCACGGCGCGCTGAGCGCCGCCAGCAACGACCCCGCCGCCCACGACGTGCTCACACTCCTCGGCAGCGCCCGCCGCGAGCTCGAGGCGGTCACCGGCCATGACACGGAGCTGGACGGCCTCGCCAGCCGGGTGGCGGAGGCGTCGTACCTGCTCGCTGACATCTCGGCCGACCTGTCCGCCTACGTCGACCAGATCGACGCCGATCCGGCGCGCCTCGCGGTCGTGCAGGAGCGGATCAGCCGCCTCGCCGGGCTGACCCGCCGGTACGCCGCCGACCTGGCGGGGGTCCTGGCCTGGGCGGAGCAGGCCCGGGCGCGGCTCGCCGAGCTGACCGATGACGACACCAGGGTTCTCGAGCTGACCGCGCGTCGCGACGCCATCCTTGCCGAGCTCGCTGCGGCAGCCACCGCCCTGTCCGACGAGCGCGCTGCTGCTGCGAAGCGTCTCGATGCCGCGGTGTCCAGCGAGCTCCAGGCGCTCGCGATGTCCGACGCCCGCCTGCCAGTCGCCGTCACGCAGCGCGAGGACCCGAACGGCATAGAGGTCGGGGGCCGCCGCGTCGCGTTCGGTCAGTCGGGAGTGGACGAGGTCGAGATCCAGCTCGTGCCCCACGCTGGTGCCCCCGCCCGCCCGGTGCACCGGGGCGCCTCAGGTGGCGAGCTGTCGCGGGTGATGCTGGCCATCGAGATCGTGCTCGCCGGCGCTGACGCCGTCCCGACCTTCATCTTCGACGAAGTCGACGCCGGGGTCGGCGGCCGCGCGGCGATCGAGGTGGGTCGGCGCCTCGCCGGTCTCGCCCGCACCTCCCAGGTCCTCGTCGTGACCCATCTGCCCCAGGTTGCAGCGTTTGCGGACCGCCACGTCGTGGTGGCCAAGACGGCGGCGGGCCACATCACCTCGACGGAGATCGACCTGGTGGATGGCGACGCGCGGCTGCGGGAGCTGTCGCGGATGCTGGGCGGCCTGGAGGACTCGAGTCTCGGCCACGACCACGCGGAGGAGCTCCTCGCGACCGCAGCCGTCGCCAAGGGGGCGCGCGGTGGCAGACTCCGGAAGCGATGAGGTTCGCCGCGCTACGCCGGACCCGCGCGGTTGACCAGCCGCCGGGCACCGTCGGCGTGGTCCGGCTCGATCGCCGTACCAAGAACCTGACGCGGCGGTTGCGCCCCGGCGACATCGCGGTGATCGACCACGTCGACCTGGACCGGGTCGCGGCCGAGGCGCTCGTGTCGTGCCAGGTCGGTGGCGTGGTCAACGTTGCGCCCAGCGTCTCCGGCCGCTATCCCAACCTCGGCCCGGACATCCTGCTCGCGAACGGCGTGCCGCTCATCGACGACGTGGGCGCCGATGCCTTCGGCCAGCTCCGGGAGGGGGACCGGGTCCGGCTCCTCGGCGACACGGTCTTCGGGGCAGACGGCTCCGTACTCGCCAAAGGGGTCGAGCAGACCCTGGACACGGTCGCGAGCTCGATGGCGGACGCTCGCGAGGGGCTCTCGGCCCAGCTCGAGGCCTTCGCCTCCAACACGATGGAGTACCTGCGCCGGGAGCGTGACCTGCTGCTCGACGGGGTCGGCGTACCCGACATCGCGACCGATCTCGAGGGCCGGCACGTCCTGGTCGTCGTCCGCGGTTACAACTACCGCGAGGACCTGGTGACGCTCCGCCACTACGTGCGGGAGTACAAGCCGGTGCTGATCGGGGTTGATGGCGGTGCCGACGCACTCCTCGAGGAGGGCCTCAAGCCACACCTGATCGTCGGCGACATGGACTCGATCAGCGACACGGCGCTCAAGTGCGGGGCGGAGGTCGTCGTGCACGCGTACCGCGACGGCAGTGCGCCCGGGCTCAGCCGCGTGCAGGACCTCGGCATCGAGCCCGTCGTCTTCGCCGCGGCCGGCACCAGCGAGGACGTCGCGCTGCTGCTCGCCGACGACAAGGGCGCCTCGCTGATCGTCGCGGTCGGCACCCACGCCACGCTCGTTGAGTTCCTCGACAAGGGGCGCTCCGGCATGGCGAGCACGTTCCTGACCCGGCTGCGCGTCGGCGGCAAGCTGATCGACGCGAAGGGTGTGAGCCGGCTGTACCGCAGCCGGATCCCGGTCACGACCCTCGTGCTGCTGGTGCTGGCCGCCGCGGTGGCGTTCGCGGTGGCGTTGACCGTGACACCCGGCGGGCAGCTCTACCGGGAGTACTTCGCTACCGACTGGCACCAGTTCACTCACTGGCTACGCGGGCTGTTCTAGGGTCAGGCGCCTTGACCGACCGGATGGGAAGCTGCGGTTGATCGACTTTCGGTACCACATCGTGTCGCTGATCGCTGTGTTCCTCGCGCTCGCCCTCGGCCTGTTCCTGGGCAGCACGACGCTCCAGAGCACCGTCACGCACAACCTGAAAGCTCGCGCGGACTCCGTGACGGGCACCAACGCTCGGCTCAACACCGAGAACGATCGGCTCGGCAATGAGCTGAAGGACGCGCAGGACTTCCTCACCGCGGTGGCGCCGTACACGGTCGAGAACCGGCTCGCCGGCCAGGACGTCGCGCTGATCGCCGCGCCAGGGCTCCCCAGCGATGACGCGCAGGGCGTCCAAGCCGCCCTCCAGCAGGCCGGGGCGACCGTCACGGCCGCGGTCCAGCTGCAGTCCGCCTACCTGGACCCCACCCAGGACGCCGAGCTCGGTGGTCTTGCCGAACAGCTCAAGCTGCCCGGCCACAAGCTGCCGAACGGCAGCGGTGCGACTCAGGCGAGCAGTGAGCTCGCCGCCGTGTTGACGGCCAAGCCGGGCACCCCGCCGGTCGCGAAGGTCAACGTTGACGCCACGCTGACGGCGCTCGAGGACGGCAAGTTCGTCTCGCTAGCGGGGGATCCGCCGACTCACCAGGCGGGGATGGCTGTGCTCATGGTGCCGGCGCCGAGCAGCAGCACGTCGCAGGCGACCGCGACGGCACAGGAGACGATCCTGCTCGACCTCGTCACCCAGCTGCGCAAGACGACGACGGCGTTCGTCGTCGCCGGCGAATCGGTCACGCCACCCGTCGACGGCGTGCTGAAGGCGGTCCAGTCGGACTCGACACTCAGCAAGGCGGTCTCGACCGTCGATCTCGGCGATCGGCAGGTCGACTCCGACCTCACCGCCGGGCGGATCACTGTCGTGCTCACGCTCGCCGATGCCGGGTCCGGCCAGCCTGGTGACTACGGGCTCGGCGCGCACCCGCCGGTGCCGTCGCCGTCCACGACGCCGTGAGTCGGCGCGGGTCGGGTCCGCGCGCATTCGTCGCCGGCGCGCTGGGCGCTGGTGTCACCACGGGCGCCTGGACTGCACTGGTGGCCGGCCCGGACCTGGGCGACCGATGGCGGCGCCGCAACTACCGCGATCGCGAGGTCACGCTGCTGCTCGGGCCGGCGGTCGCGGCCGGAGCGCTCGCCGGAGCCGCGGCGGCCGGACCGAACGGTCGTCAGGCGGCGCTCGGCGTCGTCGCGACGACTGCGGCGGTCGGCCTGTACGACGACCTGTACGGCGACCGGCACGCCCGCGGTCTGGCCGGCCACCTCCGCGCCTTGCGGGAGGGCCGCGTCACCACCGGCATGGTCAAGCTGGTCAGCATCGTCGCGGCAGCGGCCATCGGCTCGGCGCGATGCCACCGTCACCCGGTCGACGCGGCTCTGGGGACCGTCCTCATCGCCGGCACCACGAATCTGGTCAACCTCTTCGATCTCCGTCCCGGCCGCGCGGCCAAGGTCAGCCTGATCGCGGCTGCCATGCTCCGGCGAGGCCGGGACGACGCTGGCCGCGGCATCGCGACCGCGGCCGGGGGAGTGGCGCTAGCGGCGCTACCCGCCGACCTCGGCGAGGTGGCGATGCTCGGGGACTGCGGCGCGGGGACGCTCGGCAGCCTCCTGGGATGGTCCGCCGCGACCAGCGGATCCCGGGCGCGGCGCGCCGCCATCGCGGTCGGGGTGGTCGGTCTGACGCTGGCGAGCGAGCGGGTCAGCTTCAGTGCGGTGATCGATGGTCATCCGGCGCTGCGAGCGCTTGATCAACTGGGCCGGCAACCGGCGTGACCCAGCCGGCGAGAGGCCACGGTGTCGCGCGCGTCGCGCTGTTGATCGCGGTCGTCACGGTCATGGCACGTCTCGCGGGCTTTGCGCGGGTCGTCGTGTTTGCCCGGATCGTCGGTCCAAGCTGCCTCGGCGACACTTACTTCACGGCCAACACGGTCCCGAACATCGTCTTCGACATCGTCGCCGGCGGTGCCCTCACGAGTCTCGTCGTACCTGTCCTCGCCGGGCCGGTGGCCGACGGTGACCGGGACACCGTCAACCGGACGACCTCCGCGCTGCTCACCTGGGCCGTGTCGATCTTGTTGCCGCTGACGCTGATCGGCCTCCTCCTCACGCATCCGCTCATGCGGCTGCTCGTGGGCGGTGGCCACCAGGGGTGTTCGGCCAGCACCGAGGTCGCCGTCGGCGCGCGGATGCTCGCGGTCTTCATGCCACAGGTGCTGCTCTACGGGGTCGCGGTCGTCATGATCGGGGTCAACCAGGCGCATCGGCGCTTCCTCGGCGGCGCCATCGGCCCACTCGTGTCGAGCCTGGTCGTCATCGGTGCCTACATCACGTTCGGCGTCGTCGCGTCGAGTCGAGAAACCGACTTGTCGACTTTAGTGCGATCGCACGAGCTGGTGCTCTCGATCGGTACGACGCTCGGCGTGGCGGCCCTGCTCGTCACGATGCTCATCAACGCGTCCGGCGCGAAGCTGCGGCTGCGGCCCAGCTATCGCTTCCCGCCGGGCGTCGCCAGCACGATCCGTGCCATGGCGATCTCCGGCGCGGTGGTCGTCGGCAGCCAGGACATCGCAACGGCCGTGGTGCTTCGGCTCGCGAACGCGCACGGCAGCGACGGCTCGGTCGTGCTCTACAACCTGGCCTGGACGGTCTTCACGGTGCCGTGGGCGGTGGCGGCGGTCCCGCTCGCCACGACCGCCTTTCCAGGCCTCACGGCGGCATGGCAGCGCGGGGATCGCAGCGCCTATGCGGCCACCACCGCCCGCACGGCTCGGGTGATGGTGATCGTGGCGGCAGGCACGGCCGCGATCATGGGCGCCGCCGCTGGCCCGCTCGCTCGAGTCGTGATTCACGGCGCGCCGGGCGGGGTGCCACCGACGGTCCTCGCTCGCGGCCTCGCGGCCTTCGCGCCCGGTCTGGTCGGGTACGCCTTCGTCGCGCTGTTCTCCCGCTCCTTGTACGCACAGAACGACGCGCGCACGCCAGCGACTGCGGTCGCGGCGGGCTGGCTGGTGGCGATCGGCGCGGACATCGCGCTCGTGGCGACGCTGCCCACGACCTGGACGGTGGCGGCGTTCGGCATCGGTACCTCGATCGGGGTGAGCGTGAGCGGCGGCTGGTTGCTGCTCGCGCTGCGGCGATCTGCCGGGCGCGAGGCGCTCAGCAGCCTTCGCCGTGCCGCCACCGCGGCCCTGGCCGGCGCCGCACTGGGAGCCGCAGCTGGCGCGCTCGTGGCGCGGGCCGCACCAACGACCGGTGTCCTCGGCGACCTCCTCGTCGTGGTGGTCGTGGCGCTTGGCGCCGCGATCGTGCACGCTGTGGTCGTGTGGATGCTGGACCGGACCACGCTTCGCCTGTTGCTCGATCGCGAGAGATTCCGCCGTGCCTGAGCTGAGCGTGCTGATCGCTGTCGCGCAGAGCACCGGCGGCATCGGGCACCACGTCGCGACGATCGCGCGTGGACTCGCGCGCCGCGACGTGGCGGTGACCATCTGTGCCCCTGCGGACACCATCCACGCGATGTCTTTCGATGCCCTTCCGTGCCGCGTGATCACGGCCCCGCTCGGCGCATCAGACCCCGTCGCGCTGCACCGGGTCCGGAAGACACTGCGAGCCGAGACAAGCCAGGTTGACGTCGTGCACGCTCACGGCTTGCGTGCCGGAGCCGATTGCGCGACGTTCGGCCATCTCGCTCCGCTTGTCGTCACCTGGCACAACGCCCCGCTCGGCGGACTGGCGTGGCGGGTCGCCCATGGCGCGCTGTCGCGGTACGTCGCGCGGCGAGCCGACCTCACGCTCGCAGCCTCTGACGACCTCGCCGCGGCGGCCCGCCGGTTCGGCGCGCGCCGGGTCCGCAGCACGTTCGTCGCCGCCCCGGTCCTGCTGCCGCCGTCACGATCCGCCGCCGAGATGCGGACGGAGCTCGGCGTGGGGGAGCGGCCCGTGGTGCTGGCCATCGGGCGGCTCCAGCGCCAGAAACGGCTCGACGTGCTGGTCACCGCGGCCGCGGCGTGGGCCGACCAGCCGGACGGCCCGGTCGTCGTCGTTGCCGGTGACGGACCCGATCACGACGCACTCGCGGCTCAGATCGCGGCAACGTCCGCCCCGGTAAAGCTGATCGGCGGCCGTGGCGACGTACCGGAACTGCTCGGAATGGCCGACGTCGTCGCCCTTCCGAGCGAGTGGGAGGCACGGTCCTTGGTCGCCCGCGAGGCGCTGCAGGCGGGCGTGCCCCTCGTGACGACAGGGGTTGGTGGCCTCGCCTCGCTGGTGGGTGAGGCGGCCGAGATCGTTCCAGTAGGCGACGCCGAGGCGCTTCGCGCGTCACTGGAATCGATCCTTCGGGACGACGCCAAGCGGGATCGCATGATCGCGCTCGGCCGGGCCAGAGCACGCTCGTGGCCTGATGAGGCCGGCAGCGTCGACGAGCTCATGGCGGAGTACCTCGACCTCATCCGTAGGGTGAGACTTCACTCGGAGTGAGTTCGAGGCATCGCAGGTGTGGCGTCGTGCCGCACGATCACGCGGGCGGTGTTACCGTGAACTCCCGTGGGTAGCCGCAACAGCGGCCCGGATCACCACGGAGGTCATGTGGCACGGTCGAGCAACACGTCAAGCAGCACGGTCCGCCACGTCTTCGTCACCGGCGGCGTCGCGTCAAGTCTCGGCAAAGGCCTCACCGCCTCCTCCCTCGGCCGGCTGCTGAAGTCACGTGGCCTCAACGTCACGATGCAGAAGCTCGATCCGTACCTCAACGTCGACCCAGGAACGATGAACCCGTTCCAGCACGGCGAGGTGTTCGTGACCGAGGACGGCGCCGAGACCGACCTCGACATCGGGCACTACGAGCGGTTCCTCGACGAGGAGCTCTACGGCGCGGCGAACGTGACGACCGGCAAGGTCTACTCCGAGGTGATCGCGAAGGAGCGGCGCGGCGAGTACCTCGGCGACACGGTCCAGGTGATCCCGCACATCACGAACGAGATCAAGGAGCGGATCCGCGCGATGGCGGTCCCACCGTCCGGCGGTGACGACATCGACGTGGTGATCACCGAGATCGGCGGCACCGTCGGCGACATCGAGTCGCTGCCGTTCCTGGAAGCGGCCCGCCAGGTCCGCCAGGACGTCGGCCGCGACAACGTGTTCTTCCTGCACGTCTCGCTGGTGCCCTACCTCGCGCCGTCCGGTGAGCAGAAGAGCAAGCCGACGCAACACTCGGTGCAGTCCCTGCGCTCGATCGGCATCACCCCGGACGCGATCGTCTGCCGCTCGGACCGTCCGATCCCGGCCAGTCTCAAGCGCAAGATCGCCCAGACCTGCGACGTGGACAACGAGGCGGTCGTCTCAGCCGCCGACGCCGCCTCGATCTACGACATCCCCAAGGTGCTGCACGCGGAAGGCCTCGACGCCTACGTCGTACGCCGCCTGTCCTTGCCGTTCCGCGACGTCGACTGGGCGGAGTGGGACGAGCTGCTCAAGCGGGTCCACACGCCGACGAAGCGCGCCACCATCGCGCTGGTCGGCAAGTACGTCGACCTCCCAGACGCCTACCTGTCCGTCACCGAGGCGTTGCGCGCCGCCGGCGCGGCGAACGACACCCGCATCGACATCCGCTGGGTCACCTCGGATGACTGTGAGACACCCGAGGCGGCCGCTCGCACGCTCGACGGCGTCGACGGCGTGCTCGTGCCCGGCGGCTTCGGCATCCGCGGGATCGAGGGCAAGGTCGGCGCGGTCCGGCACGCCCGCGAGCACCGGATTCCCACGCTCGGCCTGTGCCTGGGCCTGCAGTGCATGGTCATCGACGTCGCCCGGCACAAAGCCGGCCTCGCGGGAGCGAACTCCGCCGAGTTCGATGAGGCGACGCCGCACCCTGTGATCTCGACGATGGCCGACCAGCTCGACGTCGTTGCGGGCGAGCGGGACATGGGCGGCACGATGCGGCTCGGCTCGTACCCGGCAACGTTGCTTGACGGCTCGATCGTCGCGGCGGCGTACGGGTCGACGAAGGTCGCAGAGCGTCACCGGCACCGGTTCGAGGTCGCGAACTCCTTCCGACCCGCGCTCGAGGCGGCCGGCCTCGTGTTCTCCGGTACGTCGCCGGACGGCCGGCTCGTGGAGTTCGCCGAGCTGCGCGCCGAGGAGCACCCGTTCTTCGTCGGCACCCAGGCGCATCCGGAGTTCAAGTCACGACCCACCCGAGCTCACCCGCTGTTCGCGAGCTTCGTCGCGGCGGCGCTGAACCGGGCGAACGAGGCGCACACGGAACTGGGCGCGGTCACGCTCCCAGCCGGGCCCTGACCCGCCCCGGCGCCCAGCCGACGCTGCGATGACAACGGTTCGGGACGAGCCGTCCAGCGAGTTTCCGGTTGCCTCGTCGGTCACGCCCTTTCGGTCCGGACGCGTGATCGATATCCGGACCGACAAGGTGGCGATGCCGGGAGCGTCGCTCGCGACCCGCGACGTCGTGGTGCACCCCGGCGCGGTCGGCATCATCGCGCTGGACATCGGCGGCCGCGTGCTGCTGCTGCGGCAGTACCGCCACCCGGTGAAGCGCTTCCTGTGGGAGCCCCCCGCCGGCTTGCTCGACGAGGCGGGCGAGGACCCGCTTGCGGCCGCGAAGCGCGAGCTGTACGAGGAGGCGCACCTGCAAGCGGCCCGCTGGGACGTGTTGCTCGACGTGTTCACCTCACCTGGCATGACCGACGAGGCGGTGCGGATCTACCTGGCGCGCGAGGTCAGCGAGGCGACCGGGCCGAGGTTCGAGGGCGAGCACGAGGAGACGGCGATGCCGATCGAGTGGGTGCCGCTGGACGAGGCGGTCCGGCTCGCGCAGGCCGGCCACCTGCACAACCCGCTCGCGGTGATGGGGATCCTGGCGGCGTCCGCCGCCGCCCGCGAGGCTTTTGCCGGCCTTCGACCAGCCGATTCACCGTGGCCGGAGATGTCGTCGTTCACAGGCTCGACCGGAGAACCTTCGCAGCAATAGGCTCCGAGACGGAATTCTTCAAAACGGAGGCGCTGCTGTGAAGGTCGGCATCCCGCGCGAGGTCAAGGACAACGAGTTCCGCGTGGCCATCACGCCCAGCGGCGTCCACGAGCTCGTCACCCAGGGTCACGACGTGGTGATCGAGCAGGAGGCCGGGGTCGGATCCTCGATCCCCGATGCCGATTTCGTGGCGGCCGGCGCCAAGATGCTGCCGACGGCGGACGACGTGTGGGGGAGCGCGGACCTGATCTGCAAGGTCAAGGAGCCAGTGTCCGAGGAGTACCACCGGATGCGGTCCGATCAGGTGCTCTTCACCTACCTGCACCTCGCCGCAAGCCGGGCGTGCACCGACGCGCTGGTCGAGTCCGGCACCACCGCGATCGCCTACGAGACGGTGCAGCTGGCGGACGGCTCCCTGCCGTTGCTGGCGCCGATGAGCGAGGTCGCGGGCCGGATGGCACCTCAGGTCGGCGCCCACCACCTGCAGCGCGACGGCGGCGGCCGCGGCGTTCTGATGGGCGGAGTCTCAGGCGTGTACGCCGCCAAGGTCGTGGTGCTCGGCGCGGGCGTGTCCGGCATGAACGCCGCCGCGATCGCGCTCGGGATGCAAGCCGAAGTGCTCGTCCTCGACCGCAACATCGAAAAGCTGCGCCAGATGGACCGGATCTACCAGGGGCACCTGCAGACCGTCGCCTCGAACGCGTACGAGGTCGAGCGCGCCTGCATCGACGCCGATCTGGTGATCGGGGCCGTGCTCGTTGCGGGCGCGAAGGCACCCACACTGGTCAGCGACGATCTGGTGTCGCGGATGAAGCCGGGGGTCGTCCTCGTCGACATCGCCGTCGACCAGGGAGGGTGCTTCGAGTCAACTCGGCCGACCACGCACTCGGATCCGACCTTCAAAGTCGGCGACGCCGTCTTCT
>JAFAZI010000172.1 GCA_019239875.1 Frankiaceae bacterium
CACCGTGCTGTCCACTTTGGTCTGCCACGACGGATGGTGCTTCAGGACGAACCCAAGGATGGATGACAGCGCCAGCAGCAGCGGGAAGATCGAGAAGAACAGGTAGTAGGTGATCAGGACCGCGAGGTTGCTCGACGAGTCCTCGCCGAACTTCTTCACCACGGCGTAGGCGAATGCTGTGGCCCGATGACGCTGCTGGAAGTCATCAACCCGGCGCTTGAGCTTCTCGATGTCCATCTCGACCGCGGTTCTACCAACCCTCGTGGTCGGCGAACCGCTCCTCGGGCGGTCCGGGCAGGCCGCCGCCACCGAAGGTGAAGTCGCGCTGCGGCCGCCACACCTTGTCCGGCCCCTGTTCGAACAATGTGAAGCCAGGAACGCCGAAGGAGGCGTCGTACGACGACAGATCGGTCCAGGCGCGATAGAGCGCATCGTCGGGAAGGTCGTGCGCAACGGTGACGTGTGGGTGGTACGTGTACTGGACCTCGCGTCGCAGCGGGCCGGAGCGGACCTTCGTCTCGAGCTGCTCGCACTCCGCGATTCCTTGCACCAGCGGCACGAAGACGACCGGTGAGACCGGCAGGAACGTCGCGGATCCGCGCAGCCGGATGTCGAACGGACGGAAGCCGGTCGCGACCACCCGGAGGTGCTCCTCGATCTCGTCGAGCATTTCGTTCGCCACCGGCGTCGGGGGAAGGAGCGTGACATGAGGGACGATCCGCGTCGCGTTCGGATCGCCGAGGCGCTCACGCCAGCCCTGCAGTTCGCTGCCGAAGGGTTCTGGGATCCCGATCGCCACGCCGATGTCGCGGGTCGCGAGCGGCTCCGCGTCGATCATCGCGGCCCCGGGAGGAATCCGACCGCGTCGTACGCAGCGACCAGTGTCTGCTCCGCAACCTCACGGGCACGGACGGCTCCGGCAGAGAGCACCTTGTCGAGAGTGTCCTCGTCGGCCAGCCATTTCTCGGTGCGCTCACGGATGGGGGTCAGGTAGTTGACGACGATCTCGGCGACATCGGTCTTCAGGGCGCCGTAGCCCTTGCCGGCGTAACTCGCTTCGAGGTCGGCGACCGCGGTACCGGACAGCGTCGACGCGATCGTGAGCAGATTGCTGACACCCGGCTTGTTCACCTCGTCGAAACGAATCTCGGTCTCGGCGTCGGTGACCGCGCGCTTCAGCTTCTTCTCGATCGACGCCGGATTGTCCAGCACGTCGACGACACCCGCCTGCGACTCGGCCGACTTGCTCATCTTGGCGGTGGGGTCCTGGAGGTCGACGATCTTCGCCGTCTCCTTGATGATGAACGGCTCCGGGACCACGAAGGTCTCACCGAACCGAGAGTTGAACCGCTGCGCGAGGTCGCGGGTGAGCTCGACGTGTTGCCGCTGGTCTTCACCGACCGGCACTTGGTTCGCTTGGTACAGCAAGATGTCGGCCACCTGCAGGATCGGATAGGTGAACACCCCGACGCCGATCTTGTCGGTGCCGTAGCGCGCAACACGATCCTTGAACTGCGTCATCCGCGCCGCCTCGCCGTATCCCGCCATGCACTCCATGACCCAGGCCAGCTCGGCATGCTGCGGCACGTGACTCTGCACGAACAACGTGCAGTTGTCGGGGTCGAGACCGGCTCCCAGCAGCTGCGCGGCCGCGACCCGGGTGCGCTGGCGCAACAGTGCGGGATCGTGCGGCTGAATCGTGATCGCATGGAGGTCGACCACGCAGTAGAACGCATCATGCGTCTCCTGCAGCGCGACCCACTGCCGGACCGCGCCGAGATAGTTCCCGAGATGGAACGAGTCGGCGGTCGGCTGGATGCCCGACAGCACGCGCGGACGATCGCTGGTCATGTCCCCCATCTTCCTAGATTCCGACAACGAGTTATGCGTCGGTGTGGTCGAGGAGCGTGACTCGGACCCGCGCGATTCGCCGCCCGTCCATCTTGACGACCTTCAGCCGGATGCCGTCGATCTCCACCGCGTCATTCGCCTTCGGGAGCCGCCCCAGGGTCGCCATGATCGCGCCGGCCACTGTCTCGTAGGGGCCTTCGGGGAGCTCAGCCCCGGTGGCATCAGCGAAGTCGTCGAGGTTCAGCAGCCCATCCACCTCGAAGTCCCCGCCGCGGAGCTGCCTCGCGTCGTCATCGGCGACGTCGTACTCATCCCGGATGTCGCCGATCAGCTCTTCAATCAGGTCCTCAAGAGTGACGATGCCTGCGGTGCCGCCGTACTCGTCGACGACGACGGCCAAGTGGTCACCGCCGCGACGCATCTCCGACATGGCGGGGAGCAGTGGCTTGGTTGCCGGGATCATGGCGACGTCGCGAGTCAGGTCGGCGACCTTTTGCCCGCGCGCGTTGTCAGAGCTGAACAGATCGCGGACATGGATGAATCCGATGACGTCGTCATGTGACCCACGGACCACCGGGAACCGGCTGTGCGAGGACCCTTGGGCTTGCCGCCGCGCCTTGACCGCCGACCAGCCCGCGTCGAAGAACTCGACCTCGGTGCGCGGCACCATGATCTCGCGGACCTGCCGCTCGCCCGCCTCGAAGACGTCGTCGATGAGCTTGCGTTCCTCGCGGGTCAGCGCCTCGTGACCGATGACCAGGTCACGGAGCTCGTTCTCCGAGATCGACTCCCGGCCGATGGTCGGATCGCCGCCGAGCAGCCGGACCACAAGGTCGGTCGACACCGAGAGCAGCCAGATGACCGGCCGCATCAACGCGGCGAATCGCTCGACCGTGGAACCGACCAGATGTGCGGTGCCCTCGGCTCGCTGCAGCGCGATGCGCTTAGGTGCGAGCTCGCCGATCACCAGCGTGATGTAGGCGATGACCAGGGTGACGACGAGGAACCCCAGCACCTGGGCGAGGCCCTTCGACATCCCCCAGTCCCGCAGCTGGTTCGACAGGGAGTCGGACAACGTGACAGCACCGAACGCACTGGAGAGCAGCGCCGTGGTGGTGACACCGATCTGCACCGCGGAGAGGAACCGGTTGGGGTTGGCGACCAGATTGGCGACCCGCTCGCCACGGCGACCCCGCTCCCGCAAGGAGTTGATCTGGCCCTCACGGAGCGAGACGAGCGCCATCTCGCTCGCGACGAACGCCGCCTCGACGATGATCAGGAGCAGGACGACGACAAGGCTGACCCAGACCACGTCCGCTCACCTCCCCACTGGGAGGGTGAGTACTCGAGGTGTGGCGGTGCTACAAATCGGCGACGTCAGCCTGCTTGGCGCGGACCGCCTCGGCCGCCTCCTTCAGCCCGGCGAGCTCGGTGTCCGTGAGGTCGCGCTCGACGACCTTCCGGATGCCGCCGGCGCCGATCTCGGCCTCGACACCGAGGTAGACCCCGGAGATGCCGTACTCGCCGTCCACCCACGTGCAGACCGGCATCACGGCGCCACTGTCCTCGGCCACCGCCCGTGCCATCCGCGCGGCCGCCGCCGACGGCGCGTAGTACGCCGATCCGGTCTTGAGCAGCGCGACCACCTCGGCGCCGCCGTTACGGGTCCGGTCGACCAGCTCGTCGATCGTCGCCTGGTCGAGCACCTCCGACAACGGCTTGCCATCGACGGAACATGCGCTCGGGACCGGAACCATCGTGTCGCCGTGCGAACCCAGGGTGAGCGTCGTGACCGAGCTCACCGGCACGTCGGCGGCCTCGGCGACGTTGTTGGTGAACCGGGCGGTGTCGAGCATCCCGGCCTGACCGATGACGCGCGCCTTGGGGAAGCCAGTGGCAATCGCGGTCAGCGCCGTCATCTCGTCGAGCGGGTTGGACACGACGATGACGACGGCCTCGGGTGAGTGCTTCGCGACCTGCTCGGCGACGGAGCGCACGATCTTGGCGTTGGTTTCGATCAGGTCCATGCGACTCATGCCCGGCTTGCGGGGCAGGCCGGCGGTGATGATGACGATGTCGGAGCCGGCGGTCTGCTCGTAGCCGGAGCCGTCCGTGCCGGTGGTGACGCCGACGACCTTCGTCTGGAAGCCCTCGATCGGCCGCGACTGGTTCAGGTCCAGCGCCAGCCCTTCCGGCTTGCCCTCGATGATGTCCGTGAGGAACACCGTGTCGAAGATGTCGTACTCAGCGAGCCGCTGGGCGGTGGTGGACCCATAGAACCCGGCGCCGACGACGGTGACTTTCTTGCCTGGCATCTAGGACTTCATCCCTTCAAGCTTCTCGATGATCGCGTCGGCGTACTGGCTCGTGCCGACGGCGGTCGGGTCGTCCCGGTGCGGCTTGAGGTCATAGGTCACGCTGGTGCCTTCCGCGATCACCCCTGACACCGCCTGCTCCAGGTTGTCGGCTGCCTTGGTCTCACCGACGTGGCGGAGCATCATCTCGCCCGAGAGGATCATCGCCGTCGGATTGACCTTGTTCTGCCCCTTGTACTTCGGTGCCGAACCATGGGTCGCCTCGAACACGGCGGCCTTCTCGCCGATGTTGGCGCCAGGCGCGACGCCGAGACCGCCGACCATGCCCGCGGTGAGGTCGGACAGGATGTCGCCGTACAGGTTCGGAAGGACCAGGACGTCCCACTCCTCCGGCCGCTGGATCAGGCCCATGCAGGTGGCGTCGACGAGGTTCTCCCACGGTTCGATGTCCGGGTAGTCCTTCGCCACCTCGCGGAAGACCGACAGGAACAGCCCGTCGGTGAACTTCATGATGTTCGACTTCGTCACGCAGTGAACGCGCTTGCGACCGTTGGCCTTCGCGTACTCGAAAGCATGACGGATGATCCGCTCCGAGCCGAACTCGCTCATCGGCTTGATCGAGATGCCGGAGTGCTCCCGGATCTGCTTTTCCTGCATCGAGTTGAGGAACTCGATGACCTTCGTCGCCTCGGGGGTGTCGTGCTCGTACTCGATGCCGGCGTAGAGGTCCTCGGTGTTCTCTCGAACGATGACGACGTCGACCTTCTCGAACCGCGTCCGCATCCCGGTGTAGGTCTTGCAGGGGCGCACGCACGCGAAGAGATCGAGCTCGTAGCGCAGCGCGACGTTGACCGACCGGAAGCCGGTCCCGATCGGCGTCGTGATCGGGCCCTTGATCGCGAGACCGGTCTGCCGCACCGACTCGAGCGTCGCGTCAGGGAGCGGCGTACCGGCCGTCTCCATGATGTCGATGCCGGCTTCCTGCTGGTCCCATTCGAAGGACGAGCCTGTGGTCGCAGCGGCCGCTTCGAGCACCCGGCGGGTCGCCTCCGTGAGCTCCGGCCCTGTGCCATCTCCCGGAATCAGCGTCACCTTGTGGGTGGTCATTCATTCTCCCGCGCGTGGTTGGAGTGGGTGTCGAGAGCACGTGGCTGGGTGCGCCGAGGCGTGCTCGCTGTGACCTTTGGGTCAGGTCGAGATTAGTCCAGCCCAAGATCAGGTGGAAATCGCGCCCTAGCCAGATGGAAACGGCGTTACCGCCGCGAGGATGGCCAGACCGAGCGCCAGCCCGCCCAGCACGATGACGTCGATCTGCTTACGCCGGACCACGAGCGATCCGGCGTTGCGGGGGCTGAGCAGGATTCGGAGTACGGCGCCGGCCGCGAGCCCAGCAGCGGCGACGTACATGCCTGCCTGCGGGTGGTGCAGCGCCGCAGTCAGCACGCCGACGGCCACGACGGCGAGGACCGGCACGATCGGGTCGAGGCGCCGCTTCGGCGCGGTGCCGGCGCTCACGGGTTGATGCCGGGGCGTTGCGGCGGTGGCTCCTCGCCGGACAGCACGACCACCGCCAGGTCGGCCTGCGCCGCACGCACGAGCACATGGTCCGTGGTGAAGCCGGCGATGGAGGTGAACGGGATCTGCGCGCCGGCGAGACGACCAGCCACGTCGGCCAGGAAGCCGACCTGCTCCCACGGTAATGGCCCGGGAAAGGTGACCCGGCGCCAGCCGATGTCGACCTGCTCGGCATCGCCGGTCCAGCCGTCGTGCTCGAGCATCGACTCGGGGCAGACGACGGTCACCTCGAGGTCGCTGGAGACCACCGCCGCGAACGTGCCCTCCGGGAGGTTCGGAGGTTGCCAGCCCGCGGGCAGCTTGACCACCGCAAGGTGCTCGGGGTCAAGTCGTGGCTCGAGGTCCTTCATCGGTGTCAGTGTGCCACCGAGGGTCGTGAGTCAGAATCGCCGCTACAGCGGCGCCCACAACTCACCACCTATGCGATGCGCTCCACAGGTCACCACCTCCATCGCCTCGTTGCGGCCGCTTGCACGCAGGGTGCAGCCATGGCGATGCCCGATCTCCCGCAGGTCCTCACGCTCGACGCGTGCCGTCGACGTGGAATGACTGATCGCCGAGTGCGGTGGTTTCTCGAGTCGCAGCGGTGGCAGCAGGTGTTCCCGCGGGTGTACGCCACCTTCAACGGGCCGATTCCGCTCGCTGTGAAGCAGTCAGCTGCGGTGCTCTACGCCGGCGAGGGCGCGGTCTTGAGCCATAGTTCCTCGGGTCGGTGCTGGCGGCTGTGCCCGCCGCCCGGCAAGATCGACGTGACGGTGCCGTATCCGCGCGACGCCGCCGATCAGCCCGGAATCATCATTCATCGATCAAAGACGCTTTGCGCCGATGACGTACACCCCGTCTTCTCGCCACCGAGGCTGACGGTCGAGGCGACCGTTCTCGACCTCCTGCCCCGGTGTTCGACAGCAGACGCAGCCCTCTGCCTGATCGCGGACGCGCTTCGTTGGCCGCTAACCACCCCGGCGTCGATTCGTCACGCGCTGTTGGCAAAGCCTTGCACTCGCTGGCGCAAGGTCGTGCTCGAGGCGCTTCCCGATCTTGCAGCTGGCGCGCAGTCATCGATGGAAGTGCGAGAGATGAGGTTGCGTCGTGCCCACGGAGTCCCGGTCGGCCGGCGCCAGTTCACCCGGCTTGCCGATGGCACCGAGCACCTCGACGACTTCGATGCTGAGTTCCGGGTGCACACCGAACTCGACGGCAGGCTCGGACATGATCGCGGACGGGACGTCTTCCGTGACATGCGCCGCGACAATCGCAGCGAACTCGAGCAGGTTCGTCACCTTCGATACGGCTGGGCGGACCTGTTCGATCGGCCGTGCGAGGTGGCAATCCAAGAAGCGTTGATCTACCGCCAGCAGGGTTGGACCGGCAAGTTCAAGCGTTGTCGGAAGTGTCCGCCGTTGCCATCAGGGTTATGAGTAGATACCGACGCTGCGGCGTCAACTGCCACTCACGACCCTCACCGCGCCGGCGTCTCAGCGGGCGAGGCGGGCTTCGGCAGCGTCGATGCAGTTCTTGAAGAGCATCGCCACCGTCGTCGGGCCGACGCCACCGACCCTCGGCGTGATCGCGCCGGCGACCGACTCGCACGACTCGTTGACGTCCGGCAGCAGCTTGCGACCCTCGTAGCGCACGCCGCCGCCCACCACCGTGGCGCCGGGTGTGATGTGCTCGGGCTGGAGGATGCCGGGCACGCCGGCGGCCGCGATCACGATCTCGGCCGCGCGGGTGTAGTCCGCCCAGTTCGGGACGCCGGTGTGTACGACGGTGACCGCCGCGTTCGCGGTGGAACGCTTCTGGGTGAGCAGCAACGACAGCGGCCGGCCGAGCGTCGTACCCCGCCCGAGGATGCACACCGGGCGGCCGGAGACCGGGATCTCGTAGTGCGCGAGCAAGGCCTCGATGCCGGCCGGGGTGCACGGGACCGGGCCGGGCATGCCGAGCGCGAGTCGGCCCATGTTGGTCGGGTGCAGGCCGTCGACGTCCTTGTCCGGGTCCATCGCGAGCAGCGCGGCGTCGAAGTCGATCTGCGGCGGGGTGGGGTGCTGGACCAGCATCGCGTCAACCGTCGGCTCAGCGTTGAAGTCCTCGATCGCTGCGATCAGGTCCTTCTGCGTCGCGTCCTGCGGCAGGTGGATGTGGGGCGAGACGAGACCCAGCTCGGCTGCCTTCTCCTGCTTGACCCGGATGTAGCCGGCGCTTGCCGAGTCGTCGCCGACCAGGATCGTGCCGAGGCCTGGCGTGTGCCCGGCGGCGACCAGCTTCGCGATCCGCGGCGCGAGGTCCGTCAGCACCGCCTCAGCCACCGGCGCGCCGGGGAGCATCCGTGCCGTCATCTACGTCTCCGTCTCTTGACCTGTCCGTGTCTGCGCCGGCCATGACGCGCTTGGGACACGGACAACTCTGCCTAGTGGAAGAAGTGCCGCGTTCCGGTGAAGTAGAGCGTCACCCCGGCCGCTTTCGCCGCCTCGATGACCTCCTCGTCGCGGACCGAGCCACCGGGCTCGACGACCGCACGGGCGCCGCCGTCGATCAGGACCTGCAGGCCGTCCGCGAACGGGAAGAAGGCATCGCTCGCGCCGACCGAGCCCTTCGCTCGGTCCCCGGCACGCGAGACCGCGAGCCGTGCGGAGTCGACGCGGTTGACCTGACCCATCCCGACGCCGACCGTCGCGCCGCCGGACGCGAGCACGATCGCGTTGGACTTCACAGCCCGCACCGATCGCCACGCGAACGCGAGGTCTTGCAGCATCGCCTCGTCGGCAGGTTCACCTGCCTGCAGGGTCCACGACGCGGGATCATCGCCCGCCGAGTCGATGGTGTCGACGGCCTGCATGAGAAGGCCACCGCTGATGTCACGCGTCTCGATACCGCCGCGACTGCTGGGCGCGTCGCACACGAGCAACCGGATCGACGGCTTGCGGGACAGGATCTCGACCGCGGCGTCGGCGATCGACGGCGCGCAGACGACCTCCGTAAAGATCTCGCTCACCTGCTCCGCCATCTCGACAGAGACCTCGCGATTGGTGGCTATGACACCACCGAACGCCGACACGGGATCACACGCGTGGGCCTTGCGGTGAGCATCCGCGACGTCGGCGCCGATGGCGATCCCGCATGGATTCGCGTGCTTGATGATCGCGACGCACGGCTCGGTGAAGTCGTACGCCGCACGGCGCGCGGCATCGGTGTCGACGTAGTTGTTGTATGACATCTCCTTGCCGTGCAGCTGGCGCGCCTGGGCCAGCCCAGCAGCGCCGAACCCATCGCGATACAGCGCGGCTCGCTGGTGCGGGTTCTCGCCGTATCGCAGCACCGCGCCGCGGTCCCAGGTCGCGCCGATCCAGGCCGGGAAGCCGGTCCCATCATCGGTTGGCGCGAGAACGTTGCCCATCCACGACGCGACGGCGACGTCGTAGGTCGCCGTGTGCACGAACGCCTCGGCAGCAAGTCGCTGTCGCTGCTCCAGGGTGAAGCCGCCGCCTTCGATCGCCTCGATGACAGCGGGGTACGACGCAGGGTCAACCACCACCGCGACCGAGGGATGGTTCTTGGCCGCCGCACGGACCATCGACGGACCGCCGATGTCGATCTGCTCGACGCACTCGTCCGGCGCTGCCCCGGACATCACCGTGTCGCGGAACGGATAAAGGTTCACGACGACCAGCTCGAACGGTGCCACGCCGAGCTCCTCGAGCTGCGCCGCGTGGTCAGGCTTGCGCAGGTCCGCAAGGATGCCGGC
>JAFAZI010000003.1 GCA_019239875.1 Frankiaceae bacterium
GCTCGAAGCAACACTCCAGAGCCCTCTACGGTCCCCGCGTCAACTTGTGTGACGGGCTCGCGGCACCACAAACGCACGACGTCGCCGCCCGGCACCAGCATTCTCATCCCACAGAGCCGCCCCGCGGCGTCGTACTTGTGTTCAGGATCGGGGCGGGTGTCGTCCGACGGCGGTGCGGCCGAGAGCTCAGATCGCGGCTAGCGGCAGCCGCAGCGCCCCGGGTGCCGGTTCGGGAACCGCCGGCCGGATCGGCGTCACGGGTTGGAGCGCGACGTACGACGAACCGACGGCGGGTCGTGGGTCCGCCTCACCATTGTTCGGCCAGAACGCCATGGCGCGTTCGGCCTGTGCCGTGATGGTGAGTGAGGGATTGACGCCGAGGTTCGCGGTGACCGCGGCGCCATCGGTGACGTGGAGCCCCTCGTAGCCGTGCAGCCGCTGCCACGGATCGACCACACCGTCGTCGGCGGTCTCGCCGATCGCCGCGCCCCCGATGATGTGTGCCGTCATCGGAATGTTCGCCAGCTCCCCGACCGAGCCGCCCGCTATTCCGTTGATCCGCTCAGCCAACCGGCGCGTCACGTCGTTGCCCGCCGGGATCCACGTGGGGTTCGGCTCGCCATGGCCTTGGCGCGAGACGAGGCGGTCACGCAGCCGGCCCTTCTTGCGGGACACCGTCAGCGAGTTGTCGAGGGACTGCATGACCAGGACGATGATCGTCTGCTCCGACCAGCCCTTAAGCCAGAACATCTTCGGCAGGTCCCGGGGGTGACGGGCGATCTCCTTCAACGCCTTCTTCCATCGGGGACCACCGGGGCCGCCGTCGGTCAGCACCGACTGAAGCGCGCCCATCGAGTTGGACCCCTTTCCGTAGCGCACCGGCTCGACGTGGGTCCGGCCGTCAGGGTGGAACGACGAGGTGATCGCGACGCCCTTCGAGTAGTCCGCGGTCTTGTCACGCGTGCGGGCGCCGAGGATCGCCTCGGAGTTGGTGCGGGTCAGCTCGCCCAACCGGCGCGAGATCTTCGGCAGGACTCCCTCGTCACGCATCCGGTGCAGCAGCTTCTGGGTGCCGAGCGTCCCCGCCGCGAACACGACCTGGTCTGCGGTGAAGGTCTGCCGGGTACGACGCTTCGTCGTGTGGCGGGTGTCGACGGCGTACCCACCGCCGTCCAGCGGTCGCACCGTCGTCACCGTCGTTTCGGGAATGATCTGCGTCCCGAGACCCTCGGCGAGATACAGGTAGTTGAGGTCGAGGCGGTTCTTCGCGTTGAAGCGGCAGCCGATCATGCAGTTGCCGCACTCGATGCAGCCGGTGCGCTTGGGCCCGGCCCCGCCGAAGTACGGGTCGTCGACCGTCTTCCCGGCCTCGCCGAAGAACACTCCGACCGGCGTGTGGTGATAGGTGTGGCCGACGCCCATCTCCTCCGCGATCGCCTTGAACTCCTTGTCGGGAGCGGTCTCGGTCGGGTTCTCGACGACGCCGAGCATCCGCGACGCCTGGTCGTAGTACGGCGCAAGCTCTGCCTTCCAGTCGGTGATGTGAGCCCATTGCTTGTCTGCGAAGAAGTCGTCGAGAGGCGTGTAGAGCGTGTTGGCGTAAACGAGCGAACCGCCACCGACACCGGCGCCAGACAGGCAGACGACGTCGGACAGCGGCGTGATCTTCTGAATCCCCATGAAGCCGACCGCCGGCGCCCACAGGAAGTCCTTCAGGTCCCAGCTCGTCTCGGGCAGCGTGTCGTTGGTGAACCGCCGGCCCGCCTCGATCACCCCGACTCGGTAGCCCTTCTCGGCTGCGCGCAACGCGGCAACGCTGCCGCCGAACCCCGACCCGATGACGACGACGTCGTAATCCTTCTCCGCCATGCGAAAAGGCTACTCAGCGGTCATATCCGGTGGCGATCAGGAAGTGCTCCAGCCGATCGACGTACCGATCGGCGGACGACGAGTGATACGCGTGATGCCCATTCATGTCGAGCCGGCCTCGGGATGCCAGGTCGTGCACGGTGGCCAATGCCTGCTCGCACTTGCTGATCTCGCATTCGTCGGCCGTCCAGGCGGCGAGCTCACCGCGGCCTCTGAACGGGCTGTGGTTGCGCTCGGTGAACCATCGCCAGTGGTGTGCGGCGTCGTCCGCCACATGCAACGGGTAGTGAGACGAGACATCGACCACGCCACCCGCGGCCACCGTGAAGACCCGCAGCGGCGTGGCACTGTTCGCGCCGTCGGCAAAGCGTTACCAGAACCGGGGATCATGCGCGATGAGCACCGGCGGGCCGCTCGAGACATCGATCGCCGATCCCAATTGCCCGCTGCGGAGGGTGTAGGAACGCCCTCCCGCGGCTGGGAAGAACCGATCGTCTTCGCATCCGAGCATGCACAGCGGACCGAGGGCGAGCATCGCTACCGCAGGCTGACCCGGATGGAACCGGACGAGGCACAGCGCGCCGTTTCGGTCCGGCACACCCACCCAGGTGAAAGCGGTGATGTGTCTTCGGGCGGATTCGAATTGCGGGAGGCGGTACGGAACGGTCGAGCCTGAGCGGCGACGTACGGCGATAGCAGCGTGGGCGACCAGAGGCCCCGCGTAATTTCGGCGCCACATGGTGCCGGTCAGCACGGCCTTCTGGGCGCCGGACCGCACCGAGACGCGGATCGGCTGGCCGGGCTTCACTCGACGAAGATCTCGAGTCGCGCACGCGACGGGAGTGCCCGCCGGGGCGGTGACAGTCTGACGGCCGCTGACGTAGTGACGTCGATGCGGTTTCGGCGATGGGGTCGACGTCGCTGACGCGCTCGAGGCAGCGTGAGTTGTGTCGGCATGCGGCGAGGATGCCGTGGGCGAGCTCGTGCACCCAGCGAGCAGCACGCCGACCACAGCGCAAGCAGCAACCAGCCTCATGACCGACAGACGACGGCCGCCTTGCCTCGGTTGGCAGGCCGTCAGCGGACGACGAGCTCGACCCGCTGGAACTCCTTGAGGTCGCTGTAGCCAGCCTTGGCGATCGCTCGCTTCACGCCACCGAACAGGTTGGTGAAGCCTTCGGGCGAGGTCGACGGTCCGGACAGCACCTCGTCGAGGGAGCCGAGCGGCCACGCGACGTTCGCCTCGGCGTACCGCCCACGCGGCAACATCGGATGCGACGCCGAGACGTGCCACCACGCACCACGACCGGGCGCTTCCGCCGCCATCGACAGCGGCTCGCCGAGCATCACGGCGTCGGCACCGCAGGCCACTGCCTTCGCGATGTCGCCGCTCGTCTCCATCTCACCCGCAGCGATCACATGGACGTAACGGCCACCGGTCTCGTCGAGGTAGTCGCGTCGCGCGGCGGCGGCGTCCACGATCGCGGTCGCCATCGGCACCTCGATGCCGAGCACGTTCGCGGTCGTCGACCACTCGTCAGCGCCGACGCCGACGACGACGCCGGCGGCTCCGGTCCGCATCAGGTGCAGCGCCGTCTGGTAGTTCGTGCAGCCACCCACGATCACCGGCACATCAAGGTCGGCGATGAAGGTCTTGAGGTTCAGCGGCGGCTGGGCGGCCGACCCGGACACGTGCTCGGCAGAGACGATCGTGCCTTGGATGACGAGCATGTCGACACCAGCCGACAGGATCGTCGGCGCATGGCGCAAGGTGTGCTGCGGAGACACCCGGACCGCGGTGACCGCGCCCGTGTCGCGGAGCTCCTTGATCCGCTGACTGATCAGCTCGTCGCGCACCGGCTCGGCGTAGATCCGCTGCAGCTCTCTGGTGGCGCTGTCTGGGTCCAGCTCCGACAATCGCGCCAGCAGCGGCAGCGGGTCGTCGTACCGGGTCCACAACCCCTCGGCATCGAGAACTCCCAGGCCACCAGCCTTGCCGACGAGCCCTACGGTCTCGGGCGACATCGTTGCGTCAGACGGAAAACCGACCAACGGGATGTCGAATCGATAGGCGTCGATCTGCCAGGTCAGCGACACCATGTCGACATCACGCGTACGACGCGACGGCACGATTGCGATCTCGCCGAGGGTGAAGCCTCTCCGGGCCGACCGGCCGAGGCCGATCTCGACACTGTCCCTACTCATCGCGTCGTGTAGTTCGGAGCCTCGGTGGTCATCGCGATGTCATGCGGGTGACTCTCCTTCAGCCCCGCCGCAGTGATCCGGATCAGCTGGGCCTCTTTGAGTTCAGCGATGGTCGACGCGCCGACGTATCCCATTCCGGCACGCAACCCGCCCAACAACTGCAGAGCCACCGCGGCGAGCGGGCCACGGTAGGGCACCTGACCCTCGATACCCTCCGGGACGAGCTTGTCGTCCGAGAGCACGTCGTCTTGGAAGTAGCGGTCCTTCGAGTACGACCGGCCCTGCCCACGCGACTGCATGGCGCCCAGCGAGCCCATCCCGCGGTAGGACTTGAACTGCTTTCCGTTGACGAACAACAACTCGCCGGGTGACTCCTCGCAGCCGGCGAGCAGGGAGCCGAGCATCACGCTGTCAGCACCGGCGGCGATCGCTTTCGCGATGTCGCCGGAGTACTGCATGCCGCCGTCCGCGATCACCGGAACACCGGCCGGCCCAGCCACTTGCGCCACGTCGTAGATCGCCGAGATCTGAGGTACGCCGACGCCCGCCACGACTCGGGTGGTGCAGATCGAGTTGTGCACAACGGCGTTGTCCGCAATGAAGCTGTGGTGGGCTGCCTCGACCTCGATGTCATAGACGGGCACCGACTGTCCCGTGGGCTTCACCGCGAGCAGCTTGACCACCGCGTAGTCGCCGACGTGACGCTTCTCGTGGGTCACGTTGAGCCGCGACTTGTAGGAGGGCAAGCAACGGGAAGAATCCGTGCCCTTGAGCCCCCCGGCGCTTGGCGCTTCTATCGCGACGCTCGGCAGGCTGCCGCGGACGAGCAGGCTCAACACTCCGTAGAGCTCGGCCAGTGCTCTCGACGTGTTGCGAAAGCACACCCGGCCGGTCGACTCGACATATCCGTCAGAAGCGACGAGCCCCTCGAGCAAGCCCTTGAGGTAAGCCGGGTCAGCGCACAGCCACTCGCTTGGAAGGTGTTTGTCACCTCGCTTGCCGCACTCGGAGAGCAACCGGGCCCACTGCAGGGAGTACAGGTGCAAGTGGCGAACACCCTGGTTCACCCCGCCGTCCACCGGGCGGACTCCGGTGACTCGCTCGACCGCGTCACACAGCCGGTCGATCACATCGGTCTCGTGCACGCCGAGGGAGAAGGAGACTCGACCGATCTCACTGTTACGCACCTTGTTCAGGAAGGCATGGCCGTCGCCGAGGAAGATCCCCAACATGAAGCCGAGGTCTGCACTCTCTTCGATCACGAGGTTGTAGCGCTTCAGGCTGCTCTCACGCGTTCCGTACCGCCGCAGGTCGAGCCGGAGATGCTCTGGAAGCTCGAAGTGGACCTGGCGCGGCATGAGCAGGCACGACCGATCGGCAGTACCGATCTCCTGCCAGCCGATCTTGGAGTGACCGAACCGTGTGGGTTGAGCAAGGATCCGGGCATAACCGCGGTTCGCGACTGTCGAGACAGACACCGAGGACAGGTCACCGGTGAGGTACCGGTGGTCCGGCGTCGCGTACGTGACCGCACCGGACGCGGTGTGTCGCACGCCGACGACCTCTCGCACTCCGGTGCACCACGCCCGAACCACTGTCGTCGGGCGACCGTCACCGCCGATCACGCGGTCACCGGCCTGTACTTTTTCGATATCTCGGTAGGAGCCGTCCGCCATCAGGACGCGAGTGCCGGCAGCAAAGCAGCCGGGCCCGACGCCTGCCTTGACGGCGTCTGCACCTGCGTCGATGAGTGCCTTGGCCGCCGTACCGGTGGCGATGTTGCCGCCGATGACATCCACAGAGACGGCGTTCTTGAGGCGAGCAACCATTTCGAGCACTGATCGGGAGTGCCCGTGCGCCGTGTCAACCACCAGGACATCGACGCCGGCATCGATCAAGGTCATGGCTCGTTTGTACGCGTCCTCACCGACACCGACCGCGGCGCCGACGACGAGCCGACCGGCACCGTCCTTCGTGGCGTTCGGGTATTCCTCGCTCTTCGCAAAGTCCTTGACGGTGATGAGGCCTCGGAGCCGGCCGCCCTCGTCGACGATCGGCAGCTTCTCGACCTTGTTCGCTTGGAGCAGCTTGAGCGCGGCATCGTGGGAGACACCTACTGGGGCAGTGACCAGCGGCATCGCGGTCATCACGTCACGGACCAGTCGGGTGGCGTCACGCTCGAACCGGATGTCTCGGTTGGTGACGATGCCGACGAGGACACCCGCCTCGTCGGTGACCGGCACGCCGGATATCCGGTAACGGCCCATCAACGTGTCCGCATCACCGATGGTGTCATCTGGGCTGCACGTCACCGGTGAGGTGATCATCCCGGCCTCGGAGCGCTTGACGATGTCAACCTGGATCGCTTGATCCTCGATCGACAGGTTGCGGTGCAGGATCCCGACGCCGCCTTGGCGCGCCATGGCAATGGCCATCCGGCCCTCGGTGACCGTGTCCATCGCGCTCGATACGAGCGGAGCCCGAAGGCTGACGTTGCGCGACAGCCGGGTCGAGGTGTTCGCCTCGCTGGGGATCACATCGGACTCAGCCGGAAGCAGGAGAACGTCGTCGAACGTCAACCCCAGCGGCGCGAACTTCGCTGGCATTGTCGGGTCCATGACCACCACATTTCGCAAGGCGTGGACTAAAGAAAGGAGTCTACGGGTCTACCGTTGAGGGGTGCGAGACGACGCGCCCCTGGACCCGTTCGCGGGTGACCCCTCCGACCCTGCCGCGGAGTTCGGCGAGGAGGATGCGCTCGACGAGCCGCTGACCGACGACGAGCGCCGCGATCTGCTCGAGGATCTCCAGGACATCGAGGCGTTCCAGGCGTTGCTCGAGCCTCGCGGCGTACGGGGTCTCGTCGTGGACTGCGATGACTGCCAGGAGGCCCACTTCTTCGCCTGGGCCCTGTTGCAGGCCAACCTTCGCAGCCTGCTGGATCTCGGTACGCCGCACGTCCACGAACCGGCGTACTCCCCGGATCCGGCGGACTACGTCAGCTGGGACTACGCGCGCGGGTTCCTCGACGGTGTGCTGACCGCGGACGAGGACTAACGCCAATGGGTCTCAGGTCGTTCGCGCAGTCACTGAAGCGCAAGCGCGAGCAAGCCGAGTCCTTCGACCTGTTGCGGCACGCGCAAGAGCAACAGGAGCAGTGGCGTACCTGCGGCATGGTCAGCCAGTTCAACCAGCCGTCTGCCGACCACGGGGATCGGAAGGGACTCGACGTCGACGACGTCGAGTGAGAGCGGTCACTCGCCGCGCAGCACCTCGGCCGGACGCATGCGGCCAGCCCGGAGCCCCGGCACGATCGCGAGCAGCACGGCACTCAGACCGGTTGCGGTGACCACCGCCCCGAGCGCGAGCAATGGGGTCACTGCATCGTCACTGACACCAAGACCCTGCGCGAACACCTGCCACAAGACGCGCCCAAGAGCGACCCCGAGGGGCAGAGCAACGGCGAGGCAACTGATCACGATCATGATTGCGTTCCACCGGATGGAGGAGCGCAGGTCGCGGCGTAGCGAACCGAGGCAGCGCATGACGGCGAGCTCCCGACGTCGTCGGGTCGTCACTGCCGCGATCGTGTATCCGAGGACACCGAGACCCATCAGCGCGAGCACGCCAGCGAGGAGCAGCGGGGTGCCACGTACCGCGTCGTAACCGCGCAGGTCGGCCGTGTGCGTCGGGCCGAACACCGTGCCGGCGGCCAGCCGCGGGCCTGCCTGCCCGAGCGCCGCCCGCAGGTCGTCGATGCTGCTTCCTGGCCGCAGGTCGACGAGCGCGAGTGCGACGTGTGCCCCTCCGACTCGGTCGAGCAGCGGCCGGTCGATCAGCGCGCCTTCCCCGACGGAAAGGTCCTGGCTGACGTTGATCAGCGGAACGAGTGTGCGGCCGACGATCGTGACGGCGATGCGGGCATTGTTCGGACCCCGCAGCGTCAGCTCGTCACCGATCCGCTTGTGCAAGCGCGTCATGGTCTGCTGTCCGAGCGCGATCTCAGCACTCCCCCGTGGCTCTCGACCGGCGGTGATCAGCGGCTCCACAGAGCCGCGAAGCCGCGTGAAATTGAAGGCTTCGATCGCCGAGCTGGCGGTGATCAGAGACACCCGCCGGCCGAGGCTCACCGACTGCGCGATGGGAGTCGCGCGAAGGGCCTCGAGCTCCTGCGGCGCCATCGCAACGTCCCGACTGTCGACCAGCGCGTCCCAGGTCCATCCATAACGCGAAGGCGTATCCAACATCCGGCCGAGGCCGGATTGAAAAGTGATCGCACTAGCGACCGCCATGATGGCGATGGTCACGCCGAGGGCTCCTGAGCGCGGTCCTCGCAGCGCCCCGCGGATCCCCAAGAGCCTGGCCGGCGAGACGCCTGCCGACTGCAGCTTTTCGATCAGCCACGACGACCGCCGCTGTCCGGATTCGTCACTCATGGCAAACGAGCCGAAACCGACGCAGAGCGCGATCAGAATGCCCGCACCCAGGAGCAGCACGTCGAGATCGACCCTGACCCCTGGTTGTGGCTCGATGCTCCTCGCGACACCAATCGGGAAGCGACTGGAGGACGAGATCGCGATCGCGGCCGCGACGGCAGCTGCGACGACACCGAGCGCAGCACTGCGAACCACGCCCACCAGTCGGACCTGTCGATCGAGGAGTCCGAGCGCGGCGAGAACCCGACGCTCCTGAGCCGTCACCGCCGCCCATCGCGCGATCGGCGGACCCATCACTCCGATGCCCGCTATCGCGGCCGCAATGCAAAAGAACGTCAGTGCACGCACGTACGGCGCCACAGTCCGGCCGACGACAACCGCGCGAAGAGAGCTCGACTGCACAGTCGTCTCGGTGTCGGACGGCTCGCGGTCCAGCACTGTGTTGACGAACGTGGCCGGGTCGGCGCCCCGAGCGAGGTCGACCTGGACAAAACTGAAAGTTCTTGGCTTCGGAGGCGCCGCCGCGAATGCCGGGGGGCCGATGAGGAACTGCTGTCCTTCGCTGGTCGGATGCAGAACGACCTCATCGGCATCAGGTCGCGCCACTCCGACAACTCTCATCTGGCGCATCACACAGTGGTCTGCGACAAAACCACGCTGCTCAGCGGGAGTCGGGTCCCCGCCAGCGAGGGCCCCCAGATCCGAGAAGTCGAACAGGCACAGGTCGAGGGTGGACCCAACCGGATGACCCAGCCCCTCCGTCACTTCTGACTCGACGACTTCATCGGTCGCATGCGGGTTCGGCAGGCGTCCTTGGACCAAGATCGGACGGTTCAACTCGGAGAAGGCGACACCGTCTTCGGGTGCCAGCAGAGCCGGCACGTGCACGAAGTCGATGGTGCCGTCTGCCAAGATCTCGAACACCGCAAACCCGTCGACCACTCCGGAGGCCGCTACACCCGGCGCGTTCGCGACGATCGTCGGATCGAACTCGGCCGGGTCACCTCCGGCCGCGATGACGAGATCGGCTTGGTACCCGGCGGCTTGTAGTCGCGGGTAGGCCGAAGCGGTCCGACGCGCGCCCGCCAATGCGCTGAAAGCGACGCCCGCCGTCGCCCCCAGCAAGATGGCGAGTACGAGGCCGGCACCTATGCGTCGAGCAACGCCAGCCCACGCGACGACACGGACGGTCCGCACCTGGACCATGAAATCGAGCACCGGATCGCCCACGCAAGAGCGCTGACATCCGCGGGTGCGGGGTGCCAGCACCCGGTTGGCAGGCGGCGAGCCAGCCGCCGAAGCGAACTAGTTGACGAAGCCGTATCGGAAGCCGGCCGCCACCGCTTGGGCGCGATCGCTGACCTCGAGCTTGCGGAACAGCCGGCGGGCGTGCGTCTTGATCGTGTCCTCAGACAGATAAAGGTCACGGCCGATCTGGGAGTTGCTCTTGCCGGCCGCCATGCCGGACAGCACCTGCTGCTCGCGTTCGGTCAGCACCGGTGCGGTCTCGTCGACCGGCCGTAGCGCGTGGAACGGCAGCTCGGGAGCAAGCGCCGAGACGGTGAGCACGTTGGCCACGGTCGCCGACAGCTCCTCCCGAGAGACATCCTTGTGCAGGAAGCCCCTGGCCCCACCGGCGATCGCCGCCGCCGCAGCATCACGGTCCGAGGCAAGGGTGAGCATCACGATGTTGGCTTCAGGGTGCTGATGCACGAGGCGCCGCGCTGTCTCAACGCCGCCGAGCCCCGGCATCTGCACGTCCATGAGCACCAGGTCATGGCGCTCGTGCGGCCAGCGCGCGAGGACTTCCTCGCCGCTGGCGACGACGTCGACGCGGGCAACGCCCGGCAACGACTCAACCGAGCGGCGCAGTCCTTCGCGCACCGCGCGCAGGTCGTCACAGATAAGCACCGTCGTCACAATCAGTTACATCGGCACGTTCCCGCGAATACTTCACCAAAGAAATCACTCGGAACCAGCGGCGCTCAGGGTGCCGTGCTGAGCGTGGATCACGCTCGGAACGCCGGAGGGTCAGCCCTCGAGCAGAGCGCTCACGTTCGGCCGTGCCAGCCACTCCTCGCGAAGATCGTTCGGGAGGTCACTCGCCATGCTCAAGACAGCCGACCGAGCGGCCGCCAGCGAGCGTGCCCCCTCCTCGGACTCCTCGCCGCCCAGCAGGGCGCCCACGAGCGCGCGCGCCTGCCACACGAGCGGTACGGCGCCGAGACCTTCGGCCAGCGTCGCAGCTCGCCGCAACGTCGCCACCCCGTCCACCGACCCGGCCTGCAGTTCGGCAACCCCTTGGAACAGCAAGCTCTTCGCGACGTGTCGCGGCGCCCGAGCCGCCTCCGCGCCGTCCACGGCGGCACTGGCCAACGTGATCGCCTCCTGCGGGTTCTCCGCGAGGAGTGCGACCTCCGCGCGCGCCCAGTTCAGGCGCACCCGCTGCCGCCACCAGTCGCCACCGTGTCCGTCAATGATCGCCTCTGACTTCGCCAGCCAGTTGCGGGCGCTGTCGAGGTCCCCCGCACCAACCGCGTCCGCGGTGAGGCCGAGCACACAGTCGAACGCCGCCTCGCCCGGTCCTTCGGTCAGCGCCAAACCGCGGCTGTCGAGCTCGGCGGCACCCGCGTGACGGCCGAGGCCGCGGTGCACGCTGGCAGCAGTCGCCGCCGCGAGCGAGGCGAACAGGCGGATCTCGGGCGCCTCGTCATCGCCACCCTCGCCGGCTTCGAGCAGCGGCACGAGCACCTTGAGGGCCGCGCCGTACCGGCCGGACGCCGAGAGAGCGACGCCCAGCAGCCACGCGGACGCGGCGACCTCGGCACGGCGGCCATCGCGTTGTGCGATGCCGACTGCCTTCTCGAGGTTCGCAACCGCCGAGGCGGGTGGGCCGTGAAAGGTCGCGCGCTCTCCTGAGGCAAGCAGTGTCGCGAGATCTGGGTCAGCATCCATCGAGGCGAAGGCTAGCGAATCCGCCTCTGCGCCGACCGTCGTCTCTTCGGTGATCACCTAAAACGCATCGGCGCGCTTGCCCCAAGCCTTATGGGCCATTCGGGGACAAGCGCGCCGGCGACATGCGGGTCGAGCTAGTGCATGTGACCGCCGGGGCCGTGCGAGTGGCCGTGTCCGCCGTGCTCAGGCTCGGCTTCTTCCGGCTTGTCGACGACCAGGGTCTCAGTCGTGAGCAGCATGCCTGCAATGCTCGCGGCGTTGCGAACGGCCGAGCGCGTGACCTTGACGGGGTCGACGATTCCGGCGGCGATCAGGTCGATGTACTCACCAGTCGCCGCGTTGAGGCCGATGCCCTTCTTCGCATCCTGGACCTTGCTGACCGCGACGTACCCCTCGAGGCCTGCGTTCTGAGCGATCCAGCGCAACGGCTCGACAAGCGACTTGCCAACGATCTGGACGCCGGTCGCCTCGTCGCCTTCGAGGCCCAAGTCACCCTTCAACGCAGACACCACCGAGACCAGCGCCGTGCCGCCACCGGCGACGATGCCTTCCTCGATCGCGGCGCGCGTCGCGGAGATCGCGTCCTCGAGCCGGTGCTTCTTCTCCTTGAGCTCCACCTCGGTGTGGGCGCCAACCCGGATCACGCCGACCCCGCCGGAGAGCTTGGCTAGCCGCTCCTGCAGCTTCTCGCGGTCCCAGTCGCTGTCGGTGTTGTCGATCTCGTTGCGAATCTGCCGGATGCGGTCCTCGATGGCAGCGGTCTCGCCGGCGCCGTCGACGATCGTCGTCGTGTCCTTCGTGACCGTGATGCGGCGGGCCTTGCCGAGCACGTCGAGCCCGACCGAGTCGAGCTTGAGGCCGACTTCTTCGGAGACGACCTGCGCACCTGTGAGGGTCGCGATGTCGGCAAGCATCGCCTTGCGACGGTCACCGAAGCCCGGCGCCTTGACCGCGACCGCGGTGAACGTGCCACGGATCTTGTTGACCACCAAGGTCGACAGCGCCTCGCCGTCGACATCCTCAGCGATGATCAGCAGCGGCTTCGCCGACTGAACGACCTTCTCGAGCAGCGGGAGCAGCTCGGCGACCGACGAGATCTTGCCCTGGGTGAGCAGGACATGGGCGTCGTCGAGGACGGCCTCCATGCGCTCCGGGTCAGTGACGAAGTACGGCGAGATGTAGCCCTTGTCGAACTGCATGCCCTCGGTGAACTCGAGGTCGGTGCCCATGGTGTTGGACTCCTCGACGGTGATGACACCGTCCTTGCCGACCTTGTCGAAGGCCTGCGCGAGCAGGTCGCCGATGACCTCGTCACGGCTCGACACGGTCGCGACAGCGGCCATGTCCTTGCGGTCGTCGACGTCGCGCGCGGCGCTGTCGAGCGCCGCGTTGACGGCCTCGGTCGCCTTGTCCATGCCGCGCTTGAGCGCCATCGGGTTCACGCCGGCGGCCACGGCGCGCAGCCCCTCGTGGACCATGGCCTGCGCGAGCACGGTCGCGGTCGTCGTACCGTCACCGGCGACGTCGTTGGTCTTGGTGGCGACCTCCTTGGTCAGCTGCGCCCCGAGGTTCTCGAAGGGGTCGTCCAGCTCGACCTCGCGCGCGACGGTGACACCGTCGTTGGTGATCGTGGGCGCGCCCCACTTCTTGTCCAGGACGACGTAGCGGCCGCGGGGGCCGAGC
>JAFAZI010000168.1 GCA_019239875.1 Frankiaceae bacterium
ACCGTCGTGCCGAGAATGCGCCAAGGAGGGAGGCGACGGCATGCCGTTGAACCGCGACTTCATCGGTCGTAGCTATGAAGGCGGCGGCACGTTCGAGGTCGGGCGCGAGCACATTCGCAGGTTCGCCCAGGCGATCGGCGACAGCAACCCGATCTACGTCGATCCCGACGCGGCTCGCGCTGCGGGGCACAAAGACGTGATCGCTCCGCCGACGTTCCTCACGGCCGTCGGGATGAGCCTCGCGAGCAGCGGCCCGATCTCCGACCCGGGCCTCGGACTCAACTACGCGCTGGTGGTCCACGGCGAGCAGAAGTTCGTGCACCATCGCCCGGTCAGCCCCGGCGACGTGCTGTCGTCGAAGACCACCATCGAGTCCATCCGCGACGCCGGCGCCAACGAGCTCATGCTGATGCGCCAGGACATCACCGACGCTGACGGCGAGCTCGTCTGCGAGGCGTTCAACATGGTCGTGTCGCGAGGAACCGCCGCCAGCGCTGGCTGAGAGCATGGTCGGATGACGACCGGTACTGCGGATACGCGCCGGTCGGAGGAACCCTCGGTAGTCGAACCGAGCTTCTGGCGCAAGCTGCACCGTCTCGAGCTGCCGACCGATCAGACGACGGCGGAAGACGTCAGGCCCGTGCTGCTCGTGCTGGGGCTACCGACGTTCGGGCTGGCGTTCGCCATCACGATCCTGACGACCTACGGACCGAGCGTCCTGCTGAGCCTCACGCACTCACCGGCGCGGGTCGGTGCCTTGATCGGGGGCGAGGGTGCCTTCGCGCTTGTCGTTCCGTTGATCTCCGGGGCGGTCTCCGACCGCCTACCGGGCAAGACGCCGGGCGCAAAGCGCATGCCGTTCGTCCTCATCGGCGGACCGATGGTCGGAGCCGGCCTGGTGATCTTGCCGTTCGCGCCCGGTGTCTCGCTGGGCGGCATCTCGATCTTGATGTTCTTCGTCGGCTACTACCTCTACTACCCGCCATACCGCGCGATCTACGCCGACATCCTGCCGAAGCGCCTCCAGCCGAGAGCCCAGTCGTCGCAAGCCATCCTGCGCGGCGCCGGGTTCGGGGTTGCGTTGATCGCGGGTGGCCTGCTGCTTGGCGCGTGGACTCCGCTGCCGTTCGTCATCGGCGCAGCGGTGATCGCCATGTCAACGGTCGCCCTCAAGCCGGTCGTCCGGCTCCAGAACGCGGACACCGGTGAGGAGGACGAACCAGCGCTTTCGGCGCGCGACCTCTTCCTGCATCACCGCCAGATGCAGATCTTCGCCGCCGCCAACAGCTTGTGGGAGTTCAGCCTCGCGGGACTGAAGACCTTCGTCATCCTGTACCTCACGCATGGCCTCCATCGGTCGAGCCAGCTGGCTTCCGCGTGCCTCGCGCTGGTCGCGATTGCGTTCATCGTCGGGGCACCGATCGCGAGCCGGTTGGCTGAGCGAGTGGGCATCGCGAGGGTGATGATGGTGGCCGCCGCGGTGTACGGCGCGACGTTGTGCCTCGGTGTCTTTCCGACGTCGCTCGGACCGATGTTGCTCATCCTCCCGGTGTGCGCGTTCGCGGGTTCGATCCTCATGACGCTGCCGCAGGCACTCGCGTTCACGCTTGCGCCGGACGGCAGTGAGGGCGCGGCGGCCGGCCTGGTCGACTTCTCGCGCGGTGTCGGCGTCGTCCTCGGACCCGCTGCTGTCGGCGGCATCGTGGGGCTGTTCAGTGACTCGCTGTCGAGCACTGCGGGCTACGCGATCATGTGGCCGACGATCGGCGTACCAGTGCTGGTGTCACTGTTCTTCTTGCGGCGATTCGAGAACCAATCAGTGGCCACTGCAGCGACATGACGATCGGCTTGGTTGAACCATTCGCCTGCGCCACTCGAAATTAGTCACAGCGAGTGTCACCGTAGACACCGCAAGGAGGGGTGACCCATGGACGCCATCGCATGGTGGGGGACGCGACTCGGTGGAGCCGCGATGCTGGGTGCCACCGCCGGGATTCACGCGGATCTGTATCAGTCCGGCTACAAGCATCTCGATCGCATCGGCCCCATGTTCCTGCTGCTGGTGATCGGAGCGTCTGTCCTCTGCATCGCAGTGGTCGTCTCGCCGCAACGAGCTCTCCCGTTGGCAGCGACGGCCGGCGCGCTCACCGAGCTCGCAACGGCAGCCGGACTGCTGATCCTCACGCACCACACGATTCCAGGACTGAAGGGTTTCCGGGAGTCGAGCGCGGCGCCGCACTACTGGTCGTCGATCACGGTCGAGGCGATCGGCTTCGTGCTCCTCACCGCCCTCGCTGTCTGGTCTACGCGCCGAAACCGTGTCCGGTCGTGAGGATCGGCAGGTCGTGGACGAGGTCTTCGATGGTTGACGGGCCGTCGAAGTAGAGGACGTGCGCCAGGCGATCCGGCGTGTACGCGATCACCTCCGGCGAGTGCTCGACGGTCTTGCCGTTCTTCGACACCTTGCTCACCGGCAGATTTGCCGCTCGCTGGGCGGCGATCACCTGGGGAAGGGTGCCGCGAAGCCCGACGAACGACGGATCGAACTCATCCAGCCAGCTCCGGAGGGCTGAGCGAGAGTCGCGGTGCGGGTCAACGGTCACGAACACCACGGTCACCTTCTCGCGCACTGGTGCGGTCGACTCGCGCAACGCCTGGGCGATGTCGGCCATCGTTGTCGGGCAGACGTCGGGACAGTGCGTGTATCCGAAGTAGACCAGGGTCACCTTGCCCGCACCGCGTGCCTTGACGTCGTACGACGTGCCATCCGTGTCGGTGAGAACCAAGGACGGTTGCGGATTCGGCGGCCGCAGCACTCCGCCGTGAATCGCGTTCGCCTCGCCCTCCACCGTTGCCGTCGAGGGTGTGCCCGGCGTCGATGTCGATCCGGCGCAGCCGCACAACGCAACGGCAAGCAGCAGCAAGCAGCCCGAACGACGCACGCGGCGCACCCTACGTGAACCGGATGAGCAATTCCGCCGTGACTTCTTCGATCCAACAATGCCGAGTCGTCGAACGCACCCCAGAGCGGGATGCACTCCCGACAACCAGATATGAGGAGAAACGGGTGTCGAACTCAATCGACGACCGCGCGCTCCTGGCATTGGTGGAAGAGTCCGATGACCTCCACGCCGATGCCATGCGCGACGGTCGCGAACAGCTCGGCGACTACGTCGAAGCCGCCAAGGAAGCGCGCTTCGAGCAGTCCCGAGCCATCGGAGCGGGAGCCATCGTGGCCGGTGCGGCTGGCGCCGCAGTACTGGGGAGCGCGCTGCCGGCGTTCGCCTCAGGTAACCAGGACATTGCGATCCTGCAGACGGCCGCGTCGATCGAAAACCTGGCGGTGGCCACCTACGGCGTCGCCCTCACCCTGCCGTTCATCGGTGGCAGCTCGGCGAACGCCGTCGTGAAGACATTCGTCATGAAGACCAAGGCGCAGCACGAGGACCACGCCGCGGGCTTCAACGCCGCTGTGAAGAACCTCGGCGGCAAGGAGCAGAACAATCCAGATCCGAAGTACCTCAAGTACGTCAACTCGCAGAAGCCGCATCTGACGGACGCGGGCAAGGTGACGGCCCTCGCGATTGCACTCGAGGACGTCGCGGCCCAGACCTACACCAAGAACGTCACGCTGGTCTCCACGAGCGACCTCCGGCAGACCTTCGCGTCGGTGGCAGGCGTCGAGGCTCAGCACAAGGCGATCCTGCTTGCCGTGCAAGCTCTCATCGCCGGTGGCGCGCCGCAGCTGATCGCGCTGCCGCCGAACCTCGCCAAGCTGCCGAAGGCAGCCGGCAGCGTCGGTTTCCCCGACACGTTCTACCCCATCAAGTCGGCGTCGCCGGCGAGCGAAGGAGCGGTGAAGTGACCCGGCGCGATGATCTGCCGACCGAGATCCAGATCTCGGAGGCGGAGCTCACGGTGATGACCCGCGAGCTCGACGACATTCACAACGACTCGATGAGCCAGGTGCGCGAGAACATGGCTGGCGTCGCGGACCGCATCGCATCGGTCACCCGCACGGTCGCCAACCGTCGCACCTTCCTCCTCGGCGGCGCTGCCGTCGTCGGCGGTGCGGCGCTTGCGGCGTGCGGCGGCAGCAGCAGTGGCGGCACGAAGTCCAGCTCCGGTGGTACGACGGGCGGCGGCTCGTCGCCGTACATGGGTGACCTCAAGGTCGTGGCACTCGCCGCGGCGTTGGAGAACCTCGCGGTCGCCGGCTACGGCCTCGTGTTGAAGTCGGCCGGCAAGGGCAAGTACGGCAAGGTTCCGCCCGCCATCGCCCAGTTCGCAACCACGGTGCAGAAGCAGCACTCCGACCACGCCGCGTCGTGGAACTCGGTGCTGTCAAATGCCGGCGTCCCGAAGGTCACCGGCACTCCGCTGACCATCGCGGCCCCGTCGGTGAAGGCACTGCAGGACGCGAAGTCTCTCCCGGCCGTCGCAAGTGTGGCGCTCGGCCTCGAGAACGCAGCCGCGGAGACCTACGTCTTCGCTGCCGCAAACGTGACGGACCCGGGTGGCATCGCCAACGCGGCGACGATCGCCCCCGTCGAAGCGATGCACGCGGCAATCCTGTCGTTCGTGCTCGGGAAGTACCCGGTGCCCAACTCGGACATCGGGATCTCCAATGCGGTGCAGCCGTCTGCGCTGACCGCCTGAGAGGCTGTTGACATGACGAACCGGATCCGGACCCTGTTGGTGGCAGTGCTGTTCCTCGGAATGGCGGCGGCGTGTGGCTCATCGAGCTCAGGCGGCAGCACCGGCGGGTCCGGGTCCGGTTCGGGCTCCACGGCATCGGGCAACACCGTGACGATCCAAAGTTTCCAGTTCCACCCGGCGACCCTCACGGTGAAGGCCGGCACGAAGGTGACCTTCACCAACGAGGACGGCACGCCGCACACCGCGACGGCGAACCCGGGCAGCTCCTTCGACTCCGGCAGCCTGAGCAAGGGGCAGTCGTTCACCTTCACCTTCAGCAAGCCCGGTACATACACCTATATCTGCAATTTCCACCAGACCATGAAGGGCACCATCGTCGTCCAGTGACGACTCCGCCCCGCTGATTTGCCAGGTCGTGAAAGGTCCGCCACGACGTGTCGTGTCGCATCCTTCACGACCCGCTCAGCCCGCGCGCGTGACACTCCCACCCGGCTGATTCGTTGAGATCGACCGTCGGTTAGCAGGTACGACGCCGCCAACGAGGCGCCCGCAGGACCGTGGGACGTAGCGTGCGAGTCCCCTAGGTCCGAGGAGCGCCTCGTCGGTGGCGTCATTCCTCCTGCTGACAGCGAACCGCTGGCGGCTCTGTCGCGAACATTCATCGAGGGCTTACGCACGGTAGGTCCCGTTGGGAAGGATGATCGCCGTGGCCCGGGAGAGAGTCGCTGTCATCGGCAGCGGAGTAGCCGGCCTGACGGCTGCGTACATCCTCCAGCGCCAGTTCGATGTCGTGCTGTACGAGGCCGACAACCGGCTCGGCGGTCACGCCCACACCCATGACGTCGCCACTCCGGATCGCGGCGTCGCGGCGATCGACACCGGCTTCATCGTCCACAACGAGCGGACCTATCCGCACCTGCTGCGGCTCTACGACGAGCTCGGCATCGCCACCGAGCCGACCGAGATGAGCATGTCGATCCGGTGCGAAGGATGTGGCCTGGAATATGCCGGCGCCAAGGGCTTCGGCGGCCTGTTCGCCCAGAAGCGATCACTGATCCGGCCGCGCTACCTGCGCATGCTGCTCGAGGTGAAGAAGTTCCACCGCCGTGCCCGCGCCCTGCTCGCCACCGGTGACGACAGCGTCACCCTCGGCGAGTTCCTGCGCGACGGCGGGTTCTCGACGTACTTCACGCAGCACTTCATGATTCCGTACGTCGCCTGCGTCTGGTCGACATCGCAAGAGGCTGCGCTCGGCTATCCGGCCCGCTACTTGTTCTCGTTCCTCGACAACCACGGTGCCCTGTCGGTGACCGGCTCGCCGCAATGGCGGGTGGTGGTCGGCGGCTCGCGGACCTACGTCGAGAAGGCGGCGAAGGAGCTCACCGAAATCCGGCTCAGCACGGCGGTGCGCGGCATCCGCCGGGACGGCGACGGGGTCATCATCAACGATGCGGATGGCGGGGCCGACCGCTACCGTCATGTCGTGGTCGCGACGCACGCGGACACCGCACTTCGCCTGCTCGAGCAGCCGACGCCGGCCGAGCGCGACGTGCTCGGCGCATTCGACTACTCGCACAACCACACCGTCCTGCACACCGGCGACGCGATGCTGCCGGAAGCGCCCCGGGCGCGGTCGTCATGGAACTACCTGATGCCCGACTGCGAGACGTCGAGCGCCGAGGTGATCGTCAACTACGACATGAACCGCCTTCAGCACCTCGACACCCGGACGCCGTACATCGTCAGCCTGAACGCGAGCAGCCGGATCGTCGACAGCGAGATCGTGGCAGAGATGGACTACGAGCACCCGATCTACACGGTCGAGTCGGTCACCGCGCAAGCGCGACTCGGCGAACTGAACGACGGCACCGTCGCGTTCGCGGGGGCCTACCACGGATGGGGCTTCCACGAGGACGGGTGCCGATCCGGCGTCGCGGCCGCCCGATCGCTCGGGGTGGACTGGTGAGCACCGCCACGACCTACCGGACGGTGGTGACCCACGCGCGTCAGGCACCGATGCGCAACCGGTTCCGCTATCGCACCAGCTCGTGGCTCGTCGACCTCGACGATCTCCCGACACAGTCTCGTGGCCTGCGCTGGCTGGCCCGCTTCGAGGCGAAGGACCACCTCGGTACGACGGCCTCGCTGCGACGCAATGTCGACGCGTTGCTCGCCAGCAACGGAATCGACCTCGCCGGCGGCAAGGTGCTCATGCTGGCCAACCCGCGATCACTCGGGCACGCCTTCAACCCGATCAGCATTCATTGGTGTTACTCAGCCGACGCGACGCTCGTGGCCGTGGTCGCCGAGGTGCACAACACGTACGGCGACCGCCATGCCTACCTGCTCAAGCCCGACCCCGACGGTCACGTCGACCAGGTTCTCGACAAGGCGATGTACGTCTCACCGTTCAACGCGGTCGACGGCTCCTACCGCATCACGATCACGCCACCGGAGCAGCGCGTCTCCGTTGCGGTGACACTCACGCGCGATGGTCAGCCGCCATTCACCGCGAGCCTGCTCGGTGAGCGCCGCGAGCCGGCTTCGATTGCCCGCGCGTCGATCGCCTCGGCGACGACTTCCCTTCGGGTCACGACTTTGATTCGCTGGCAGGGCATCCGGCTGTTCCTGCGAGGACTGAAGGTGCAGCCGCGTCCGGTTCATGTCCGGCAGGAGGCGGTCTGAGATGAACGAGCCCAGCGCCCCCGGATCGGTCGACCTGACTCGTTGGCCCGCGATGGCCGACCCGCTGCCTTCGACATTCCGCGCGGGGATCGCGCGAATCCTGCTCAAGCGAGTCGTCACCCACACGAACATCCGCGTCGTGTTTCCGGATGGCACCTCCTGGGGAGATCCCCGCCGCCCGACGATGCGGGTCATTCATCCGGATCGCTTCTTCGCCCGGCTGGGGCGCGACGGGTTGATCGGGTTCGGCGAGGCCTACATGGCCGGCGACTGGGACTCCGATGAGATCGTCGAGCTCCTCACTCCGATGGCCCGCGACATGGGTTCGCTCGTACCAGCCGCATTCCAGCTGCTACGCCGCTGGTACAACGAACGCCAACCGCTGTCAGAGGACAACGATCGCCGCGGCTCCAAGCAGAACATCGCTCGTCACTACGACCTGTCGAATGAGCTCTTCGCGACCTTCCTCGACGAGTCGATGACCTACTCCTCGGCCCTGTTCACGACACCACGGGAGTCACTGGCTGTCGCGCAGCAGCGCAAGATCGCGCGGATCCTCGACATCGCCGAGGTGCAAGCCGGCAAGTCTGTGCTCGAGATCGGAACCGGATGGGGTGAGCTGGCACTACGCGCAGCCGACCGTGGTGCCACCGTCACCACCGTGACCCTGTCCGGCGAGCAGGCCGACCTCGCCCGCAAGCGGATCAAGGACGAGGACCGCAGCGACCTGATCGACGTACGGATCCAGGACTACCGCGACGTCGACGGCAGGTACGACGCGATCGTCTCCGTCGAGATGATCGAAGCGGTCGGCGAACGCTGGTGGCCGACGTACTTCCGCACCCTCGACGATCGGCTCGCACCCGGCGGACGGATCGGCCTGCAGGCAATCGTCATGCCACACGACCGGTTGATGGCGAGCAAACGCTCGTGGACGTGGATCCACAAGTACATCTTCCCGGGCGGCCTGCTGCTCTCGGAGCAGATCATCGACGAGGTGTGTGCCTCTCACACCTCACTGAAGGTCGTCGACCGGCTGCACATGGGCGACTCGTACGCGGACACCCTCAAGGCCTGGCGGGAGCGGTTCACCGCCGACCCGGCGGCCATCGACGCCCTTGGCTTCGACGCGACCTTCCGCCGGATGTGGACCTTCTACCTCGCGTACTGCGAAGCCGGCTTCCGGTCCGGCTACCTCAACGTCGTGCAGCTGACGCTGGCACGAGAAGGAGAACACCGACCGTGACCACCGGTGCCGAGACGCTTTCCGGCGTGATCTCTCCTGTCTTCGACGGACCGCTGCCGGTGCACTTCCGGGCCTGGGATGGCAGCACCCTCGCCGCTGCCGACCCGGCGGCGCCGACGGTCGTCCTGCAGTCGCCCGACGCGCTGCGCCGAATCCTCTGGGCACCGGGCGAGATCGGGTTGTCCCGCGCGTACGTCACGGGTGAGCTCGACGTCGAGGGCGATCTTGCCGATGCGTTCCGCCGGATCTGGGCGGCAACCCGCGATCGCAACCTGACGTCGCGGATCGGCGTCTCGACCGTTCTCCGTGGGGCCAGGGCCGCGTGGCGACTCGGCGCGATCAAGCGCCCGTTGCCGCCACCCGCCTCGGAAGCCCGCCCCAAGGGCCGGCTTCACAGCAAGCTGCGCGACTCGCAGGTCATCAGCCATCACTACGACCTGTCCAACGCGTTGTACACCTTGCTGCTCGACGAGCACATGGCCTACTCCTGCGCCTACTGGACGAGCGATGACCCGTCGTACACAGTCGTCGACGCGCAACGCGACAAGCTCGACCTGATCTGCCGCAAGCTCGACCTCAAGCCCGGCGCGCGCCTGCTCGACGTCGGCTGCGGCTGGGGAGCCCTCTCCGTCCACGCAGCCAAGGAGTACGGCGCCCGCGTCACCGGCGTGACGATCTCCAAGGAGCAGCTCGCGTTCGGGCAGGTCCGCGTCGCAGCGGAGGGCCTCGGCCATCTCGTCGACCTCCGCTTGCAGGACTACCGCGATGTCGCCGACGGCCCCTACGACGCGATCTCCACCATCGAGATGGGCGAGCACGTCGGTGCCGAGAACTACCCGGCCTTCCTGCGCAAGCTCCACGGCCTGCTGCGGGACGAGGGCCGCCTGCTCACCCAGCAGATGTCACATGCACCTAACCACCCCGGCGGCGGCCCGTTCATCGAGTCCTACATCGCCCCGGACATGCACATGCGGCCGCTTCCGGAGCTGCTGACGTTGATCCACGCCGCCGGTCTCGAGATCCGCGACGTGCATGCGATGCGCGAGCACTACGTGCGAACCGTCGAAGCGTGGTACGACGAGTTCGAACGCCGGTGGGACGAGGTGGTCGATCTGGTCGGCATCGAGCAGGCCCGGGTGTGGCGGCTCTACCTGGTCGGCGGAGCGCTGACCTTCGAGGAGAACCGAATGGGCGTCGACCAGATCCTGTCGGTCAAGCCCACCGCCGATGGCCGTTCCGGCATGCCGTCGACCCGCCTCGGCTGGGAGCCGCACGCTTCCCGAGGCACGTACGACGACGTCACCGGACATCCCTCGCGAACGTGCGCTCCTTCGCGGTTCATCCGTTTCTCACCGGGATGGCGTTGACGTTCGTCGTCCTGCTCGCGGGGTTCGTCCTGTCGTGGCTGTTGGCCGTGCGGCTCGGGCGTTACAACGTCGTCGACGTCATGTGGGGTCTCGGGTTCGTCGCAGTTGCTGTCACGACGTTCTTCTGGTCGGCAGGGCACGGGGTGGACGACTGGCGTCGAATCCTGACGCTGGTTCTCGTCACCGTGTGGGGCGTCCGGCTCTCGGCGTACATCGGACGTCGCAGCATCGGCAAGGGCGAGGATCCGCGGTACGACGCGATGCTCGGCGACGGGCCGAACAAGGCGCTGCGCGCCCTCGGGACGGTCTTTCTCCTCCAGGCAGTCGTGTCGTGGTTCATCTCGCTGCCGGTTCAGGCAGCGATGTACGTCCGGTCCGGGTGGAGCTGGCTGGCCTTCGCCGGTCTCGCGGTCTGGGCGATCGGGATGTTCTTCGAGACGGTCGGCGACGCCCAGCTGAACGCGTTCCGGAATGACCCCGCCAACCGGGGTCAGATCATGGACCGCGGCCTGTGGCGCTACACGCGGCACCCGAACTATTTCGGTGACGCGACGGTGTGGCTCGGTCTCTACCTCCTCGCCGCTGAGCACTGGGTGGGGGCGCTGACCATCGCGTCACCAGTGCTCATGGCGTGGTTTCTCTCGTTCAAGACCGGCAAACCCCTGCTCGAGAAGCAGATGGCTCGCACCAAGCCGGGATACGCGGAGTACATCGAGCGGACGAGCGGATTCTTTCCGCTGCCGCCCAAGAAGGTGCCGACCGCCTGACCGCTCACCGCGGGAGTTCCGGGTCGAGCTCGAGCCAGTCGGCCAGATCCTCGAGCTCCGCGACGACGGCAGCCTCCATCGCATTCGTGAAGTCGGTGTCCTGATGGATGGCGTCCACTCGTAGGACGCCCGCCTTGCGGTCCGAGGTGGCGTCGATCTTTCCGACCAGCTCGTCGCCGTACAGCACCGGGAGTGCGAAGTAGCCCCACCTCCGTTTGGCGGCT
>JAFAZI010000076.1 GCA_019239875.1 Frankiaceae bacterium
GCCGGAGGGCCGCGGACAGCAGCACCGCGACGACCGCGCCGCCGACGAGGACGGCGGTGACCGACGTGTGGTTCGCGATGGGTCCTGCGGCGAGCAGGCCCAGTGGCACGGTCCCACCGAACGACATCATGTACAGCGCCATGACGCGGCCGCGGACGTTGTCTTCCAGATGTGACTGCAGCTCCGTCGACAGCGTCGTCACGGTGGCGAAGTAGAAGAACCCGACGAGAAACACCACGGGGTAGGCCGGAGCGGCGTCACGGAGCAGGCTGAACGCGAGCAGGGCGAGGCCGAAGGCGGCGAGGCCGGCGCAGATCACGACGTCCCGGCGGCGGCCGACGAGCACGGACCCGACCGCGATCGCCCCGGATGCCGCGCCGAGGCCGAAGCCGGCGAACAGCAGTCCGTAGCCGAGACCGTTGACGTCCAGATGCAAGCTCTCCGCCGCGACCACCGGGAACAGCCCGATGAACGGCAGGCAGAAGAACGAGATCGCTGCGATGGTCAGCAGGACTCGCCGTACGACGCCATCCCGGCGCGCAACCACAACGCCACCGAGCATGCGCCGCAACGCGTTCTCCCCAGTGGGCGGCGGCTGCGGCACGCGGCGGATCGACAGCGCTCCGGCGACGGCGAACAGGTAGGTGGCGGCGTTGACGAAGAACGCGCCGCTCGCGTGGATGACAGGTAGCAGGACACCACCTATCGCGGGGCCGATGACGCGCGACAGGTTCATCTGCACGGACTGCAGCGAGATCGCGCCCGGCAGGTCGACCTTCGGCACGAGGTTCGGCATCAGGCTCGACAGCGGCGGGCCGGTCAGGGCGTTGCCGACACCGACCGCGAGAACGACAGCGACCAACAGGGCGCGGGAGGGATGGGCCTGCATCGCGACGAGCGCGAGCACGATCGAGAACGCGAGCTGCTCGAGGTTCGTGACGACGAGCAGCCGGCGCCGGTCAACCGCATCGGCGAGCATGCCGCCGATGGGTGCGAGCACGAGCAACGGCCCGAGCTGGGCGAAGCCGACGATGGCGACGAAGCTCGCCGAGTGGGAGAGCCGGTAGGCGAACGCGCCGAGCGCGACGTTCTGCATCCAGGTCCCGATGTTGGACGCGAACATCGACAGCCAGAGCCGGCGGAAGTCACGAGCGCGGAGCGCGGAGCGCGCGGTCCCCGGTCGGACCCGGAACTCCTGCGGGCCGACCGGATGATCACCGTCGAGGATGGCCTCCTCGAGGACCGCCGCGTCGCCGGTGTCAGCGTCCTCGTGCCGCTCCGCGACGGTTTCCCCCACGGCTCGAGTATCTCGAATCCGATTCGGTTTCGCGCGGGGGCGGTCGATCAGCGTGGGGAGGCGAGGTTACTGACGCGTAATCCTTATGCTCGCCCGATGGGGCAGCGAGAGATCGCCGGTATCGGCGTCACCGAGATCGATCGCGGCGGTCGGCGCTATGCCTACCCGTTGGACTATCCGAACCTGGAGCGCATCGAGGCCTCGATCCAGCTCTCGGCGTCGCACGACGACGGCGAGGTCGAGGGACTGAAAGTCGACCCCGACTCCTACGCCGCCCAGGACGCGTACTTCTCCACCGGGAAGGCGCAGTCGCCGGACTTCGTCAAGGCGATGGCCGAGGTCATCGACCCGCGCTTCGACGCGCTGCTGAGCGATGTGCTGGCCGACGAGCGCAAGGTCGACACGTTGCGGCGGATGGGCGACCATCTCGCAACCGGGGGCAACATCGTCAATGCCGTGCCGCATGGCCCGCTGCTCGACATCGGGCTGCAGCACGCCATGGCGTTCGTCGGTCTCTCGCGGCTCGGCTATCGGTTCACGATCGGCATCGTCATCAGCCACGGCGTCGCCGGACGTGGCAAGCGCTTCAACGATGACCTGGTCTGCCTGGCCGACGCGCTGGACTGGGCGTGTGACCGGGTCTGGTACGTCACACCGCAGACTCCCAAGACGCGGCAGTCGTCGTACGCCGAGGTCGTCTCCGCCGAACACATCCAGCACCGCAACGCGATCGTCCGGGCCGACATCGCGGCAGCCCAGGACGAGGGCGGCATCCTCATCACGGTCGCGCCGAGCGCCACGTCGATCCGTACCGACTCGCATGGCACCCACTGGCTCGAGGCGCCCACCCTCGGCACGATGCGGCTGATGTCGCACCCCAAGACGCAGGTCGCGATCGCCGTCGGCCGCGTCCTCGGCGCGGCGACTCCGTCCTACGACCTGGTTCCGGAATTCCTCACTCTCGACTCGGACGTCGACGAGCTGTCATCCCAGGCGGATGAGCTGATGGCGCGAATGGTCGAAGGCATGCGGCTGGCCGATCCGGGCGAGCGTTACGAGATCGGTCGCCCCCCGCGCGCCTGAGGCGTCCACGCCGGAGGCGATGAGTTCCGGCGGTTCATCTCGACTTCATGGTGTGAGCACCCTTCTGGACGCTGCCCGCGAATTACCATCCGAGGTTGTGACGACCACTGCGCAGATCGATGTCGCCGAGCTCGACCGCTACCGCACCGAGCTGACGGCGTACTGCTACCGCATGCTCGGGTCCGGCGCCGAGGCCGAAGACGCGGTGCAGGAGACGATGCTTCGCGCCTGGAAGCGCGCGGAGACCTTCGAAGGCAGGTCGAGTCCGAAGTCGTGGCTCTACGGCATCGCCACCAATGTCTGCATCGACATGCATCGCAGCCCGCAGCGTCGCGCGCGGCCGATGGATCTCGGGCCGTCCAGCCCGCCGGTCGAGTCCTTCCTCGCGCCGCCGCTGCCCGAGACGACCTGGATCTCGCCGATCGGCGACGACCGCATCCTGCCGCGCAACGCGGACCCCTCTGAGGTCGCCGAGCTGCGGGAGAGCGTCCGGCTCGCGTTCGTCGCAGCGTTGCAGCACTTGCCCGCGAAGCAACGCGCCGTCCTCATCCTGTGCGAGGTGCTGCGCTGGCAGGCCAGCGAGGTGGCCGAGCTGCTGGACACCACGGTGGCGGGCGTCAACAGCGCATTGCAGCGAGCCCGCGCCGGGCTCGCTGCCCTCCCGTCGCGCGATGCCACCACGCTCTCCGACGCCGACGACCCAGAGCTGCTGGAGCGATACGTCTCGGCGTTCGAGCGGTACGACATCACCGAGCTGGTCACGTTGCTGCACGATGACGCGATCCAGTCGATGCCACCGTTCGCCATGTGGATCGAGGGTGCCGAGAACATCGGCCGCTGGATGGTGGAGCCAGGCCCTAGCGCGTGTCGCGGCTCCCGCCTGGTGCAGATCCGCGCGAACGGCTGCCCCGGCTTCGCGCAGTACCGCCCATCGCCCGACGGCGGGCACCATGCCTGGGCGCTCGTCGTGCTCGAAGTGATCGACGGCCGGGTCCGTGAGATCACGGCATTCCTCGACGTCGCTGAGCTCTTCCCGGCTTTCGGCCTACCGCTCGAGCTCCCCGCTGCATAGTCCGGACAGCCGGACAAGCTCCACGAGCTCGTCGCAGATCGCCGCGATCTCGACGCCCTGCCCGCGTCGTACGGCGTCCAACCGCACCCGCGCAAGCCAGTCGACGGCGTGCAGGTCAGGCCGCCCGACGCCGGTCAGGCGCAGCGTGGCGACGGGGTCGCCGTCGGCGTCGATCAGGCGCACACTGCACCAATGGCTGACGGCCGTCACGGACCTATGACGAGGCAGGCGACGGGAGTTCATCGAGGTTCGGTGGCCGGACCGCGATGAGTTCTCGCCCGCCGTGTCGTCCAAGCAACGACAACGTCCCGATGCAAGGAGTACGACGATGAGCGCATTCGAATTCCAGCGGCCGGGAGAGCCGTGCTGGATCGACCTCGCCACGGCCGACGTCGACAGGGCGAAGGCGTTCTACGGCGCAGTGTTCGGCTGGGAGGCCGAAGCGGCGTCAGCGGAGCACCACGGCTACTTCAACTTCACGAAGAACGGCGAGCGGATCGCCGGTTGCATGTCGAAGCCGGATCCGAACCTGCCAGACACCTGGACCGTCTACCTGCAGACCGACGACGCGAAGCAGACCGTGGACGAGGCGACGGCCGCGGGCGCGTCGACCATCGTCGATGCCGTGGACGTCGACGCCCTTGGCACGATGGCGATCCTCGTGGACCCGACCGGCGCCGTCGTCGGTGCGTGGCGGCCCGGCGAGCACAAGGGCTTCGGGCTCGTCGGCGAGCACGGCGCGCCTGGCTGGTTCGAGCTGCACACACGCGAGCACGACGCTGCCGTCACCTTCTACGAGACGGCGTTCGGCTGGACCACGAAGCCGATTCCAGACCCTGGGATGCGGTACACCCTGCTCGCGGATGACGAGCAGATGTACGCCGGGATCATGGACGCCTCGGAGTTCCTGCCAGACGGCGTGCCGAACCACTGGAAGGTGTACTTCGCCGTCGACGACACCGATGCTGCGGTCGCGGACATCAAGGCGGCGGGCGGAACCGTCCTGATGGAGCCGGTCGACACGCCATACGGCCGCCATGCGGAGGCAACCGATCCAACCGGCGCCGGGTTCAAGCTGGTCGGGCCGAACGAGTCGATGCCGAGCGCTATCTGAAGGCAGGCATCACGTCGGCGGCGAACAGTTCGAGAGTCACCGGGTCGGCACGGTCATGCGTCATGAAGATGAACGTGCCGAACCCGGCGCTCGCGAGTTCGCCGATCCGATCGACGATCTGCTCGGGTGAACCGACGAAGCCGCCGGCCTCCAACCCATAGCCAGGCCCGCCGTACCTGCGTCGCCCTACCTCGAGGGCCTTGTCGAGTCGGTCCGCGGTGGCGGTGACGAGCACTGCCTCGATCGATCGACGCAGCGTCGCTGGGTCGCGGCCAATCCGCTCGCACTCCTGATCGACTGCGCTCATCAGGTCGGTGACGCGATCGAGGGCGTAGGTCGGGATGTTCCACACGTCCGCGTACTTCGCGGCGAGCCGGCGGGTCGTCGGTCCCACCCCGCCGATGTGGATCGGCGGGTGCGGCGTCTGCACCGGCGCCGGTGTCGTGGGCAGGTCGCGCAGCTGATAGTGCCGGCCGTCGAAGCTCGCGCGTGACCCAGCGAACATCCGGGTCACGATCTCCAAGGCTTCCGCGAGTCGCTCGGTCCGCTCCTTGGCGGAGCCCCAGGGCAGTCCCGCCTGGACGTGCTCCGCCTCGTACGAGCCGCTGCCGAGCCCGAACTCGAGGCGGCCGTTAGAAACGACGTCCAGGGTCGCGGCCATCTTCGCGAGCACCGCCGGATGCCGGAAGTTGTTGCAGTTGACGAGGTGACCCACTCGCAGCCGGCTGGTGCGGACGAGCAGCGTCGTCGCGAGGACCCAGCCCTCGTAGGCGACGACATCCGGAGCGCCCGGCCCATACAGATGGTCGAACAGCCACAGGGAGTCGAACCCGACTCGCTCGGCGGCCTGTGCCCGATCGATGAGCTCGTCGACGCCGGCCGCCAGCTGCGGCAGGTAGATCCCGAACTCGATCGGTGTGTTCACCGAGCCATCCTGACCGATCTCGGTTGCGGGTCAGCGCTTGCGTTGCTGCTGGGCGGCCTCGACGGCTTCCCAGTGCGCCGGGGCGGCCCAGAGGTGAGCGAAGTGATCGATGGCGTCGGCACGGGTGTCATGGCGTACGGCGGGAGCAGCGGCTGCCACCACTGCCTTCATCGAGCGCGCTGCGCCAGGTGCAAGCGACGCCATGCGGCCTGCGATCGCCCGCCATTCCGCGTCGAAGTCGGCGCGCGGGATCACGGCATCGACGAGGCCGATGCCGTGCGCGGTCGTCGCGTCGTACTGCGTGCCCGATGTGATCGCGAGCAGGGCGCGGCTGCGCCCGACCAGCTGGACGAGACGCTCGATGCCGCCCCAGGCCGGCATGATGCCGAGCGTCACCTGACTGAAGCCGATCCGGATGTCCGACGCTGCCAAGCGGATGTCGGCGGCGACCGACACCTCGGCACCGCCACCGAGGGCGTGCCCGTTCATCGCGGCGATCACCGGCATGGGGAGGCTGGCCAGGCGGTCGAGCACATCACGCACGTTGCTCGCCATGTCGGTCGCCTCCGCATGGGTGCGGACGGTCGCGAGCTCCTTCAGGTCGCCACCGGAGACGAACGCACGGTCGCCGCCGCCGGTCAGCACCGTCACCGCGGCGTCGGAGGACTCGAGCCAGGCGAGGGCTTCGTGCAGCTCGTCGACGGTCGCGAACCCGATCGCGTTCCGCACGGCCGGGCGGTCGATCGTGATGATCGCAAGACCACCGTCGATCGCCAGCTCCACGCCGCCGGCGCCGGCGGGCTTGATGATGTCTGCCACGTCCATGAGAATATCCCTCTCATCTTCGTAACCGGCGTTTCCATGTAGCGGCGGTCGATGCCATGATTGTCCGATGGACGCAGAGATCCGCAGCGAGTCGGGCCTTCCGCTCGCCGAGAGCTACGGCCCGGCCGACCTGCCGCCGCCCGAGGACCTCCCGGCACCGGGCCAGTTCCCGTTCACGAGAGGCAACTTCCCGACCGGTTATCGCGGGCGGCTGTGGACCTTCCGGCAGTACTCCGGCTTCGGGACCGCGGAGGAGTCCAATCAGCGCTACAAGTACCTGCTCGAGCAGGGCGGGACCGGCCTGTCGGTAGCGCTAGACCTGCCCACCCAGTGCGGTTTCGACAGCGATCACCCCGATGTCGAGGAGGAGGTCGGCCGGGTCGGCGTCGCGATCGACACGCTGGCTGACTTCGAGATCCTGTTCGACGAGATCCCGCTCGATCAGATCTCGACCAGCATGACGATCAACGGGACCGCCGCGATCCTGCTTGCGTTCTATGTCGCCGCGGGGGAGAAGCAGGGGGTCGACCGAGCCAAGCTGCGCGGCACGATCCAGAACGACATCCTCAAGGAGTACGTCAGCCGCGGCACGTGGATCTGGCCGCCACGGCCCTCGCTGCGACTGATCGCCGACACGATCGAGTTCTGCGCGACCGACGTCCCTCGCTTCAACGCGATCTCGGTCGCCGGTGCGCACTTCCGTGACGCCGGTGCCAACGCTGCGCAGGAGATGGCGTTCACCTTGATGGACGGCGTCACCTACTGCGACGAGGTGGTCTCGCGCGGCCGGATGACGATCGACGAGTTCGCACCGCAGGTGTCGTTCTTCTTCTACACGCACGGCGACTTCTTCGAGGAGATCGCGAAGTACCGGGCCGGACGTCGTCGATGGGCGCGAATCGTCAAGGAGCGGTACGGCGCGAAGAACGACAAGTCCTGCATGTTCCGCGTCGGCTGCGTTGCCGGCGGCGCCTCCCTATATGCCCCGCAGGCGCACAACAACATCGTGCGCGTCGCCTACGAAGCGATGGCGTCCGTGCTCGGTGGGGTGCAGTCGATGTTCACGGCCGCGTGGGACGAGCCCTTCGCGCTGCCGACCGAGGAGTCGACGACCCTCGCTTTGCGTACTCAGCAGGTGTTGGCCTACGAGACCGGAGTCGCTCGGGTCGCGGACCCGCTCGGCGGGTCGTACTACGTCGAGGCCCTGACCGACGCGATGGAGGCGAAGGTCATCGAGATCATGACGGACCTCGAGAACCGCGGCGGAATGGTCGAGGCGGTCGAGCAGGGCTACCTGCACAGCTTGATCGCGGACGAGGCGTTCCGCGTCCAGCAGGCGCTGGACAGCGGGGACCGGGCCGTGGTCGGACTCAACAAGTTCGCGACCGGAGAGCCGCCGCCGGAGGTCGAGGGATTCGAGCTCGACGAGGGTGGCCGTCGCCGGCAGCTCGAGCGGCTGGCCGAGGTCAAGCGCACCCGATCGGCAGCGGACGTCACGGCCACACTCGGTGCGCTGGAGAAGGCGGCCGCGACCGACGACGAGAACCTGATGCCGCTGTTGGTCGACTGCGCGAAGGCGTACTGCACGGTGGGAGAGATGGTTGACGTGCTGAAGTCACAGTGGGGCGAGTTCCAGCAGCCGGTGGTGTTCTAGATGAACGGGGTGTTCTAGATGCCGACCCGCGTCCTGGTCGCGAAGCCGGGACTCGACGGCCACGACCGTGGCGCGAAGCTCGTCGCGCGCGCGTTGCGCGACGCCGGCTTCGAGGTGATCTACCTGGGGATCCGGCAGCGGCCGGACGCCATCGCGGCGATCGCCGTACAGGAGGACGTCGACGTCGTCGGCTTGTCGATCCTGTCCGGCGCGCACGTGGCCCTGACGCGCAAGACCCACGACGCGCTGGTCGAGGCGGGCGCGGGTGACATCCCGATGGTCGTCGGCGGCACGATTCCGCAAGCCGACGTGCCGAAGCTGCAGGCTGCCGGGGCGGTCGCGGTCTATCCGACCGGTACGCCGCTAGCGGACCTGGTCGAGGACCTGAAGCGGCTTGTCTCGACCGGTCAGGCCGACGCCTTGTGATTGCTGGTCGTCCGCGGTCACTCGGTCGGTAGCGGGGGAGCGGGTACGTCGGCGATCTCCGGATCGAGCTCCACGCCCATCCCGTTGAACACCATGGCCAGGCAGGTGTACGTGCCGACGACGTACAGCAACTCGATCAGGGCGGCCTCGTCGAGAGACTCGGCAAGCCGGACCCACAGGTCGTCGTCGATCCGATAGCCGTCGAGGAGCTGGTCGGTGGCTCGCAGGAGGTCCGCTTCGAGCGGCGACCAGGCGGGATCGTCAGCGCCGCGTCCGATCGATTCGACCTCGTCGGTCGTGATCGAGTAGCGCGCGCCGAGGCGGATGTGCTGCACCCACTCGTACGGCGATCGGGTGCGCCACGCGACGCGCAGGACGACGATCTCGCGTTGCCGATGCTCGAGGACTTGGTCGCGGAGCAGGACGGCGTTGTAGGCGAGGAACGGCCCGGCTAGCTTCGGGTGGTGCAGCATCGAGGCGATGGCGTTGGGCACGCGCATGCCCTCCGGGCCGGAGTCCAGGAACTTGTCGCCGACCGATTGCGGAACGCCGGCCCGAAGTGCCGCCTCGACGTCGTCGTTCCACCTGTCCCGCGGTAGGGGTGCGATTCGCGGCATCATCGTCACAGCCCTCGTGGTCGGTGACTCACAAGTACAAGCCGCCGTTCACGTTGAGTGACTGCCCGGTGATGTAGCCGGCCTCGTCGGAGCAGAGAAAGACGCACGCGGCGGCGATGTCCTCGGGCGTCCCGGAGCGGCGGACCGGCGTGTGCTGCGCGACCAGATCGATGTTGGGCAGGTCCCCGGCCGCCTCCGCGCGGCGCATCATCGGCGTGACGATGGCGCCGGGCGGGATCGTGTTGACGGTGATGCCGTTGGGCGCGAGCTCGAGAGCGAGCGCCTTGGTCAGGCCCATGACGCCGCCCTTCGACGCGACGTAGTGGGCCATCCGTTTGGCACCGGACTGCGCACTCGACGACGAGATGGTCACGATGCGACCCCAGCCGGCGGCGAGCATGTCGGGGACGACGGCCTGCAGGCAGTGGAAGGTGCCCGTGAGATTCACGGCGATCATCCGCGTCCACTCGTCCGCCGTGATGTTGGTGAAGGCACGGAACGCGTCGAGACCCGCGCTGGTCACCATGATCTCGACGGGACCGAAGTCGCCGCGAACCTGGTCGAGCGCTGCGTCGACGGCGGCGCGATCGGCGACGTCGACCTGCACGGCGATCGCAGTGCCGCCATCGGCCGCGATCGATGCTGCCGCTGTCTTCGCCGCGTCCTCGGACAGGTCCAGGACGGCGACTTTGTCGCCGCGGGCTGCGAGCTGTTGGCAGATCGCCAGGCCCATGCCGGACGCTCCGCCGGTGACTACTGCGACCCTGCTCACGAATGCCCCTTCCGAATCACCGCGCCGCGCTTGCGGCAGCACGAGTATCTCCTACTTCCAAGATTGCAACAACCATTCTTGATTTCGAGAACGTGATTGCCGCTCATCAGGAAAGTCGCTAGTTTGGTGGTCTCATTCGGAAAGTGAGTGTCGTGCGCATCGGATTGATGGTCGGCCCGGACCGCGGCCGCTACGCAGAGAAGCCGGCCAAACTGGCGGCAGACGCAGCCGCCGCGGAGGCTGCCGGGTTCACGTCGCTGTGGGTGCCGCAGATCCCGGATGACTTCGACGCCCTGACGGCCTTGACGTTGATGGGTCAGGCGACCGACCGCGTCGAACTCGGTACGGCGGTGCTGCCGATCCAGAGCCGGCATCCGATCGCCATGGCTCAGCAGGCGCTGTCCACCCAGGCGGTGTGTGAGGGGCGGCTGACCCTCGGGATCGGGCCGTCGCACCACTGGGTCGTGGAAGACATGTTGGGCCTGTCGTACGAGAAGCCCGCGCGCCTGGTGCGGCACTACCTCGAGGTGTTGAACGCCGCGTTCGCAGGCCCCGGTCCGGTCGACGTCGAGAACGACTCCTTTCGCGTGCACAACCCGCTCGACATCACCGACATCACGCCGACACCGATCCTGCTCGCGGCACTCGCCCCGATCATGCTGAAGCTCGCGGGCGAACTCGCCGGTGGGACGATCCTGTGGCTCGCCGACGAGCGGGCGATCGGCGACCACATCGCGCCGAGCATCACCAAGGCGGCGGCCGACGCTGGCCGCCCCGAGCCGCGCATCGTCGCCGGTGTACCGGTCACGTTGTGCCCGAACGATCAGGTAGATGCGGCTCGGGAGTGGGCGAACAAGATGCTCGGCCACGCCGAGATCTCACCGAACTATCAGCGGCTGCTCGACCGCGGCGATGCCACCGATGTCGGCGACATCCTTGCTGCCGGCGACGAGGAAGCCGTCCTGACGCGACTTAAGCGGTTCAAGGACGCGGGGGTCACGGACTTCTCGGTGCGACTGATCGCGTTCGGCAAGACCCTCGAGGAGCGCATCGCGTCCAAGGAGCGGACCCTGGAGTTCCTCGCTTCGCTGTGTCCTGAGCTCTAGCGTTCTCTACGTGCAGCTGCATCACGCGGTCCTGTTTGTCAGTGACATCGAGCGAAGCCTCGCCTTCTACCGCGACGGGCTCGGGCTCGAGACATTGATCGATCGAGAGTTCGACGGTCCGTGGCCGGAGATGTTCGAGGGCGTCACCGCAGGCCGGTTGCGCGCGGCGATCCTCGGTGACCCGGAAGATCCCGACGTGGGTCAGGTCGAGCTGCTGACCTTCACCGAGCCGGTGCCTGACGGCCCACCGCCGGGACCGCCCGTTGTGTCATCGCTGATGCTGTCCTTCATGGTCGACCTGGAGGCTGTCCTGCCGCGGCTGATTGCGGCGGGTGGTTCCGACGTACGGCGGGCGAGGTTGAAGAACGGTTACGCCGTTGCGACGCTGCGCGACCCTGACGGCATCCTCGTCGAGGTGCTCGACTCGGTGCCGCCGGATCAGCGGTCGACGTGACCGGCCCGCTTGCCGGACTTCGAATCCTCGAGGTCGGACACATCCTCGCCGGACCATTTGCGGCCATGTTGCTCGCCGATCTCGGTGCCGACGTCATCAAGATCGAGTCCGGCGCTGGTGACCTGTCCCGCGACGTCGGCTCGCAGGTGGTCGGCGGGCACAACGTCTACTTCGCGAGCTTGAACCGCAACAAGCGAAGCGTCGGGGTGGATCTCGGTACGCCGGAAGGTCAGGAGGCGTTCCATGCGATGGTCCGTGATGCGCACGCGGTGATCGTCAACATGCGACCCTCGACGATCCGCAAGCTCGGGCTGGACTACCGGACGTTGCAGGAGTTCAACCCGACAGTCGTCTGTGTCGCAGTGACCGGGTACGGGCTCGACGGCCCCGAGGCGGAGTGGCCGGCGTTCGACTATGTCGTGCAGGCGGGCACCGGTCTGGCGGCGATGAGCGGCGACCCCGACGGCCCGCCGATGCTGGCCGGCTACTCGGCGGTCGACAACTCGTCGGCGATCATGGCCGCACTCGGCCTGCTCGCGAAAGTGCACGAGGGTCGCGGCGGGCAGGTCGACGTGTCCCTCTACGACTCGATGCTGAGCCAGCTCAACTACAAAGCGGCGGCGTATCTCAACGGCGGTCCACCTCCGGCGCGGCATCGAGCGGGCGCGCACACCTTCTACGTGCCGGCGCAGCTGTTCGAGACGGCCGACGGATGGCTCGCGCTGTTCGTGACGCACGACGAGTTCTGGCGTCGACTCTGCGCGGAACTCGACGAGCCGGACTGGGGGAGCGACAAGCGGTTCGCCACGATGCATGCCCGCTTCGCGAACCGGGAGGCGTTGCTGGCGCTGCTCGGCGCGCGGTTGCGGACGGACACGGCCGTCGCGTGGGCGGAGCGGCTGCGTCCGCTGGGTCTCGCCGTCGGTGCGGTCGTGTCGCTCGACGAAGCCTTGGACAGCGAACAGGTGAAGCGTCGCGGCATGGTCGTGTCGGTCGACACCGACGAGGGACCACTCCGCCTGCTCGGTAGCCCGATCCGGTTCGAAGGCACTGAGCTCACCTACGCGCCGCCGCCGCATCTGCACGAGCACACCGACGAACTGCTCGGCTGACGGTCGGTTGGTCAAGGCCCTCGACTGGCGCTGTGGACAACTTCGTCAGGGCGGGGTTCTGGGGATAACTTTGCTCTGATTTTCTTTTGTTACCAACGGTTTGCAGGCCCCGAAACTGTCATAGGTGCCCGCTAGGTTTTGTTCTATGAGCGCGGCGTTGATCACCCAGCTGAACGAGGTGATCACCGCGCTCGGGCAGGTCGACCCGCGGGAGCTCGGGTCGGGTCTGGCGGTGATCCAACGCACCGAGGACCTGCTGAAAGCGACGAACCGCCTCGATGCGGTGATCAGCACCCAGCTGCAGGTGCTGCACATCGACCGCAGCACCGAGATCGAGTCCGGCCGCAAGACCCGCGGCTGGCTGGTGGAGGAGCAGTGCCGCAGCAAACCGGAGGCGTCACGTCGGATGACGGTGGCGCGGGCGATGCCGGAGCATCCGGTGATCGCTGAGGCGCTCGGCCGTGGGGAGATCAGCCTGGAGCATGCGCAG
>JAFAZI010000118.1 GCA_019239875.1 Frankiaceae bacterium
GGCCTGTTCCATCGTCGAGTCGCGGTGCCCGGGCAGTCGCAGTGGTCGGCGCACTACGAGGACATCGAGACGCAGATCGGGCGCTGGTTCGACATCGTCAAGAACTACACCGACTGGGAGCAGGGTCGCACCTTCCCGGACGCCGCGGACCGAGCGCTCGCTGACGGCGGCCGGATCATCTATTACAGCTGGAACGCCGTGAACTACTCGACCCACTCGAAGGTCAGCTATCAGGCGATCGCGAACGGGACCTTCGACCGGTCAGTCATCATCCCCGAGGCACGGGCACTGAAGAACTGGCCCTACAAGGTGTTCATCGACTTCGACCACGAGCCCGATACCAAGGCACAGGCAGGCAAGGGCACACCAGCGCAGTACGTCGCTGCCTATCGACACATCCACGACGTGTTGCAGGCGCACGGCGTCAAGAACGTCATCTGGTCCTGGGTAACCACCGGATACGTGCCACACCGGACACAGATCCTCGCCAGCTATCCCGGCGCGGCGTACGTCAACTGGATCTCCTACGACCCGTACAACTTCGCGCAGTGCCTGGACGGCGACTGGCACAGCACCCTGGACACGTTCAAGCCGTTCTACGACCTCGTGACCAACCGGCCGGGAATGGCACGCAAGCCGCTGATGCTCGCGGAGTACGCCACGGCTCCGGGTGCACAGGCCCAGGCCTGGTACGCCTCCGTGCCCGCGACGCTGCGCCTGTTGCCGAGGATCAAGGCGGTCATGGAGTTCGATGCGACGAGCGCCGTGCCGTGCGCGCTCGAGATCGACAAGTCCGCGGCGGCGTTCGCCGGGTTCAAGCAGGCATCCACAACCCCGTACGTTCTCGGGACGGGACCCTGATCTTCGTGCTAGGCACCCCGTGATGTCTTTGTCGGTCGTACGACGGCTCGCAGCAGGGGTCGGATCACTCGCCCTGCTGGCATCTGGCGTGCTGGCCGACAGGAGCACGGCGGCGCCGGTTCGGCAGCACCACCGGCATCCCGTGGCGCACAACACGTGCCATCGCAACCAGATCGCCGTGCCGCGATGCGGCGTGCTCTGGGGGATGTTCCGCATGTCGACCCCGGACACCCCCTACTGGAAGCCACACCTCGGCAAGTTCGAGCGTGCCGGGCATCGCCGGTTCGACATCGTGAAGAACTACACCGACTGGGCGCCGGGAGACACCTTCCCGAACCCGGCGTTCACCCACCTCGGCAACCACCACCGGCTCGTGTACATGAGCTGGAACCTGATCAACTACAAAACGCACCAGCGTCCGAGCTACGCCTCGGTGATCCGCGGTGCGTGGGACAAGTCCGTGATCCGGCCGGAAGCGAGGCGGCTCAAGCACTACCACCACCGGATCGTGGTCGACATCGACCACGAGTTCGACTCGGAGGCGCAGGCGGGGAAGGGCACGCCGGAGCAGTACGCCGCGATGTACCGCCACGTCGTGCGGGTGATGCGGCGGGCCGGCGTGCACAACGTGATCTGGTCCTGGGTCAGCACGGGATACCTCGGCAACGAGGCGAAGATCCGGCGCGGCTACCCGGGCCGGCGCTTCGTGGACTGGATCGGGTACGACCCGTACAACTTCGCGCAGTGCCAGCACGCGCCGTGGCGGGGGCCGGCCGCGACCTTTCGGCCCTTCTACCGCTGGACGGCGCACCAGCGCGGGATGCGCCACAAGCCGCTGATCCTCGCGGAGTACGGGTCCGCGCAAGGTCCCAAAGTCGGCCGTTGGTACGCCGGCGTCGGCCCGACGCTGCGACAGCTGCCACGGATCAAGGCGGCGCTGCAGTTCAGCGCGACGAGTTCAGGGCCTAAGTGCACGCTGACGCTCGGCGCTTCCCGAGCAGCGCTGGATGGGTTCAGCCGGTCGGGTCGAAGCAGCTACGTCCTCGGTCGATCGGCCGGCGTCAGGCGTTGAACCGGAACGGCTGCGGCGGTGGCTTGAGGTCGGCGCGCGGGCACGTGGAGAGAGTCAGGCCACCGAAGCCAAGCGCCTCGTCGCACAGTCCGTTGACCGTGAGGCCGTGCTGGGTGCCGATGCGCGTGATCGTCGCCCGGAAGATCGTGATCTCGTACCGCGTCGGGACGCCGTACGCGATCTGAATCGTGCCGAGGAGGTCGGCCGTACCCGGCCCGCCGTCGGCGCCGTCCCACGCCTTGTCATACCGCCGCCAGGTTGCGGGCTCCGACCACCAGTTGCCACCGATTCGGACATCGTGCAGTGCGAGCTCCATCAGAACGTGGCGCGCCTCGTTCTCGGGAATGACGGCTGCAGGCCGAATGACCTCGGTGACGACACCATCGTCGTACGCCTCTGTGAGCAGCAGCTCCAGGTCGTCCACAACGCCCCTCCGTCGGGTCTCCACAATTTGGTCTTCGGCTATGTATCGGCGGGCCTGCATAGTCACATTAGGCAGCCCCAAAAGGGACGAAAGCGGGATCACTCGCGCAAACGGCGCGGGGTGCTTACGCTAAGTGGGTGACGTCGACCGACACCACCACCGAAGGCGACATCCGGATCTCTCCGGTGCCGACCGACGACGGGGATCACGAGCGGTTCTCCCACTACGTCGACAAGGACAAGATCACCGAGGCGATGGTCGCCGGTACGCCGGTGGTCGCGCTGTGCGGCAAGGTGTGGGTGCCGAGCCGCGACCCGAAGAAATATCCCGTCTGCCCGGAGTGCAAGCGGCTGTTCGACCTCGGTCCGGAGGGCCGCATGAACGAGTGGGAGAGCCGAGGCGACTACGGCAGCCGCCAATAGCCCGTCGGCGTCCTGACAATTCGGTCACCGACACGCCATACTTGCAGCATGGCTGTTGAGAAGTGGCTCCCGGCATTCCCGAAGTTCGACTCCCTCGAGGACGAGCGCCAGCACCGCAAGGAACGCCTGACGGCGGGCTTCCGGCTGTTCGCGAAGTTCGGCTTCGAGGAGGGCGTCGCGGGACACATCACCGCGCGCGACCCGATCGAGCCGGACACGTTCTGGGTCAACCCGTTCGGGGTCCCGTTCGCGCATGTCACGGTCAGCTCGCTGATCCGCGTCAACCACACGGGTGAGGTCGTCGAGGGCAACTACCACGTCAACGAGGCGGCGTTCTGCATCCACTCGCAGGTGCACCAGGCGCGGCCCGATGTGATGGCGGCGGCGCACAGCCACTCGACGTTCGGGCGTGCGCAGTCGGCGTTGGGCGAACTGCTCGAGCCGATCACGCAGGACTCCTGCGCGTTCTACGACGACCACTCGCTGTTCGACGACTACACCGGCGTCGTCACCGACATCGAGGAAGGCAAGAAGATCGCGGTCGCGCTCGATGACAACAAGGCGGTCATCCTGCGCAACCACGGGTTGCTCACCGTGGGGGAGACGGTCGACTCGTGCGTGTTCTGGTTCATCACGATGGAGCGCACCTGCCAGGTGCAGCTGGTGGCCAAGGCGGCCGGCCAGGTCGTGCACATCGACGCGGATCAGGCCAAGCAGACGTCCCAGTTCGTCGGCTCCGAGCTCGCGGGCTGGTTCTCCTTCCAGCCGCTGTGGGCGAAGATCACGCGCGAGCAGCCTGACCTGTTCGACTAGGACGTCTCGTGGGACCGGTCGTCGAGATCGACGATCCGGCGGATCCGCGCCTGGCCGACTACCGGTCACTGACCGACGTCGCGCTGCGCACGAAGTTCGAGCCGCCGCACGGTTTGTTCATCGCCGAGGGCGCGTTGGTCATCGAGCGCGCGATCGAGGCCGGCTACGTGCTGCGATCCGCGGTAATGACCCCGCAGTGGCTGGACCGGACCGCGCCCGCGCTCGAGACGAGCGACGCGCCGGTGTATCTCGGCTCGGACGAGGTGCTGCATGCGCTGACCGGGTTCCACGTCCACCGCGGTGCGCTCGCATCGGTGCACCGCCGGCAGCTTCCTGGCTTCGAGGACCTGCTGGCGCGGTGTCGTCGGCTCGTCGTGGTCGAGGACCTGGTCAACCACACCAACCTCGGTGCCATCTTCCGGGCCGCCGCCGCGCTCGGCATGGACGGCGCCGTCCTGTCGCCGCAGTCGGCTGATCCGCTCTACCGGCGCTCGGTCCGGGTCTCGATGGGGGCGGTCTTCGGGCTGCCGTACGCGCGAGCGCCCCGGTGGCCGGAGGCGATCGGGGTGATTCAAGCGCACGGCTTCCGCGCGCTCGCGCTGACACCCGCCGCGGACGCCGTGTCGCTGGCCGCGGTCGCGGCCGGTCCCACCGAGCGGGTTGCCGTCGTACTCGGGACCGAAGGAGCCGGCCTGTCCGATCGTGCGGCCGCGGCCTGTGATGAGCGGGTGCGGATCCCGATGATGGCGGGGATCGACTCGCTGAACGTCGCAGCTGCCGCGGCGGTGGCGTTCTGGGAGCTCGGGCTGCGGGCGTAACCAGGTCCGGGGTGGCTCGTTGGGCACTGCAACGACCCGCCTCCCAGCCATCGGAGTTCCGCCATGAAGCGCTACGTCCTCACGCGCAGCCTCGCCACCGCGACCGTGGCGGCCGCTTGGGCCACGCTGCTCGCCCTCGTCGTGATGCTGCCGCTGTCGGGAATCCGTCCCGCGACGGTCGGGTTTGTCGCCCTGATCGTCGGCGGCACAAGCATCTTGCTTCGCGAGCGCGTCCTGGTACCTGCGACGGTTCCCGTCGCGACCTCAGCCAGGTAACGAGAGCACCGGCCACATTCTGGCCATCCGCCCGGGGTAGAACCGGAGAATGACGTCAACGACCACTGACCGTCCGATCGAGGCTTCCGGGACCTTCACCATCGGTGGTGATCTGACCGTGCACCGGCTCGGCTTCGGTGCGATGCAGCTGACCGGACCGGGCATCTGGGGCGAGCCCCAGGACCGCGACGAGTGCATCCGGGTGCTGCGCCGGGCGGTCGAGCTCGGGGTGGACCTGATCGACACAGCCGACTCCTACGGGCCGTTCGTCTCGGAGGACCTGATTCGCGAGGCGCTGCACCCGTATCCCGACGGCCTCGTCATCGCCACCAAAGGCGGGTTGACGCGAACCGGCCCGGGTGACTGGCGCCAAGTCGGCCGCGCCGACTACCTGCGGCAGTGCGTCGAGATGTCGTTACGGCGGCTCAAGGTCGAGCGGATCGACCTCTACCAACTTCACCGGGTCGACCCTCGCACGCCGATGGAGGAGTCGCTGGGGGAGCTGAAGGCGATGCAGGACGAGGGGAAGATCCGCCACATCGGTGTCTCCGAGGTCGGCGTCGACACCATCGTCGAGATGCGGACGCTGGTCGACGTCGTGAGCGTGCAGAACCTCTACAACCTGACCAACCGCCAGCACGAGGATGTCCTCGACTACTGCGAGGCCGAGGGCCTGGGCTTCATCCCGTGGTTCCCGCTCGCGACCGGAAAGCTCTCCGCGGAGGGATCCCCGCTGGCCACGATCGCGGCAGAACACGGGTCGACCCCGTCGCAACTGGCGCTCGCGTGGCTGCTGCGGCGCTCACCGGTCATGCTGCCGATTCCGGGCACCTCGTCGGTCGCGCACCTGGAGGAAAACTGCGCCGCCGGGGAGATCCAGCTCTCCGACGCCGAGTTCGAAGCGCTCGCCGCCGCGGTGTGATCGTCACCGGAGTGCAGGTTCGTCCTGCCGGATCCCGGCAAATCGGGCATACCGGTTGACGCCCCGCGAATCGGCCAGGAAGGTTGGGGGTGCCGAGGTGTGCCCACACCTTTGGCAACCTCGCGGGGAGGGCCCATGGTTGGCTCGCAGACCATGCTCATCAGCGGCGGTGACGCGCGCTCTCGCGTCCGAGACCGGTCGGGTGGCACAAGTCCACTGATCGATCGATCCCGGCAGTCGCTGGACCTCACCGATCATGGCGCCGTGACCGATCCGAGCGCTGGCGGCGTTGCGACCGATCGGGATACAGGCATGTCGGCGCCGATCGCCTCCTAGCGCCGGACCTGCACTGCACCACTAGGCTCCCTCGCGTGCCGGTGCTTCCCGATCGCGTCGACCGCGACGCCCCGGAGTTCGCGGCGCGGCGTGAGTCGTTGCTCGAACTCCTCGAGGAGCATTCGCGACAGCTCGCGTTGGCGAATCTCGGCGGCGGCGAGAAGTACGTCGAGCGCCACCGCAAGCGCGGCAAGCTGCTGGCTCGGGAGCGAATCGAGCTTTTGGTCGATCGCGACTCCGCGTTCCTCGAGCTCTCGCCGCTCGCGGCGTGGGGCACCAGCTACACGGTCGGGGCGAGCGTCGTCACGGGCATCGGCGTCGTCGAAGGCACCGAGGTGATGGTGGTCGCTCACGACCCCACCGTCCGTGGCGGGGCGGTCAACCCCTACGGCGCGAAGAAGCAGGGCCGGGCGAGCCAGATCGCCAAGGAGAACCGGCTGCCGGTGATCAACCTGGTCGAGTCCGGCGGCGCGGACCTGCCCACGCAGAGCGAGATCTTCATCCCCGGCGGCGCCGGCTTCCGCGACCTCACGCAGAAGTCCGCCGCGGCGATCCCGACGATCTCCCTGGTCTTCGGCAACTCGACCGCCGGCGGTGCCTACGTGCCCGGCATGAGCGACTACGTGGTGATGGTCGAAGGTCGGGCAAAGGTGTTCCTCGGCGGGCCGCCCTTGGTCAAGATGGCGACCGGCGAAGTCGCCGACGACGAGGAGCTCGGCGGCGCGGAGATGCACGCGAGGGTGAGCGGTCTCGCCGACTACCTCGCGGTCGACGAGGTCGACGCGATCCGGCTCGGCAGGCAGATCATCCGCCGGCTCAACCGGGGCAAGCTGGGACCCGCGCCGGCGGCGTCGTACAGCGAGCCGTTGTACGACGCGGCGGACCTGGTCGGCATCGTGCCGACCGACCTGCGGGAGCCGTTCGACCCGCACGACGTCTTGGCGCGGATCCTCGACGGCAGCGAGTTCGACGAGTTCAAGCCGCTGTACGGCTCCTCGCTGGTCACCGGCTTCGGCCAGCTCCACGGCTACCCGATCGGAGTCCTCGCCAACGCGCGCGGCGTGCTGTTCGCAGAGGAGAGCGAGAAGGCCGCTCAGTTCATCCAGCTGGCCAACCAGACCGACACGCCGCTGCTGTTCCTGCAGAACACGACCGGCTACATGGTCGGCAAGGAGTACGAGCAGAAGGGGATCATCAAGGCCGGCGCCCTGATGATCAACGCCGTCTCGAACAGTGACGTCCCCCATCTGACCCTCAACATGGGTGCCTCGTACGGGGCCGGTAACTACGGCATGTGCGGGCGCGCATACGACCCGCGATTCCTCTTCACGTGGCCGAACGCCAAGTCTGCCGTGATGGGGCCGGCGCAGCTCGCCGGCGTCCTGTCGATCGTTGCCCGGGCGTCCGCCGAGGCGAAAGGTCAGCCGTACGACGAGGCTGCGGACGCCGCGATGCGCGAGATGGTGGAGAACCAGATCGAGGCGGAGTCGAAGGCGTTGTTCCTCACCGCGCGCGTCTACGACGACGGCATCATCGACCCGCGTGACACCCGGACGGTTCTCGGTTTGGCGCTGTCCGTGATCCACAACACCCCGATCCAGGGACGCCGCGGCTTCGGCGTCTTCCGGATGTAGGGCGCGATGATCCGGACTCTGCTGGTCGCCAATCGAGGCGAGATCGCGCGCCGCGTGTTCCGTACCGCGCGCGCCATGGGGATTGCGACCGTGGCCGTGTTCAGCGACGCGGACGCCGACATGCCGTTCGTCCGGGATGCAGATCACGCCGTCCGGCTGCCTGGCAACACTCCAGCGGAGACCTACTTGGACGGGGCTGCGGTGATCGCCGCCGCCGCCGCGACCGGCGCCGACGCCATCCACCCCGGCTATGGCTTCCTCTCCGAGAACGCGGCATTCGCCCAGGCGGTGGCCGACGCCGGTCTGACATGGGTCGGGCCACCCCCCGCCGCGATCGAGTCGATGGGGTCGAAGCTCGAGTCGAAGCGCATGATGCGCGAGGCCGGCGTACCGACACTGCCGTGGGCAGAGTCCGTAGCCGACGCCGCCGAGGTCGGATTCCCGTTGCTGGTCAAGGCTTCGGCGGGTGGTGGCGGCCGCGGGATGCGCATCGTCCGTGAGGCTGAGTCGCTGGCCGAAGCGGTTGAAGGAGCAGAGCGAGAGGCGGGCAGCGCGTTCGGTGACGCCACCGTCTTCCTCGAGCGTTACCTCGACGCCCCGCGCCATGTCGAGGTGCAGGTCTTCGCAGACACGCACGGCAACGTCGTGTCGCTGTTCGAGCGGGAGTGCTCCATTCAGCGACGCCACCAGAAGATCGTCGAGGAGGCGCCGTCGCCTGCGGTCGACGACGCCCTCCGCCAGGAGATGGGCGACGCAGCAGTTGCCGCCGCCAAAGCGGTCGGCTACGTCGGAGCCGGCACCGTCGAGTTCGTGCTCGGGCCCGACGGCAACTACTACTTCCTCGAGATGAACACCCGGCTGCAGGTCGAGCATCCAGTCACGGAGCTCATCACGGGCCTCGACCTGGTCCGACTTCAGCTGGTCGTCGCCGCCGGCGACCCACTCCCGCCGGAGGCGCTCGCGCCCGTTATCTCCGGTCACGCCATCGAGGTGAGGCTCTACGCAGAGGATGTGCTGAACGGCTTCCTCCCGGTCACCGGCCGCCTCAGCCGATTCGTGGTGCCGGACACGGTACGGGTCGACAGCGGTGTCGAGTCCGGCAGCGTTGTGTCGCCGTACTACGACGCGATGGTCGCCAAGGTCGTTGCTCACGCCCCCTCCCGGGCGGAGGCCGCGGCCGTGCTGGCGACCGCTCTTCGCAGATCGCACATCCACGGGCTCACTACGAATCGTGATCTCCTCGTGCAGATCCTGCGGGAGCCGGAGTTTCTCGCAGGTGGCACGGATACCGCCTACCTCGACCGACACGATCCGGCGGAGCTGGGTGCGCCCCTGCTGCTGGCCGGCGGCGCCACGGCGCATGCCGTCGCCGCCGCGCTGGCCCTGCAGGCGGACCGTCGCGACCAGGCCGTTGTGCAGCAACGGATTCCGAGCGGTTGGCGGAACAATCCCTCCACCGACCAGCAGCTCGTGCTCGACGCGGGCAACGACGACCTCCGGACGGTGCAGTACCGGTTCGCCCGTGACGGAGAACTGGCCGTGACGGTCGATGGCAACCCTGTCGACGTTGTCCTGCATGCCGTGGCCGGCCACGTCGTCGACGCCACGATCAACGGGGTGAGGCGGGCCCTTCGCGTCATCATCTCGGCGGACGGCGCAACCGTGTACGTCGACTCGCCGCTCGGCGCATCGTCGTACCGCGTTGTGCCGCGCTTCCCCGATCCGACGGATGCGATAGCGGCCGGCTCGCTCGTCGCCCCGATGCCCGGCGCCGTGGTGCGGGTGCTCGTCGAGTCCGGCGACTCCGTCGCGAAGGGACAGCCGCTCGTGGTGCTCGAGGCGATGAAGATGGAGCACACGGTGGCGAGCCCCACGGGCGGCACGGTGAGCGACGTCAGAGTGACTGCGGGTCAGCAGGTCGACGCAGGCGCGGTGCTCGTGGTCGTCGACGAGTCGGAAACGGCGGGGAACCAAGCGGGCTGACGTCGCGTCCAAACCGCAACCGACGCGGGAGGACACCGTGACCAGCACCCTGACCGGCCGAAAGATCGCGATCGGCATCGTGGTCGCCATCGTCGCCCTGATCGCCACCGCTTTCGCGGTCGGCGGCGGCACGAGCAGCGACGAGACAGCAGGCTCCGGCGGCGTTGCGACCGGGGTAGCGGCTCCCGCCCCCATCAGCGGATTGAAGGCGGCACGATCCGACGTGACCGGCGTGGCCGACGGAGGTGTCCCCGTCGCATCGTCCGGGGAGGCAAGCAGCGCCGGCTCGGCGGGTGCCGGCGCCGGTACCGCCACTAAAGCTAGCGGGGGAAATGTGGCCAGCGACGCGTCGGTCGCCGGGACCGATCTCGGCGCGACACGTGTGGTGAAGACCGGGTCGATGTCGCTTGAGGTCAACAAGGGAGCCGTGCCGACGGCGGTCGGTGGGCTGGTGAATCTCGCCGGCACCGTTGGCGGATACGTCGCCTCGAGCCGGACCGACACCTACGCAGACTCGCCGTCCGGCGAGGTGGTCTTGCGGATCCCCGTCAACAAGTTCGAGTCGACCATCACCTCGGCCAGCAAGCTCGGCAAGCAGACGTCGCTCCAGACGAGCGCAGACGACGTCACCGGAACCTACGTCGACATTGCGGCCCGGATGCACGCGCTCCAGCGCACGCGGCAGACGTACCTCACGATCCTGGGACGCGCCCACACGATCGGGTCGACGCTCAGCGTCCAGCAGCGAGTCGACGACGTCCAGCAGCAGATCGAACAGCTGCAGGGCAAGCTGAAGGTGCTCCGCAACCAGAGCAACGACGGGACGCTGACCGTCGACGTGGTCGAGAAGGGCGCCGCTCCGAGCACGGTCCCGGTGGACCACGAACGGCACGGCTTCAGCCTTGCGTGGCACAAGTCCATCGACCGCTTCAACCACGGGCTGCAGGCGATGATCGGTGCGCTCGGCCCGCTGCTGCTGACCGCCCTGATCCTGGCCTTCGCCTACGCCGTCATCCGGCTCGCGATCCGGATCACCGGCCGCGACAACAAGGCCGCGCCTACGTCGTGAGCTCCATCGTCATGAACGTGCTGTGCTCGCTGGGCACGTAGTCGGCGAACGGCTCGCACCTCACGAAACCGATCGAGTCGTACAGGCCCAGTGCCGGCGCGAAGGCATCGCCCACTCCGGTCTCGAGACTCACCCTGGTGTAGCCGCGCGCCGCCGCGACCGACAGGAGATGGTTGACCATCAACCGGCCGACCCCGCGTCCGCGGGCCGCGATCGCGGTGTGCATGGACTTGAGCTCGCCGTGTGTCGGATCCAGCTCCTTGATCGCACCGACACCTAACAGCTCACCGTCGTCGCGAACGGAGAAGAAGGAGATGCCGTCCGCCGTGAGGCGGGTCGCGTCGAGCGCGTGGACGTCGGCGTGCGGACTGTTGGCGTAGGCGAACTCCAAGTGCCGCTCGAGCAACGCCATGACATCGGCTCTGCTCGGGGAGTCAGCCGCGACCGCCAGTTCGCCCATGGCTCGATCTTGTCAAGGCGATCCACCTGAATTTTCGAAGGGTGTAGCGGAAACCGGGCCCGTGCGGCGTTACTAGTGGTGTGAGCCAGCAGCCAGGGTGGCGCGCGGGGGAGACCTCGATCTCGTTCGAGGAGTACGCCGCGGCTCGACAGGCTGGCCTGATCCGGTTCGGCTATCTCCTCGTGCGTGATCACCAGCTCGCGCAGGACCTCGCACAGGAGGGCCTCGCCCGGCTGCACGGCCGGTGGTCCGAGCTCGCTGCCGAGAGCAACCCGGACGCCTACGTCCGCAAGGTCATGGTCAACCAGCTGCTGTCCTGGCGGCGCCGACGCTCGTGGTCGGAACGCCCGGTGGCCGAAGTGCATGACAGGGGTGAGACCGACCCCACCGCCGCGATCGGTGACCGCGAGGCGATGTGGAAGCTGATCGGCGACCTGCCGTTGCGGCAGCGAGCCGTCGTCGTACTCCGCTACTACGAGGATCTGGACGATGCGGCGATCGGCCGGATCCTCGGCTGCACCGCCTCGACCGTCGCCACGCACGCCACCCGAGCCCTCGACCGTCTCCGGATGGTCGTCGACCTCGCCGACGCTGTTTCCCCGGGGCCGTCATGACCGATACCGAGCTGCTGATCCGCGACACCCTTTCCTCGTACGCCGAGGAGGCCGAGCTGGCTGATCTGGTCGCGGCCGCCAAGGCGCAGAGCCGCCAGCTGCAGCGCGCCGAGCGCGCACGACCCGGCACCACATGGCTTCGCGGCGGCTGGACACCGCGGCGCACGGTCGCGCTCGTCGCCGCAGCTGCTGTCGTCTTCGTCGCGATTGCGATCGCCATCGGCGGCGGGGGCGCACCGCTCAGCACCAAGCGGCAGACGGTTGCCAACCCGGGCGTTCCTCTGTCCGATCAGTTCAAATCGCCAGCAGACCGTCTCACGAAGAGCCGGCACCGAGCACTCGCCACCACGAGGAACGCTCCCATCGCGGCGGCCCCTTCCGTCGCTCCCGCGGCTCCTGGCTTGCCAGTGCCGCATCCCCGTCGCGCAGCGGCCAACACCTACCGTGGCTCGGCTCTCCTCGCACCGACACAGTCGACCCAGGACACCGTGACCGGTGCCTTGCCGAACGGCTCAGGCGGTGCGGACTATGCCAACACGCCGCCGCATGACAACGGCCTCGGTGCGACGTACGTCGTGAAGACCGGCGAGGTCGACATCACCGTTGCGGCGGGCGATGTGCCGGCAACGATGAGCGCGCTGATCACCAAGGGCAAGGACCTCGGCGGATACGTGTCGAGCAGCACCAGCGACACGGTGAGTGGCGGCGTGGTGGGGGAGGTCGTGCTGCGCGTGCCGGTCGCAAAGTTCGAGGCCGCAGTCACTGCAGCGCAGCGGCTCGGCAAGGTGACCTACCAGACCACCGACGCGCACGACGTGACCGGCAAGGTCGTTGACCTCGGTGCTCGGCTCAACACGCTGCGACACAGCCGGTCGACCTACCTGACCATTCTCAGTCGCGCCAACACGATCGGGGAGACCCTGTCAGTCCAGCAGCGGGTCGACGACATCCAGTCGCAGATCGAACGCTTGCAGGGCAAGCTCAAGGTGCTCCGCAACCAGAGCGCCGACAGCACGTTGACGGTCGCGATCAGCGAGCCGGACACAAACTCCGGGACGGCAGCGACACCGGCCAAGCGCACCGGAATCGACAAGGCTTGGCACACGTCGATCTCGCGGTTCAATCGTGGCGTGAACGCGATCGTCAGTGCGCTCGGCCCGCTGCTGCTGGCGTTGATCCTGATCGGCCTCGCCGTGCTGGTAGCCAAGGGCGTCATGCGCCGCGGCCGCCGCGCTGCGTAGAAAGCCGAACCCTATTCTGTTCTGATGCAGAAGACGCTCTACACCGACGACCACGAGGCGTTCCGCGACACCGCACGCGGCTTCATCGAGCGCTACATCACGCCGTTCCACGCACAGTGGGAGAAGGACGGCATCGTGGATCGCGGGGTGTGGGTCGAGGCCGGCAAGCACGGGCTGCTCGGGTTCGAGATGCCGGAGGAGTACGGCGGCGGCGGTGCCGAGGACTTCCGGTACAACGCCGTCCTCGGCGAGGAGCTGATCAAGGCACAGGCCAGCGGCATTGGATTCGGCCTGCACAACGACGTTGTCGCGCCGTACTTCGCGCGGCTTGCGACCGACGAGCAGAAGGACCGATGGTTCCGAGGATTCTGCTCCGGCGAGCTGATCACCGCGATCGCCATGACCGAGCCGGCCGCCGGCTCAGATCTGCAGGGAATCAAGACCCACGCCAAGCGCGCGGGTGACCACTGGGTCCTCAACGGCTCCAAGACCTTCATCACCAACGGCATCAACTCCGACCTGGTGATCGTGGTCGCGAAGACCGACCCGGAGAAGGGCGCCCACGGCATCTCGCTGCTCGTCGTAGAACGAGGGATGGAGGGCTTCGAGCGTGGTCGCAACCTCGACAAGGTGGGTCTGAAGGCACAGGACACCGCGGAGCTGT
>JAFAZI010000124.1 GCA_019239875.1 Frankiaceae bacterium
CAGATCATGCCGGACCGGATCGAGGACGGTCCGTGGACGACCACCGGCGGCCTCGCCTGCCCGCTGCTCACGACGGAGCGCGAGGTCGTCAAGGGCGACGTGCTGTGGGTCGACATGGGCATCAGCTATGGCGGGTTCCAGTCCGACTTCGGGCGAACCTGGATCGTGGGGGACGAGCCCAGCGCGGTTCAGCGGGCGCAGTTCGAGAAGTGGCGGGCGATCATGGCCGCCGTACTCGGCAAGCTCCGGGCGGGCGCCACGTGCGCCGATCTCACCGCAGCAGCGATCGAGGTGGCCGGCGGCGGCAAACCCTGGATGGACCACTTCTACCTCGGCCACGGTCTCGGCATCGACAGCGCCGAGATGCCGTTTGTCGGCAGCGACATCGGCCCTGAGTTCGACGCGTCGTACGTCCTCGAAGCCGGCATGCTGCTCGTCCTCGAGCCGATCGTCTGGGAGAACGGGCAGTGCGGCTACCGCTCCGAGGAGGTGCTCCTCATCACCGAGGACGGGTGGGAGCCGATGACCGACTACCCGTACGACCCGTTCTGAGGACTACGTTGACGACCGAGATTCTGCCCGATGACGCGGCGCTGCGAGCGGCGCGGCGGGAACGCGTGCTCGCTCAGATGGAAGCCGCGGGCATCGACATCCTGATCACCGGTCGCGAGGCCAATGCTCGCTACATCGCAGGTGTTCCTCGGCTGTGGCTGAACGGCTCGCGGCCCTTCGGCCCGGGCTGCATATACGTGCGCGAGACCGGCGACATCCACTTGGTGCAGACGTGGGACGAAGGAGTCCCGCCCGACATCCCGCACGAGCACCTGCACGGCATCACCTTCAACGGGGCGAACACCGTCAAGATGCTGCAGGGCGTGCACGGCGCCGACGCCGCGCGGACCGTCGCGACCGATGGCCTGATGCCGTCGACCGCACGGCTGATCCGGACCGCGTACCCGAACGCCGAGCTGGTCGATGGTGAGCAGCTCCTGCGTGAGGTGCGCCGGATCAAGCTGCCCGAGGAGATCGACGCGATTCGCGTGGCGATAGGCATCGCGGAGCGCGCTCTGGCGGCGGCCGAGCAGGCGTTCGCCGTCGGTGTCACCGGCCGCCAGCTGACAGGCGTGTTCATGGAGGCCATGGCCGAGGAAGGCATCACGACTCCGACGACCCAAGACGTGGCGCGGATCAGCTCTCGCACCGAAGCCTGGGCCAACGTGAGCCGTGACACGGCCATCGCGGCTGACGACCTGGTCTCGTTCGACGCCGGGGTCCTCGCCGGCGGTTACATCGGCGAGGTGGGTCGCACCCGTTGCCTCAACGGCCTCGCCTCGGCGGCGGGTTCGCTGCTCGACACGTGGGACGAGCTCTGGGATCGACTGGTGAACGCCTGCCGAGCGGGTGCGCCGGCGACCGACCTGCTCGACGCGTACGACGCGTCGGGACTGCCGGCGCCGCCGACCCCGGTGGCGCGCGGGCTCGGGCACGGCAACGACCTTCCGCTGGTCAGCCATGCGCTGCCGAAGACGGCCGCGGAGCAGAAGCTCGAGGCTGGCATGGTGCTGGCCCTCACCGGCTACGTGTGGCAGGAGGGCGTCGGTGCTGTCTACGGGCAGGAGCCGGTCCTCATCACCGACTCGGGTCCGACGCTGTTGTCGGCAAACCCGTTCCGCGAGGCAAGGAGCTAGGACGTCGTGGTCGAAGAGTTCCCGCCGCCCGAAGAGATCATCAGGTACGAGAAGGACAAGGTCTCGCGGATCGCGACGATCACCTTCGATCGTCCCGACCAGCTGAACATCCCGACGATCGGAGCGCGTCGTCGTTACGGCGACCTGATCTTCAAGGCGAGCCTCGACGACGACGTGAAGGTTCTCGTCATCCGTGGAGTCGGTGACCACCTGGGCACCGGCGCGGACCTCGACGAGCTGATGGCAAAACGCAAGCAGGGCACCGCGCTGCACGAAGAGTTCGGCATCGACGTCGACGAGGACGTCACGATGCCGCCGCACAAGTCCTACCGTGCTGGTGCCTCGTTGCTGCACTGGTACGCCGACCCCGGATCCGGGTGCCGGTCGCTCGCCGAGTTCAAGAAGATCAGCATCCTCGAGTGCAAGGGCTATGTGTACGGCTGGCACTTCTACCAGGCAGCCGACGCCGACCTGGTGATCTCCTCTGACGACGCGTTGTTCGGCCACCCGGCTTTCCGCTACGTCGGCTACGCACCACGGATGTGGCAATGGGCGACGATGATGGGCCTGCGCAAGTTCCAGGAGATGGTGTTCACCGGTCGCCCGTTCTCGGCCGAGGAGATGTACGACTGCAACTTCGTCAACAGCGTCGTAGCGCGGGACCAGCTCGAGGCCGAGACCGACAAGTACGCGCAGGCCTGCTCCAGGACCCGGCCGAGTGACACGATCTTCATCCAGAAGGTGTTCTTCGAGATCATGAAGCAGCACCAGGGCGAGCGCATGGGCAGCCTGCTGTCCGCGTGGCTCGAGTCGATGGGCGGCCAGCTGCGTGCCGACACCGACAACTCGCTGGCGACGCTGTCGAACGAGACGATGGACGCCGGCCTCAACAATGCGGTGAAGGACAACGACAGCCAGTTCCCGCCGGAGTGGCGGCTGTCACGCGGTGGGCGCCGGCAGCCGGCGGCTGAGTGACAGCGATGGCACCGCTGTCCGGCTATCGCGTCGTCGACCTGTCGACGTGGATTGCTGGGGCGTACTGCACGAAGCTGCTCGCCGACGGTGGCGCGGAGGTCACGAAAGTCGAGTCCGGTGACCGCGACCCGTTGCGCCGGTGGTCGGCGTCGGGCGCCGCGATCGCCGACGGCGCTGACGGTGCCTTGTTCAACTTCCTCAACGCGGGCAAGCGCAATCTGGCGGTGGACGGGTCGCATCTCGCAAGCGTCCACGAGCTGCTCGCTGCCGCAGATGCGGTCGTCTGGTCGAGGGACGCTGCACTGGCAGAGGTGCTGAACCCTGTCACGATCCGCGAAGCGCATCCGCACCTGACCGTCACTGCGATCTCCCCGTTCGGCCTGGCCGGACCGTGGCGCGACAAGCCCGCCACGGAGTTCACCTTGCAGGCCTGGTCAGGTGCCATCGTCGGTCTGGGTAGAGGTACGCCGGACCGCGCGCCGACGTACGTCGGAGGCCAAGTGGGGGAGTGGGTCGCCGGGGTGTTCGCGGCGATCGGCACTCTCGCATCGGCCCGCCGTGACGGCGGCGAGCTGGTCGACGTCTCGATGCTCGAGGCGCTCGCGATGTCGCTCACCTACTTCCCGGTCACGTTCAACGACCAGCTCGGCCGTCCGATGCGCAAGAAGCGGTTCACACCGACACCCGGGGTCGCGGCCGCGAAGGACGCGTTGGTCGGGCTGGGATGCGGGACCGGCCAGCAGTGGTTCGACTTCTGCGCGATGGTGGGCCACCCGGAGTGGACCGAGGACCCCAAGCTGTTCCTCGAGCGAACGGCGCTGCAGCCGACGATCGACGCGTGGGTGGCCGCCCGGACGAGCGACGAGGTGCTCGACCTCGCGAGCGCGTTCCGGATTCCGAACGCACCGATCGCGAACGGCGAGAACTCGCCGACCCTCGACCACTTCGTCGAGCGCAAGACGTTCGTCACGAACCCGATCGACGGCGTGCTCAATCCCGGCTCCCCGTTCCGGCTGTCCCCGCACCCGGCCGGGGATCCCACCCCGTCGGCCAAGGGCCCGCTGCCGTTCAGTGGCTTGCGGGTGCTGGACATGACGGCGTTCTGGGCTGGGCCGTTCGCGAGTCACGTCCTCGCGATGCTCGGCGCTGAGGTCATCCACGTGGAATCCCCGTCCCGCCCCGACGGCGTCCGCCTGGTCGGCGGCGTACCGCAGACCGAGGACGAGTACTGGGAGCGCGGGCCGATCTTCGCGGCGCTGAACACGAACAAGAAGAGCCTGACTGTGGACCTCAGCGAGCCGCGCGGCCGGGAGCTGATTCGCAAGGTCGTCGCCACGTGCGATGTCGTCATCGAGAACTTCACGCCACGGGTCCTCGACCAGCTGGGGCTGACGTACGAGTCGTTGCGGGAGGTGCGACCTGACCTCGTGATGGTCCGGATGCCCGGCTTCGGTCTGGACGGCCCGTGGCGGGACAAGGCCGCGTTCGCGTTCGTCATCGAGGACGCTTCGGGCCTCACGTGGCTGACCGGTCACGAGGACTTGCTTCCGATCGAGCCGTACTGCCTGGGCGACCCCAACGCCGGACTGCACGCTGTGGTCGGGCTGATGCTGGCGCTCGCGCACCGCGAGCGGACGGGTGAGGGAAGCCTGGTCGAGGCCGCGATGGTCGACGCTGCGCTGAACATCGCCGCCGAGCAGGTGGTCGAGCACTCGGCGTACGGCGCCCTGCTGACCAGGTCGGGCAATCGCGGGCCACTTGCTGCGCCACAAGGCCTGTACCGCGCGGCAGCGCACGACAGGTACGACGACGACTGGGTCGCGATCGCGGTGGCGACGGACGACCAGTGGGCAGCACTGTGCGATGCCGTCGGTAAGCCGGACTGGGCTGCTGACCCGAATCTGGCGACGGCGCAGGGCCGTGCCACAGCGCATGACGAGATTGATGCGGCGTTGCAGGAGTGGTGCCGAGCCCGACCGGTCGATGCGATCGTCGACCAGTTGTGGCAGATTGGTGTACCGATCGGTCCAGTCATCCAACCGCACCGCCAACCCGACCTGGAACAGCTCGCGTTCCGCAACTTCTTCGAGGAGATGGAGCATCCGGTGGCACCACGTAGCCGCTACAGCACCCTCCCGATGCAATTCACGCACGGGCCCGAGAAACGGCACCGCACGCCAGCGCCGCGGCTCGGTGAGCACAACGCAGAGCTGCTGAGCGAAATCGGTTTGAGCTCTGCCGAGATCGACGCGCTCGAGGCCGACGGCGTCATCGGGTGCGCCTTGCGCAGCTCGGGCGGGGTTCGCTGATGGCCCGCGTGACTGCCGGTCGCGGCGGCTACGAGCCGGCGCCGTTCGACGTCGTCGAGGCCTCGCGCCGGGTCTGGTTGAGCCAGTGGAACGAGGAGGCCGCGTCGGGGATGGCGGTGTTCACTGCGATCCTTCGCTCCTTCCAGCTGCTCAACGACGAGGTGAACCGGGTGATGGCGCGCCACGACCTGACCTTCGCTCGGTACGAGGTGCTGACGTGGCTCGCGACCGATCCCGAGTCGTCGTTGACGTTGAGCTGGATCAGCAAGACCCTGCGAATTCCGCCGGCCACCGTGACCAACGTCATCGACCGGTTGGAGCAGGACAAGCACGTACGACGGGTACCGCACCCGTCCGACGCGCGCACCACGCTCGCTGTCATCACCCCGCGCGGCCGCAGAGTTGCGACGAGTGCCACCGAGGACTTGAACGCGAGCGTCTACGAGCGGGTCGGCTTGTCCATGGATCAGCGCCACCAGCTCACTGACCTGCTCGCAGAGCTGCGCGCGAATGGCAACGAGTTCGACGTCGACCGATCGCAAGAGGTCATCGAGGAGCTCTCGGCGCGACATGACTCACCCAGGGCGGCGCGGGCTCGCAAGCGCCGCGCCGACGTGGCTTAGGAGCGACAGATGACCGACCGCCAGGTGCCGTTCGCGATGGATGCTGATGCGCCGGACCGCATCCCCAAGGAGCGCTACTACGACCCGGCGTTCTTCGAGAGGGAAGCCGACGCCCTCTGGTCGCGGGTCTGGCAGATGGCGTGCCGGCTCGAGGAGATCCAGCAGCCGGGCGACTACGTCGAGTACTCGATCCTCGACCAGTCGGTCATCGTGGTGCGCGGCGACGACATGTCGGTACGCGCGTTCCAGAACGCATGCCGCCACCGGGGGGTGCGGCTCGTCGACGGGCCGGGCAGCTCGACCAGTGGATTCACGTGTCCGTTTCACGGCTGGTGTTACGGCACCGATGGTGCGAATACGTTCGTCTCGCGGCGCGGCACGTTCGCCGAGCACAACCTCGAGCCCGCCGACATCAGCCTCGTCCCGGTGCAATGCGAGACCTGGGGCGGATGCGCGTGGATCAACCTCGATGACTCGGCGCCGCCGTTGCGCAGTTGTATTGAGCCGTTCGCCTCTTACATGGACACCTGGCAGCTGGACAACATGCGTGCCGAGTGGTGGTACGCCTTCCGGCTCCCAGTGAACTGGAAGCTCGCCGAAGAGGCGTTCATGGAGCAGTACCACGTACTCGAGACCCACCCTCAGCTACGGATCCCCGGCCGGTACCCGATGAAGGGCAAGGCGTTCGACCCGAAGATGTTCCTCGAATCCGAGCTGCACTACCTGCGCGTGATGAGCGAGGGCATGGCAGGCATGGTGCACGCGAATGACGTCAAAGTGGCGGAGGGCCTGCAGGACGTCGAGCTGCCCGCTGACCCCGTCGAGGCCAGAGCGACATGGGAGCGGACCCTCAACGCTGCGGTCGTCGAATGGCATCGCGCCGAGGGGCATGCGATCCCCGATCTGAACGAGATCGAGGCGAAGGGCATGACCGAACCGATGGTCTACTGCTTTCCGCACTTCTTCGTCCTGCCGATGTACAGCAGCGCTTCGTCGTACCGCTTCCGGCCGCTCGGACCGGAGGAGACGCTCATGGAGATCTGGTCGTTGACGCGGTTCCCCGAGGGTGAGGAGCGGTCCGCACCGACGCCGCCAGACCCGTGGGCGCACGACGACCCGCGCGTGCCACCTATCCCGACGCAGGACTTCTCGAACCTGCCGCGGCAGCAACAGGGTTTGCACTCGAAGGGCTTCGAGTACATGCGGCTGTCGGAGCAGATCGAGGGGCACATCTCGAACTTCCATCGCACGATCGATGGGTACCTGCAGGGCAAGTCCCACGCGGAGCTTGCCCATGCTCTCGAAGAGCTCAACATCAACCCGCTCGAGCGTCCGGTGGTCGACCTCGGGTTCGAGCAGAGATGAGCGGCGAGTGACGACAGCGACGTCGGTCTACTACGACCCGTACGACGTCGAGCTCGCGCGAGACCCGTATCCGACCTACCGTCGGCTGCGCGAGGAAGCCCCGCTGTACTACAACGACAAGTACGACTTCTACGCCCTCAGCCGGTACGCCGACTGCGAGCGCGGCCTGCCGGACTGGGAGACCTTCAACTCCGGGCGTGGTGCGATCATCGAGTTGATCAAGGCCGACCTGGAGCTGCCACCGGGCACGCTGATCTTCGAGGATCCGCCTGCTCACGACATCCACCGCAGCCTGCTGGTGCGGGTGTTCACCCCCCGTCGCGTGGCCGCACTCGAACCGCAGATCCGCGCCTACTGCGAGCAGCACCTGGACCCGCTGATCGGCGCGAAGGAGTTCGATCTGATCGCCGAACTCGGCGCCCAGATGCCGAGCAAGGTCATCGGGATGCTGCTCGGCATCCCCGAGTCCGACCAGGCCGCCGTCCGCCAGTCCGTCGACGACAACTTGCGCACGCGTGCCGGTGAACAGATGACGGTGACGGACGCGTCGTTCGTCAGTGGCGAGATGTTCGAGGACTACATCGACTGGCGCGCGAAGAACCCCTCCAACGACCTGATGACCGACCTGCTCAACGCGGAGTTCGAGGACGAGCACGGCGTCACGAGAACCCTCACGAAGCAGGAGGTGCTGACCTATGTCACTGTCGTGGCCGGCGCCGGCAACGAGACCACCACGCGCCTGATCGGCTGGATGGGTTCGCTCCTCGCGCAGCATCCCGACCAGCGAGCCGCCCTTGTCGCCGACCGGTCGCTGATCCCGAATGCGGTCGAAGAGACGCTGCGCTACGAGCCACCAGGCCCGCACGTCGCGAGGTACGTCGCTCGCGACGTCGAGTTCCACGACCAGGTGGTGCCGACGGGCAGCGTGATGCTGTTCCTGCTCGGATCCGGCAACCATGATGACCGCCGATTCCCTGATGGCGACCGGTTCGACATCCACCGCAAGGTCACGCAGCACCTCGGATTCGGATATGCGGTGCACTACTGCATGGGTGCCGCACTCGCCCGGCTCGAAGGTCGGATCGCGCTGGAGGAGATCCTCGAGCGATTCCCGACCTGGGACGTCGACTGGGACGGCGCCAGACTCGGGCAGACGTCAACCGTGCGCGGGTGGGAGACGCTACCCATCAGTGTGGGCTGAGTCGGCGTAGCGGACAGTCGTGGCGGTCGGGAGCAGCATGAGCGAAGCCAGAACGGTGGCCGTGATCACCGGCGGTGCCGGCGGAATGGGTCTTGCCACGGCCAAGATCATGGGCACGAATCACCGTCTGCTGCTCAGCGACGTCAGCGATGACCGTCTCGACGCGGCGGTGGCAGAGCTGCGGGCCGCGGGGGTCGACGCCGATGCAACCCGCTGCGACGTCACAGATGGCGACTCGGTACGCGCGTTGGTGGAGCGGGCGAGATCGCTCGGTGAGGTTGTCGCGGTCGTGCACACCGCAGGCGTGAGCCCCCAGATGGGCGGCCCGGAGATGATGCTGCGGATCAACGCGCTCGGGACGGTGGCCGTCACCGCGGCGTTCCTTGCCGGGGCAGCACCCGGGTTCCGCATCGTGAACGTCGCCTCGATGTCGGCGTACATGTCGCCCCGGGCCGCCATGCCTCGGGGCACGTACAAGTACGCCTTGACTGATCCCGAGCGCTTTGTCTCGAAGGTGATGCGCCGCTTGCGGATCACCGGCGAGGAGCAGCGGTCCGGCTTCGCCTACGCCATCAGCAAGAACTTCGTCGTGTGGCACGCCAAGAAGATGGCGTCGGAGTTCGGCGCCCGCGGGGCGCGCATCGTCTCGGTGTCGCCCGGATCGATCGACACACCGATGGGACGGCTCGAGCAAGATCACGGCGCTGGACAGATGTTGCGGTTCGCCGCACTCAAGCGGTTCGGTCGCGTCGAGGAGATCGCCGAGGTCCTGGCGTTCTGCGCGAGCAACAAGGCCGGCTACCTGACCGGTACCGACATCCTGTGCGACGGCGGTGTGGTGGCTGGGGTCCGGTTGAAGGACCTGCTGTCCGTCGGCCGCTGATCGCCAGTCCAGCTCGACGGGGCGCGTTTGGTCAGTGATGGATCATCAGACCGGCTGCCACAGCTCGATCCGGTTGCCTTCAGGGTCCGTGACCCATGCGAATCTCCCTACCCCGTCCATCTCTTGGACGTCGTCGGACACGACGGCATTCCGCTCGCGCAGCTGAGCGAGCATCGCATCGAGATCGCTGACGCGGAAGTTGAGCATGGTCTGCTGGTTGCGGTTGCCGAAGTAGTCCGTGTCCGACTCGAACGTGGCGATCACCGTCGGCCCGGCCACGGGCTGCCACAGCCCATGTTCATCCGTCTCCAGCCCCAGGCAGTCCCGGTACCAAGCGCCGAGGCCGTCTGGGTCCTGGGCACGCAGGAAGTACCCGCCGATTCCTTGCACGTGTTCCATGTCGTGATCGTGTCACTCCAGGACTCAATGACGTCGCGGCACCTCGGGGAGCTGCACACCGATCGCATAGGCGAGGCGATGTGTGCGGGCCAGCGACGGCGCGAACGCGCGGTGATGGCCGCGGCCCGCCTGGATGAAGTAGTCCACACCGGAGGGGGTCGCAGCGTGCCCAGGGATCTTCGCGACGTAGACACCGTGCGGCCCGGTCCGGCGCATCCGGACCGAGCGGTAGGACTTGCCGTGGGTGCGGTAGTGCAGTGTCACGGCGCCGACGTGGCGACCGACGGCGATCGCGGTGATCGGCGTCGAGCGACCGCTGACCTGGTCACGTACCGACACGTCGTAGATGACAGGCGACGCCGACCGGGCATGGAACCCATGCAGCTTCACATGGAAGTGACGCATCGCGGCACGAACGATCCGCACCGAGGTCGCGGCATTCGTGTCCTGCCCCAGGTTGAAGCCCAGCGTGATCGTCTTGAAGTGGTGGTGCTTCGCGTCGCCATTGACGGCAGTGCCGAGCCATGGCTTGGCGGTGGGCCGGATCGCCGGGAAGTCCTTGCGTTTCGCTGACACGACACCCGAGACCTTGCCGTAGGGCCGCACGGTCGTGCCGACCGCCGTCTCGGCCTTGCTCGACAATGCGCCGAAGTCGACGAACGGGCGGATCATCTCGGGTGCGATCCGGCCTTTGATGCCCTTCAGCAGACCGCGACCGGTCACCTTGACCGGCTTCTCCTGAGTCGCCGTGTACGACGAGTTGGGAGTCACGGTGCCGAGATAGTGCGCACCGAAGTTGACCTGACCGGTCGTCGACTGCGGCGTCGACGCGGTCTGCCCGATTCCCATGGCGTCGATCAGTCGGTTGGAGCTGAACAGCACCTTGCCGCCGTGATCGAGGTACTTGGTGACGACGGCCTGGTCCTGGAAGTTCAGCTGACCGATGTAACGGTCGGTGCCGGCCTCCCAGACGACCGCCGCGTAACGGCGCAACGTCTTGTACTGCGGGTGCGCCGTCACCACGGCGTACCGGATCCCGAGTGAGGCCAGAGCGCCGGTGACAGCCCGCTCCTGGTTGAGCAGGCCGTCGTCGTCGACGACGAGCACCCGGCCGCGCTTTGCGGTGTGCGCAACGCGCGGTCCTGCCCAGCCCTCGGACATCTGCACGTTGTTGCCCTTGTCGGCATCGTGGCGGCCATGGGCGCGTCGCACACTCGTGTACAGGTGATAGGCACCCTCATGTGCTGGCCGATACGTGAACGACACGTTCTTGCGGCTGAATGCACCGAGCTTGACCTGCCGCCTCGCGACGACGTGCCCGTGCGCCGAGTTGCTGCGGACGGTTACGGTGACCCGGCCCGCAGCCTTGCCGCCGTTAGAGAACACGGGCACGGCGAGGCGGTTGCGTTGGCCAGCCGAGACCGCGTTCGTCCCGTTGTGACTGTTGTGTGCGCCGCTGACGAAGCCGGGTGAGACGTCGGCTCGGTGCTTGAGGTTGACGACATCCAGCGTGATCGAGTTGTTGCGGCTCGTGTCCTGCTGCTCGTCGAGACCGTCGTCATACTTCCGCGGCCCGATGTTCGTGAACGCCCACCCAGTCGGCTTGCGGCTCCAGTTCGACCAGGTGTCTGCTGCACCCTCGGTGGTGTACGAACCAGGCCCGGTGAAACGCACGGTGCCGGTCCATTGGAGGCATCCGGCGAAGTCCCCGACGGTGGCGGTCCACTTTCCTGGCATCGGGTTCTTGACCGAGTACGACTCCTGCTCGCCGGCGCCGGTCGAGTCGGTCTCCGGCGTCGTCTTGCCCTTGGGGTCGGTGAGGCTGAGCGTGCAGTCGCCGGCCGGGTTCGTGCTGCCCACGGTGACCGTCATCGCGGCGTTGTTGGGGTTCTTGTCGACCGTGAAGTCCTGGCTGCTCGTGGCAGCCGGTGGTGTCGTGCCGCCGAGGTCGATCGGGTTCTGCGGATCACCCTTCGCAGGCTCGTCTCCCGGGGGCAGCTTGTGGGTGCCCGACGTGATACCTGTCGCAGCCCCCTGGAGGAGATCGCTCGGGTTGCCGCGGGAGTAGTTGAGCTGGAGCTCCTGGGTGTTGTCGTTCTGGTCGAACTCCTCGAGATCCATCTGGTAGCGCGTGGTGTCGGTCTCGGCGTCGTTCCCGCCGTACAGCGTGTTCGACCGTTTCCAGTAGTCGAAGTGCCAGACCGCCAGCCCGGAACTGTGCTGCTTGCGGTCGAAGATCGCGCCGCGGGTCTCGCCCTTGTGCTCAGGACCTGCGTGGGCCATCCGCGCGATGTTCTCGACGTAGAAGCCTTCCACGACGTACTTGTGGGTCTTCGGGTCCTTCGCCAGACCCGTCACGTCGAACTCGCTCCACGTGTGGCCGACCTTGTCGGTCTCGCCGAGCTTGACCTCATAAGTGGGTACGAGCAGGAGGTTCGGGTCGGTCTGCTTAACGGAGTAGTGCCTGCTCGGGAAGACCGTCCGCGGCTGGAGCCGTACGTGCCGCAGGCTCTTGTGCACGATCCGCGGCTTCAACCAGCCCTGGAAGACCCGGGTTGCCGGGTTCTGCATGGCCGGGTTCGAGCCGGACGGATTCCCCAAGTACGACCCGCCCGACATGATGTCGAAGTCGCCGGTGCCGACAGAGTTGTACGACGTGTCGTAGTAGTCGGGCTCGCCGAGCGAGTGCGCCATCTCATGGCTCGCGACGCCGATGGTCAACGGGTCTGCGGGCGACTCCGCCTCGGCGATCGTCAGCACCCGGTCGACGGTGACGCCGTCGTTGGTGGGCGCCCCGACCCGACTGAGCGTTCCGGGCGGTAGCCCGAGCGTCTGCTCGACGAGAGCGCCCGCGCCCAGCGTCGCCTGCGCGGCATGCGACCACGTGTTGCACGGATCGCCGGTGACCGCCATGTCGTCGCCGGAGTGGATGATGATGGTGAAGTCGACCTTGCCGTCACCGTTGTTGTCGTACTTCGAGAAGTCCACCGTGGGGTCTGCCAGCGGCAGCACCTCGGCCGCCATGCCGATCGCGCCACCACCGCCGGCCTGCACGGCGGTTCCGAGCGGGTCACCGTCGGTGATCGGCTGCGGCTCGCCGATGTCGCCGTAGTAGCACCGATCGGTGCGCGAGCGGTTCGAGGTGAAGGGGCCGTAGACGTCGATCTTGACCAGGAACTGGCCGAACGACGACTCCCAGTAGAACTGGGTGACCGAGCCGCGTGGGTTGCCACCGAAGCCGCTGAGGAGCTTCTTGAAGTACTTGCGGTTGTGGCCCTTCTGGAACTGCGGTTCCGTCTGGCCCTTCTTCGGGTCCCACCAGGTGGCGAAGAGCAGAGCGGGGACGCGGAACACTCGCGGCTTGCCTTCGGCGGCGGCCTTCAACTGGGCGTTGTACGAAGCGACCTGGAGCTGCCGCTGGATCGAGTCACGAATCTCCTGCTCGGCGGGCGAGATCTTCGTGGTCTGCCGACCGGCATGCGGCGCGAGGCCACGGGGCACCGCGCCGTGACCGACGATGACGTTCGACAGTCGCAGCGAGCCGTTCGCGTCGCGCCCGAGGACGTACCGGTAGTAGCCGTCCGCACCCCGGCCGATGCTGAAGCCGCCCGGCACCGTCTCGAACAGGCCGCCCTTCGTCGCGGGCGTCAGGCGAGCGCGGATCAGCTTGCCGTTGGGCTGGCGCACCAGCTGCACGCCTGCGCTCGCGGGCGCGAAGTCCGGCGCAACGGCGGGCTTGGCGACGGCGACGGCGGCCGGATGCGGCGCGCTGGCTGCTGCGGCGGGGGCAATGGCAACCGCGCCGCCGGCCAGCATCGAGGCGGTGGCAAGCCCGACGGCGAGACGCCGTCCGGTGGTGGGTGTAGAACGCATTGAGATGCCCCCAAGGCATTTTCGATCTGGATAACGGTCGAGGTTCGTGCGCCAGTTTCGCCAGGACGCCGCGAATTCCTGCCCTACGGCGGCCTCACCAACGAGCCAGCGAGAGCATCACGCTACGCGGCCGGGATAATCGATCTTCCGGAGCGAGTGAACGGGGCGCCGTGACGAAGATCGACAAGTACGGACCGTGGGCGATAGTCGCCGGCGCGTCGGACGGCACCGGTCAGGCCTTCGCGGAGGAGCTCGCGCGGCACGGCGTGAACGTCGTCATGGTGGCTCGCCGCAAAGCGTTGCTCGAGGCGGTCGCAGGCCAGCTTCCGGTGGCGACGCGGGTCGTGGAGCTCGACCTCAGTGACCCCGGCGCGATCGACGCGCTGGCGCAGGCCACCAGCGACCTCGAGATCGGGCTGCTCATCTACAACGCGGGTGGTGACGGCGTGAACCTGCCGCTGCTCGACCGCGACATCGCGGAGCTTCGCGGCTTCGTCCGGCGTAACTGCATGGCGGTCATGGAGGCCTGCCACCACTTCGGCGGCCTGATGCGCTCGCGCCGGCGCGGGGGAGTCGTGCTCGTCACTTCTGGTGCCGCGTGGTGCGGCGGCAAGGGCCTGGCGCCGTACGGTGCGACCAAGGCGTTCGACCTGATCCTCGCGGAGTCGCTCTGGGCCGAGTGGCGGGACGATGGCGTCGACGTCCTCGCCTTGGTGCTCGGCGCCACTGACACGCCGTCGCTGCGTCGATCGCTCGCGCGGCTTGGTGGTCAGCTCGACGGTCTCGCCGACCCGGGGGCAGTCGCCACGGCGGCGATCGCTCATCTCGGCGACGGTCCGACCTGGAGCTACGGCATGCCGGATGAGCGCGGTCCGTCACCGCTCGGTGCCCTGCCGCGCCGGGAGGCCGTGGAGCTGATGAGCGCGGGCTCGGCGGCACTGCACGCACCGCGGGAATGACCGACGAGCTGACGGCTCGACTCGTGAGTCGCTAGCGCCGCGGGGACGTCGCGCACGGCTCACGACCCTTGCGACCCGAAGTCACACGCTTGCAGAGTGCGCCGCCAGGGACTCGAACCCCGGACCCGCTGATTAAGAGTCAGCTGCTCTAACCAACTGAGCTAGCGGCGCGTCGACATCGACACTAGCAGCGGTCTCACGCCGCTCGCGAACGCGAATTCGCTGACCACTGTCGAAGGAATCGCTTGGATGCAGGAGGATTGCGGCATGGCTGACAAGCACCTCGAGGTATCCGAGACGATCAACGCCGATCCGACGACGCTGTATGAGCTGGTCGCCAACCTCCCCGAGATGGGGAAGCTCAGCCCTGAGAACACCGGCGGCAAATGGGTCGGTGGTGCCAGCGGGCCCGAGGTCGGTGCTCGGTTCCGCGGCAACAACCAGGCCGGCTGGCGCCGCTGGTCCACCTCGGTGAAGATCACCGAAGCCGACCCTGGCAAGCGGTTCGCGTTCCATGTGAGCTTCGCCGGCGTGCCGATCGCTGACTGGACGTATGAGTTCGAAGCATCCGGCACGTTGACCACGGTCCGTGAGATGTGGGACGACCGGCGACCAGGATGGATGGACAAGCTGTCCGGCGTCGTGATGGGCGTACCGGACCGGCCCGGTCACAACCAGGAGAACATGGCGCAGACGCTCAGCAACCTGAAGCGGCTCAGCGAAGCCGCCGCCCCGTAGGAGTCGGCCACCTGGCGGTCGGCCATGTAGTCAGTCAGTCGGCCACGCCGCCTGCATGAGTGGGCGCAGGTCGACGTTGGAGAACTCCGACCCGTCGGACTCGATCCGATGCCTGACGTACGACGCGATCTCGCGCCGAAGCTCGTTGTCGATGTCGCCGACCCGGCCGAGCACCTTCGCCGGCAGGCCCTGAGCCCGCACCGACACCGTGACGTCGTGCCGGGCCGGGGGGATCGGCTCGATGCAGATCGACAACGGCGCCTCGAGATGGACCTTGATCACGATCCGGACCGACGCGCGGGCCTTGTAGCGGTGATGGGTGCCGGCGACGATGACGTCGACCTGGAGGTCCACGGGCAGGGTGACCGCGTAGGTGAGCGGCTCGTCGCCGGTCTTCTCGATGACGGGATCGCCGACGTCCCCGGTTGCCGAAGCGCTGGCGACACCGCCCGGCCCTGCGGCCATCGGCCCGACCTTGACGATCCCACCCGCGACGCCCCGGATCACGCTGCTGATCCGCTCGGGGGTGACTGCTTCGTGCACGAACGCCGCGCCGAACTGCTCGTAGGTCATGGAGCTCACGAGATCCCCCTCAAGAAGGTTGCGACGTCGTCGTCGGTGCGCCCCACGGCCGCCAGGGCGTTGTACAGCTGGTCGAGCAAGAAGTCCTCGACGACCTGCCGGTCGAGATCGCGATGGCTCAGCCAGTCCAGCCCCGCGGCCTCCGCACCGGCGATCCAGGCGTGTAGCGCGAGCCGCAGCTGCGGTGTCGCGGCGCGTCGTCCCATGCCGTCGACCAGCCGGTCGAACAGCGCCGCTCGGACCTCGGCGACAATCTCCCCGACGGCGCCTGCCTGCGAGGCAGGGTCGCCGCGCAGCAATGCCTGGAACCCAGCGGCGTGCTCCTCGGCGAAGTCGAAGTATCCGTGGATCGCCTGGACGATTCGCGCGAGGGGCGTGCCGTTGCGCGGCGGATCGAGCCGAGTGAGGAACTCGTCTGCTGCGCGCCGCATCGCCTCGGCGTAGATGTCGGCTCGGTTGCCGAAGTAGCGATAGGCCAGTGCTCGTGACACGCCTGCCTGTCGGGCGATGTCGTCCAGCGTGACGTCGTCGGCGGGCTGTGAGCTGAACAGGACGAGGGCGGCATCGATCAACTCGTGGCGCCGGTCGGCGACGGCAAGGCGGCGCCGACGCGGCGTCGGTGCGGTGCTCACTGCTGGCACTGCTGACCCTTTCCTGGACTTAAGTAGATCAGTAGTCTACTAATCGCCCGGGTGACATAGTGTCCACCGTCATTCACCAGCGAGGGGCGCATGTCGGTGACGCATGGCGATCGATGACCGGGCCCGCCGGCCAGTCGTCGATCTGCAACCTCTGATCGACAGTGGCACGGCGAGCGTCAACACGCTCGGCCAGCTGGCAGCGATGATCCTGGACTCGGCGATCCTGCTCGTCGAGAGCATCGTCAAGCGGACGTTCCCATGGCGGGAGTTCGTCGGCCAGGCCTGGTTCCTCACGTCGGTCTCCGTGCTTCCGACGCTGCTGATCGCAATCCCCTTCGGGATGGTCGTCGTCCTCGAGGTCGGCGGTCTCGCCAGCCAGATCGGTGCCACCTCTTACGTCGGTGCCGTCGACGCGATCGGAACGGTGCGCGACGCCTCCCCGATCGTGACGGCGCTGATCCTCTCCGGCGCGGGAGGTTCGGCGATCTGCTCCGACCTAGGCGCGCGGACCGTTCGCGAAGAGATCGATGCGATGCGGGTTCTCGGGCTCAACCCGGTGCAGCGTCTCGTCGTACCCCGCATCGCCGCGACCGTCGTGGTTGCTGTGCTGCTGAACGGAGTGGTCGCCTTCACGGCGATCGTCAGCGGCTATCTCTCCGACGTCGCGTTCCTCCACGGGACTGCGGGCGGCTTCCTCAACACCTTCAGCTCCTTCGCCCAGCCGTCCGACCTCGTCGTGTCGGTGGTGAAGGCCGCGATCTTCGGCTTCCTCGCGGCGGCGATCGCTTCCTTCAAAGGCCTCAACACCAAGCCCGGCCCGGCCGGGGTCGGGATCTCCGTCAACGAGTCCGTGGTTGTCACCGGGATCGCGCTCTTCGTGACGAACCTCGTGATCACTCAGATCTACCTGACCGTCGCGCCGCCGAGGATCACCTGATGGCGCTGGTGACGGTCCCGACGCGCGGCGCGGCCCTGCTCCGGATCCGACGGGCAGGCAAGGGCGTGAGCGACCAGATCCAATGGCTGGGCGGCCTCGTCATCTTCACGGGCAAGATCGTCGTTTCGGTGCCGTCGGTGTTGCGGCGCTATCTGCGCGAAGTGCTGCGGCTGCTGACTGACGTCACCTTCGGCGGGCGCCTGCTCGCCGTCACGGCGAGCACGACGGCCGTGCTGATCATCCTGTCGGCGGCCGTCGGCATCGAGATCGGCGTCGAGGGAGTGCAAGGCCTGCAGGTCATCGGGCTGGCCCCGCTCGCCGGGTTCCTCGCCGGCTTCGGTGACACCCGTGAGATCGCGCCCCTGATCACGGCGTTCGGCATCGCGGCACAGCTCGGCTGCCGGTTCACCGCGCAGATCGGCGCGATGCGGATCAGCGAAGAGATCGATGCGCTCGAGGTGATGGGCATCCCTTCGCTTTCCTACCTCATCACCACCCGCGTCATCGCGGCGCTCATCGCCGTGATCCCGCTGTACTTGATCTCGCTGGCCGGCGCCTACTTCTGCACCGAGCAAGCCGTCAGCCTCTTCGCCCACGTCGGGACCGGCACGTACCGCTACTACTTCCACTCGATCCTGACCCCGCGCGACGTGGTGTTCTCGACGGTGAAGGTCATCGTCTTCGTCGTGCTCATCACCGTGATCCACACCTACTACGGCTACACGGCGGGCGGTGGTCCCGAGGGCGTCGGTCGTGCGACGGGACGCGCGATCCGCGCGAGCATCGTGACGCTGGCGATCACCGACATGCTGATGACCCTGCTGTTCTGGGGCACCTCGCCAGGAATCCACATCACCGGATGAGCGCGACGTCGAGCGAGGCACCGCGGCGGCGGCTCTCGGAGCAGCCATGGGTCCTCTTCACTGCAGGGATCGCGCTGCTCGCGACGGTGGTCGGCACGATCGTCTTCGTCTTCGCGGCGTTCACCGGGAGCCTGTCGAAGACGGTGCGCGTCTCGGCGGAGCTCCCTGCGGCGGGCAACGCCGTCCGACCCGGTGACCGGGTCGAGTATCTCGACGTCCCGGTCGGGACGGTCGCCAGCGGCGAGCGGCTGAACCGCGACGGTCAGGCGCTCGTCGACCTCAAGCTCACTCCGTCGAAGGCCGCCGTCATCCCGGCCAACGTCGAGGCGGTGGTCGCGCCGTTGTCGATCTTCGGTAACCAGTACGTCAACCTGCTGCCGCCGGCCGTCCCGGACGGCCATCTCGCTCCGGGCCAGGTCATCGTCGCCTCGACCTCGTCGCCATCCGGGTCGTTGCAGGACACGCTGGCAAACCTGTACGACGTGCTCCGAGCCGTGCATCCCGCGCAGCTCGATGCGGCGCTCTCCGCAGTCGCGACAGCACTCAAGGGCCACGGCCGGCAGATCGGCGGCGCGATCGACCAGGTGAGTGGCTACCTGCAGATGCTGCGTCCGGAACTCCCGACGCTGGTCGACGACTTCCGGCTCGCGGCCACCGCCGCCGCCGCCCTCGTCGGTTCGGTCGGACCGTTGCAGGCGTCACTTCACAACCTGACCACGACCGCGAAGACCGTGGTCGACCAGCAGACGAACCTCGCCTCGGTGCTCACCAACGGGTCTCGATTCGCCGGCCAGCTGAGCGGTGTGCTGAGCGACACAGCAGCGACCTACGCGCAAGTCGTCGCAAATGTCGAGCCGCTGCTCGTCAGCCTGGGTCGCCATCCGGCCTCGTTGATCAAGATCACCAAGGGATTGTCGAACTGGACCAGGTCATGGTCCAGCGCCGTTGGCCCGGGTCCGTACATCCACTTCAACGTCCTGCTGCCGGTACCGGACCCGTACACCTTCCTGTTCGCAGCCGAGGGCGGACCGACCGGTCGAGCGCTGGCCGACCAGGCATTTCGCCGGGAGCTGGATCCGTTTCCGTACTCGGCGAAGGACTGCCCCCGCTACGGCCGGCTCGCCGGACCGAACTGCCCGGGACGCTCCAGCAGATCGGTGCAGACCGCGACGACGTCATCGGCAGCGCCCCGCCGGGTCGCCGCGCCTTCGCCGACGAGTACCAACCCGCAAGAGTCTGCGATCGCCAAGATCTTGCGCGGTCTCGGCATCACCGTCGACCACACATCGGCCGCCATCGGAAGCCTGCTGCTGGGCCCGGTCATCGCGCGGAGCGCGCAGTGAGCCAGCGCGGTCTGGTGCTACGGCTGCTCGCGTTCGCCGCGATCGCGATCCTGCTCTGGGCGATCCTGATCTTCAGCCTCACCGACACCAACTTCGCGAAGAAGAACACCTACCACGCGATGTTCCACGATGCGTCGGGCCTGCACACCGGTGACCGGGTACGCGCCGCCGGCGTGGAGGTCGGCAAGGTCACCGGTGTCGATCTGGTGGGGTACGACGTACGCGTCACCTTCTCGATGACGACGACGCAGCATCTGTATACGACCTCGCGGGCCAGGATTGACTACGCGAACCTGCTCGGCCAGCGCTACCTCGCGCTTTCCCCAGGCAAGACCCAGGGCACTGAGCTGCAGGGCGGCGACACGATTCCCTTCACCCATACGACGCCCGCGCTCAATCTCACCGATCTGCTCAACGGCCTGCAGCCGGTGTTCGTGGTGCTCTCGCCTGACCAGGTCAACCAGCTCGCGAGCTCGATCGTCCAGGTCCTGCAGGGCGAAGGCTCGGCCATGAACGATCTGTTCGCCCAGCTCGCGACCATCACCACGAACCTCGCCGGTCATCAGCGGGCAATCGACCAGCTGCTCGGCAGTCTCGCCGATGTCGCCCAGACGGTCGGCGCCCACAGTCAGCAGCTCGACCAGGTCATCAGCGACTTCACCCAGCTCACGAAGACCCTCGCCCGCGACCGGCAGGTCATCGGCGCCTCGATCGACAACACCGCGAAGGTGGCGGCCGCAGTGTCGGGTCTGTTCGAACGCTCCCAACGTTCGCTCTCACGCGACATTCACGGTCTGCGGAAGTACACCGGCGCCGTCGCCGGCGCCCACCATCAGTTCGGCCGGGCGCTGGCTGGTCTCCCGACACTCCTGTCGGCCTTCGCGAGGCTGACCAGTACAGGGTCGTGGTTGCAGGTGTACGTGTGCGATCTCTCGGTCCGCGTCACCGGCAAGGCACCGGCCCCGGGCGATCCATCCATCCCGCTGCCGCTGCCGCTGAAGTTTCCGCAAGGACCGGTGGGCGACCAGTCGGTTCACACGCAGGTGTGCCGATGAAGCTGTTCTCGGAACGCCGCCCGGTGCCGCTGGCGATCGGCACGGTCGTCGTCACGATCGCAGCCCTGGTCTTCGCGCTCGAGTTCGGCAAGATCTTCACCAGCGCGACCACCTATCACGCGAACCTCGCCAACGCCGCGAGCCTCGCCCCCGGCGAGGACGTCCGGCTCTCGGGAGTCCGCGTCGGCACGGTGAAGAGCCTGTCGCTCGACGGTGATCACGTCCGGATGACGTTCACCGTCCGACATGGGGTCCGCCTCGGGGCCGACACCCGCCTCAACGTCGAGGTGCTGACTCCACTTGGCAACGAGTACGTCACCGTCGTACCCGAGGGAGCGGGCCAGCTGCCGGCGGGTGCGACGATCCCGATCGAACGAACGTCGATCCCGCTCACCCTTGTCGACGCGTTCAGCAAGCTCGGTAGCACCCTCGGTCGCATCGACGTGTCCACGCTCACGAAGTCCCTCGATGCGGTCAGCGCTGCGACGACCACTTCACCGAAGACCGTCCGTGCGGCGATGCGCGGGATCGCGGCGCTGTCCACCAACTTCGCGAAGCACGAGAACGACTTCAATCGGCTGTTCACCGCAGGCGACCAGGTGAGCCGGGTCCTCGACCAACGGCGCGCGGAGATCGTCGCGATCATGGGCCAGAGCGACCAGGTCCTCCAGGTGTTGAGCGAACGCAAGGCCGCACTGACGGCGCTGTCGACGTCGGTCGACCGGCTTGCCAGACACGTCGAGACGTTGCTGCGGCACACCCACGCGGATCTCGGCCCGCTCCTTCAGAACCTCGACGTCATCAGCCGGGTGCTCGACAAGAACAAGCGAGCGATCGGACATGCGATCCCCACGCTCGCGACCTTCGACCAGAACGCAGCGAACGCCAACGGCTCCGGGTTGTTCAACGACCTCTGGGCGCCGACCCTTCTCATCCCCGACAACGTGATCAAGCAGTGCAGCGACCGGGGTCAGACAACCGGTGGGTGTGACCTGTGAACCGCATCCCGACGCGCGCGGTCGCCGCCGTGCTGGCAGTGGTGGCAGTTCTTGCCGCCGCCGGCACGGTGGCCGTCATCTTGCTGCGCGGGCCCGGGTCGATCACGATCACAGCGGTGTTCCGTCGCACTCCCGGTCTGTTCCCCGGCAATCATGTCGACGTTCTCGGCATCCCGGTCGGCACGATCAAGAAGGTGACGGCGGAGCCGAACGACGTGATCGTGGTCATGTCGGTGCACTCGGACGTGAGAGTGCCGCGAGACGCGAAGGCCGTTCTCATGGCGCCTGGCGTCGTCAACGACCGCTACGTCGAGCTGACTCCGGCCTACACCGACGGCGGCGGTCCGGTGATGCGGGATCACGACGTCATTCCCATGACCAACACCGCGATACCACTGGACACGAACCAGATCCTCGGATCGATCGACCAGCTGACCAAGGCGCTGGGTCCTGAAGGCGCGAACCGGAGCGGTGCACTGTCACTTGCCTTGCACAACGTCGCGCGTGAGCTGCACGGCAACGGCAAACACATTCACGCCACGACGGTCGCGCTGGGAAATCTGGTGGGCTCGCTGTCCGACACTGCGCCAGAGCTCGCCTCGACGATCCGCAACCTTGCGAGCTTGACCCAGACGCTTGCCGCGAACGACGCGCTCTACCGCCAGTTCTCCGGCGACCTCGCTGATGTGACGCAGAGCTTGGCCAGTAACGCGCCCGCGTTGGGGCGTGCGCTGCGGTCGCTGAGCATCTCTCTCGGACAGGTGAAGACCTTCGTCAATGACAACCACCGGTCGTTGTCGCAGGTGGTCGACAGGTTGGCCTCGGTTCTTCACGTCGTCGCCCGCCATCAGCGAGAGCTCGTGACCGTGTACGACGTCGGCCCGCTCGCACTGTCAAATTTCGCTCGCACTGTCTACCACCGCAACGGGCGGCATCCGATCGCCCGGGCGCGGTACGACGGGACGGCCGGCCGAGGCGTCTTGCGCCAGCTCTGTGGCGACGAGAGCAAGCATCTCTTCCGCCTCGGGCACTACGCGATGAGCGGCACCGGCGCCACCACCTTCGACTTGATGTGTGCTGCGGACGCGACGCTTGCGCAGGAGCCTTCCGCCCCCGGTGCACCACCCGGGGACGACCTGACGGTCCGCCAGCTCGTGGCGGGCACCCGATGATGCGTCGACGGGTTGCGGCGTCGCTGGCGGTGGCAGTGGCGCTCACGTGCGGTGGCTGCCGGCTGAGCCTGCAAGGCTTGCCGAAGCCGGGCGGCATCTCGGGGCCGCACTATGAGATCCAGGGCGTCTTCCGGAACGTCCTCGGTCTGCCGGACGGGGCGGAGGTCCGCCTCGGTGACGTCGAGGTCGGCCGCGTCCAGTCGATCTCGACCCGAGACTTTCGCGCCTACCTCGAGCTCGCCATCCACGACGGCGTCAAGCTCCCGGTCGGAACAACGGCGGAGGTCCGGTTCGACACCCCGCTCGGCGACGACTTCGTCGAGCTGACGCCGCCGCCCGGCACGCCGACGGGCTTCCTGCGCCCCGGCGACCAGATCGGTGAGGACCGGACGTCGACCGCGCCGAGCGTCGAGGACACCTTCGCGGCGTTGTCGGCCGTCCTGAACGGTGGGGGGATCAGCAAGCTCAACACGATCATCACCGAGGTCAACAAAGCACTGTCCGGCCATCAGGAGCAGGCGCGGCTTCTCATCGAGAACCTCGACGCCACCGTTGCGGAGCTCGCAGCCCACCGTCACGACATCGATCGTGCGATCACATCGTTGCGAACCCTGACGGTTGCGCTCCGCCGAGGCGATGACATCTTCCGTGCGGCCATCGACGAGGGTGCTCCGGCGGCGCACGTGCTTGCCGACCAGACCGCGCAGTTCACCCGCCTGCTCGGCGAGGTGAATCGACTCAGCCACTTCACGCTCGGCGTTGTCCGGACCAGCGGCGACACGACGGTCCGTGACATCCACGAGATCGAGCCGCTCGTCCGCCAGCTGGTCGCGCTACGCGCGCTCGTCGGTCCGGGGTTCACGGACATCGCTCGTTTCGCCAAACGGCTGCCGACCGCCGTGCCGGGGGACTACCTCCAGCTGAGCGTCCTCGTCCACGGGGTCCTCGGCGGCAGCCAGAAGGTGCCGAAGAAGCCGCCGGTCGGCAACATCCACCCATCGCCGAGCCCCGGGGGCGCAAGAGGTGGTGGCGGATGATGCGCGGCATCGCCGGTCGCCTGATCGGGCTGCTCGTCGTACTGCTCGTCGGCGTCAGCTACATCACCTTCAACTCGCTGGGGATCCGCCTCGGCAAGCAGTCGTACCCGCTGACGGTCGAGCTGCCGCGCAGCGGCGGCATCTACCAGAACGCGACGGTGACCTATCGCGGCGTCGTGGTCGGGAAGGTGAGCGGTGTGGACCTCGAGCCGACGGCGGTACGCCTCACCCTCGCGATCCATCCCGGCATCCAGATCCCGAACTCCTCGACCGTGAGTGTTCGCAACCTGTCGGCGGCTGGCGAACAGTACGTCGACTTCGTCCCGCACAGTGACGGCGCGCCGTACCTCCGCGCGGGCGCGACGATCCCAGCCGCCAGGACACACCTGCCCGCCACGATCGGCAACGTGCTGTCCGACACGAGCATGCTGGTCCGCGCCATCGACCCGAAGGATGTCTCGCGCATCGCGCACGAGTTGTCGACCGGGTTCGCCGGCACCGGGCCGCAGCTCCACCGGTTGGTCACCTCCAGCCTCGCGTTGCTTCGCCAGCTGCGTGCGGTCGAGCCGGACACGCTGACGCTGATCCGCACCGGTCATCAGCTCCTGGGCACGGCGACGGCCACGAGCGGCCAGCTCCGCCGATTTGCTGACGGCCTCCAGCGGCTGAGCGCTCAACTGCAAGCGTCTGATCCGAACATTCGGACGATCCTGGCGGACGCACCGAGCGTCCTGTCCCAGCTCGCCCACGTCCTCGGCACAAATCGATCGCAGATCAGATCACTCTTCGACGATCTCGCTCCCATCACTGCCATCGGCGCCGCACGGGTCCCGGCCTTCGACTTCCTCCTCCACGTGCTGCCGACGTTCGGTCAGACGCTGCAGAGCATCGTCGGACACCACCGGTTGAAGACCTTCGTCTACATCAACAACAACACGCCGGTGTGCAGTTATCGCCATGGCCGGTTCACGCTTCCAACTCACCCGACCAAGTACCTGCCGGCTCGCCCGACCTGCCACGCCCACGATCCCCAGATGCTGGAACGCGGCGCTGCGAACGCGCCGCGCCCGAGGCATTGAGATGACATGGCAGGATGCGTCGGCATGACCTCAGCACCGACCGAGCCGGAGGAGTCGACCGACTCGGAAGACGTTGGCGAGATCACGCCGGGTGCGCAGCGACCGCCGAGGCGTCGAGGAATGGCCGTCGCCGTTGCCGTCCTCGCCGTGCTGCTTGCCGCAGCGGCGACCCTGGCCGTCGTCTGGGGTCTCAAGCTGCACGACAGGAACCAGGTGTCGAGCGCCGAGGCAGCCGCACTCGAGGCGGCGCGAATGGATGCGGCCTACCTCACGACGTACGACTATCGGACTCTCACCGACGACTTCGCGAACGTCGAGCGCAACTCGACCCCGGCGTTCCGCCAGAAGTTCCAGCAGAGCGGATCGCTGCTCCGGCCCGCGCTCGCGAAGGATCGAGCGAGCGCCAAAGGAACCGTCAAAGCAGCGGCGATCAGCTCAGGTACGACGTCGCGTGTCGTCGTCCTCGCGTTCGTCGACCAGAACGTCCTCACGCCCGGCTCGGACCAGCCACAGAGCGTGACCACCCGGCTCGAGCTGACGATGGTGGCGAGTGACGGACGTTGGCTGATGGATGACGTACGCCTGATCTGAGGAGACACATGACGCAGACGACCCGAACCGTGAACTCGGCCGGCGTGAACCTGACGGTGCACGAGCGGGGTGATGCCGCTGCGCCGACGATCATCCTGGTGCACGGCTACCCGGACACGTCGGCAGTGTGGAACGAGGTCGCCTCGCGTCTCGAGGCGCGCTTTCACGTCGTCACCTACGACGTGCGTGGTGCGGGCGAGTCGGACGCGCCGAAGCGCACGGCGGATTACGACCTCAGCCTGCTCGCGGCCGATCTCCAAGCCGTCGCCGATGCGGTCAGCCCCGGACGTCGAGTGCATCTCGTGGCGCACGACTGGGGCTCGATTCAGACATGGGAGTCGGTCACCACGGCGGGTGCCGAGCAACGGTTCGCGTCGTACACCACCGTCTCCGGACCGTCGCTGGACCACGTTGGCTTCTGGATGCGCGACAAGTCCCAACGCTCAACCCGCCAGCTGGTACGGCAGGGCCGCAAGTCCTGGTACATCGCGGCGTTTCACACCCCCGTCGCGCCGGTGTTGTGGCGGACGGTGCTCAGCAAGACCTTCGCGCCGGCGATCGCCCGGATGGAGGGTCTGCCGGATGCAGCGGACTATCCGAGCCCGACGCTTGGCGCCGACGGGGCGCGCGGCGTGAAGCTCTACCGCGCCAACGTCAGGTCGAGTCTGCGGAATCCGCGCGAGCGACCGACCGACGTTCCGGTTCAACTGATCATCGCGACCAAGGACCGGTACGTCTCGCCCGCGATCGCGCTGTCGTCGAAGCTGTGGGTGTCGAAGCTGTGGGTGCGCGAAGTGCAGACCGGTCACTGGTTGCCCCGCAAGGCGCCGGACGTGATGGCACAGGCGGTCGCGGAGTTCGTCGACTACACCGAGGGCGGCCAAGAGCCGCGGTCGTTGCGACGGTTGCGATCCGGTGCGAGCTCCCGAGCCGGTGCTCGGGAGTTCGACGACAAGCTCGTTGTCGTGACGGGTGCAGGTAGTGGCATCGGTCGGGAGACCGCCCTCGCGTTCGCGGCGCTTGGCGCGACCGTAGTGATCGCCGATCTCAACGCCGCGCCCGCCGAGGCCACGGCTGATCTGGTCCGGGCGCAGGGCGTCGACGCCCACGCCTATGTCGTCGACGTGTCAGACGTCGCGGCGATGGAGGACTTCGTCAAACGGGTGGTCGCGGATCACGGCGTTCCCGACGTCGTCGTGAACAATGCCGGCATCGGCATCGCCGGCAGCTTCCTCGACACCACGGCGGCCGACTGGGAGCGCATCGTCGACGTCAACCTGCTTGGCGTCGTCACCGGCTGCCGGTTGTTCGGCCAGGCAATGGTGGACCGTCGCGAGGGCGGGCAAATCGTCAACGTAGCCTCGGCCGCGGCGTTCACACCGAGCCGGGCCCTCGGCGCCTACTGCGCGACCAAGGCCGCTGTGCTGATGTTGAGCGAATGCCTACGCGCGGAGCTCGCCGACAAGGGCATCGGTGTCTCGGCGATCTGCCCAGGCATCGTCAACACGCCGATCACCACATCGACGCACTACGTCGGGATCTCCGATGCGGAGGAGAGCGACCGGCGCAAGCGGGTCTCGAAGCAATACGCGCTACGAAACTTCCCGCCGTCGAAGGTCGCGACCGCAATCGTCAAAGCGGTCCGCACCAACGCGGCCGTCGTCCCGGTCACTCCGGAGGCCCGTGGTGCCCGTTTCATGAGCCGGTTGTCGCCTGGTGCGATGCGCCGGTTCGCGCAGATCGATGCACTCTGACCGATCGATGATCAAGCTCGATCAGACCGCGTCGTAATCGACCGTGATGGCCGGTGAGGTCGGGCTGGCCTGACAGGTCAGAACGAAGCCCGCCTCGAGCTCCCACGGCTCGAGCGAGTAGTTGACCGCCATGGCGCAGGTGCCGGTCACGACCTTGGCACGACAGGTTGCGCACACCCCTCCGGTGCAGGAGAACGGCACATCGAGACCCGCCGCTCGCGCTGCGTCGAGAATGGTCTCGCCCGGTCCTCCGACCACCATCCGGCGGATGCCGCCGACCGTGACGTCCAGTCGCACCTCGTCCGCGCCACCTGGATCGTTCCGCACTGGCTTTGGGGTGTGGGAGCCGTAAAGCTCGACGTGCACGTGGCGCGGCGGGATACCGAGATCGATCAGCGCCTGTCGAACCTCGAGCGTCATGGGTTCCGGTCCGCAGACGAACGCGTCGTCGTACGACGAGAGGTCGATGAGCTGTTCGCCGAGCTTCCGAACCTTGTCGGTGGTCAGGCGGCCGTTGAGGGCCGCCGCTTCCTGTGGCTCGCGGCTGAAGACATGAACGAGCTGGAATCGGTCTAGCCACTGGTCCTTCAGGTCGGCCAGCCGGTCACGGAATATCACGGTGCTCGGTCCGCGGTTGCCGTAGAGAAGCGTCACGCGGCTGCGCGGTTCTCCGTCGAGGATCGAGCGAACCACCGAGTACACGGGCGAGATGCCGCTACCAGCGGCGATGGCGAGGTAGGCCTTCTCGTGTGCTGGGTCGAGCGGAACGGTGAACCGTCCCTGTGGCTCGCTCGTGGCCAGCTCATCCCCGACCGCCAGTGACGTGTGGGCGTGTTCGCCGAACACTCCGCCTTCGAGCCGTTTGACGAGAACGCGCAGCTCGCCGTCGCGCGGTGTGCTGCAGATCGAGTAGGACCGGTCGACGCGACCGCCCGGACCGTCGACGCGGAAGGTCAGGAACTGGCCCGGAGTGAAACGGTAGGCATCAGCGAGCTCGGCCGGCACGTCGAGGGCGATCGACACTGTGTCTGCCGTCTCCTTGCGGATCTCGGCGACTCGCAGCGGGTGAAACGTCCTCGCCACGTCAGTGGACCTTGAAGTAGTCGAACGGCTCCTGGCACTCCATGCAACGCCAGAGAGCCTTGCACGGCGTCGAGCCGAACGCGGCAAGCTCCTCGACCTCCCGCGCGCCGCAGCGGGGGCATTCAGCCGGCGCTGTCGGCTCCAGGATCGGCAACGTTGCGCGACCATTGGGCGGCGCGATCCCGAAGCCAACGAGTTTCTCGCGGCCGGCATCGCTCAACCAATCAGTCGTCCACGGCGGCGAGAGCTGGATCGATACCTCCACCGCTTCGTAGATCTCGCTCAGAGCAGCGCGGACGTCGGCGGTGATCACCTCGGTCGCCGGGCAGCCGGAGTAGGTGGGAGTGAGCGTGACCGCCACCGACCGATGGTCGGCGGACTCCTCGACGCGGCGCACGATCCCCAGGTCCACCACGGAAAGTGCGGGGATCTCGGGATCGGGCACGGTCTCGAGCACCTCCCACGCCGTCACCATGTCGCGCCTGGATGCTCACGTGCCAGCGCCTGCATCGCTGCGAGCAGCTCGACCAGATGCGCCGGCTCTCGCCGCGGTACCTCCTCCGCTCGGGGCAACGGCCGGGTCGCGTCGATCAGTGTCGCGTCGATGAGGGTCCTCGACACCGCAGTGACCCAGCCGTCGCTCGCGAATTCGCCGACATGTGGCCAGAGATCATCGAGAGCGGACCGCATCCGGTGATGCGACTCATCGGTGCCGTCACCGAGCCGGACCACCCACGAGCTCGAGTGCCGCAGGTGGTAGGCGTTCTCCTTGATCGCCTTCTCCGCGACGCCGCGCACCGGTCTGTCAGATGAGGTGGCGAGGCCGGGCCAGACCTGACCCAGCCAGACATCGACGAAGAACTGTCGCAACATCGTGTGGCCGAAGTCGCCGTTCGGTAGTTCGCAGATTGCAGGGTGATGCCAATCCTGCGCATCACGAAAGTAGGCGAGCTGGTCCTCGTCGCCCAGCGTCGCGAACAACCCTCGTGCCTGTCCCAGAAGGTCGAGCGCGATGTTGCCGATGGCCACGTCTTCTTCCATCGTCGGCGCGTTGCTGACCCACTGCGTCAGCCGATGAGAGGCGATGAAGCAGGCGTCCGCGACGGCGTCGATCTGGTCAGAGATTGGTGACGCCATCGGGCACTTCGTAGAACGTCGGGTGGCGGTAGACCTTGTCCATCGCCGGCTCGAAGAGCTCCGCGGCATCCGCGGGGTCGCTCGCGACGATCGCCGTGGACGGCACCACCCAGATGCTCGCGGCCTCACCGCGGCGGGTGAAGACGTCGCGGGCGTTACCCAGCGCCATCTCGGCGTCCACGGCATGGATGCTGCCGACATGTTGGTGGTGCAGGCCTGCCCGCGCCCGAACGAACACTTCCCACAGCTGCACGTCAGGCCGCCGGGCGGCGGCGCTTGGCTGCGTGCGCCGAGGCCGCGTCGAGCACCCATTGGCCGTCGTCGCGAGCCCGCCGGCGATGCTCGATGCGGTGGGCGTTCATCGGCCCGTCGCCGGCCAGGACGCGGTGGAACTCCTCCCAGTCCGGCTCCCCGAAGCGCCAGTGCCCGGCGGTGTCGTCGTACCGCAGCTCGTCGTCCGGGATGCGAAGGCCGAGGAAATGAGCCTGTGGCACGGTCGCGTCCACGAATCGCTGCCGCAGCTCGTCGTTGCTGAATCGCTTGATCCGCCACTTCATCGACTGCGCGGAGTTCGGCGAGGCGTCGTCGTTCGGACCGAACATCATCAGCGATGGCCACCACCAGCGGTCGAGCGCGTCCTGGGCCATCTGCTTCTGTCGGTCGGAGCCGCGGCACAGCGACACGAGGATGTCGTACCCCTGCCGCTGATGGAAGGACTCCTCCTTGCAGATGCGCTTCATCGCCCGGGCGTACGGACCGTACGAGCACCGGCACAGCGGGACCTGATTCATGATCGCCGCGCCGTCGACGAGCCAGCCGATCGCGCCGATGTCTGCCCAGGTCGGCGTCGGGTAGTTGAAGATGCTCGAGTACTTCGCCTTGCCGGCGATCAGGTCGTCCACCATCTGGTCGCGGCTGGTGCCGAGGGTTTCCGCGGCCGCATAGAGGTAGAGGCCGTGACCGGCCTCGTCCTGAACTTTCGCGAGAAGGATCGCCTTTCGGCGCAGGCTCGGCGCCCGGGTCAGCCAGTTGCCCTCGGGTTGCATCCCGATGATCTCCGAATGCGCGTGCTGCGAGATCTGGCGTACCAGTGTCTTGCGGTACGCGTCGGGCATCCAGTCCTTCGGTTCGACCTTGCCCTCGGCCGCGACGTGCGCGTCGAACCGTTCGGCATCGGTCATTGGGCGAATGTAACTCCCTCGTACACCCCGAGCAACGCGGTCCGGCACACTCGGGCGGGTGTCGGAGCCGCCGCGGCTGAAGCCATTCGAGGCCAGAGAGCGCCGGCTACGGTTGCCTGCCCTCGCCGGCCGTCGGGTGCGGTATGTGATCATCGCCGTGGCCGTCATGGTCCTCGGCGTCGTGAGTGTGCTCGCCGTTCCGAAGTCCTGGTACAACCGTGACGCGCTCGCCAAGCAGAATGGCACCGGGAAGTACACCGGCGCCCTGACCCCGGAACAGCGCGCGAAGGTGCTGGCCGAGCTGCCGAAGCTCGAGACCTTCGTAGCGACAAAGCGTGGGAGTGCGTTCCCGACGGGGACCGAGGTCGAGTTCCTGTCCAACGTGCAGTTCCGACACGCCTTGGCATATGCGAGGCCCGAGACGGACGGGGTCGTCGCGCCGATCGCGCGAGCGCTCGGCTTCGCACGTAGTGCCCGTCGTGCATCGCTGCAGGCCCGGCATCTGAACAAGGCGGACATCGTCGGCCTCAGCATCGGCACCAAGATCCTGATTCGTGGCAACCAGGTCGGTCCCGAGTTCAACGACATCCTGGTGCACGAGCTGACGCACACGTTCGACCAGTCGCGACTGTCCTTCGATGTCACGCGGGCCCGGGGTGCCAGCACTCCCGACGGTCGGGAGGCGGTTGCCGGACTGATCGAGGGCGACGCCACCGAGGTCCAGGCTGACTATCTCGACAGCATCGGTGCCAACCTCGGGTGCCAGGTGATGGGGGAGTTTCTGATCCCTTTCGACGCGACTTGCCGTGCGGAGCACTACACCAACGCCTTGCACTCGATCAATCCGGGCGACATCGCTGCTCCGACCGAGGCCTACCAGCAGTTCCCATACACGGTCGGGACGTTGTTCGTCCGCGCGCTGATCGCTCGTGATGGCGAGGCGGCGGTGGACCGCGCTTTCGCGCATCCGCCAATCGACACGGCTCAGGTCCTCGAGCCAGCCCTGTACTTCAGTCACGTCGGACCGGTCCCGGTCAAACTACCGACCATCAGGCAGCGCGTCACGCGCCGCGGATCGCTGGGCGCGCTTGGTATCAGCGTGCTGCTCACCCACGGCGGCCTCGACCTCGGTCGTCGTGGTTACCTGCGCGGTTGGGCCGGCGACTCGTATGTCGAGGACAGCGAACGCGGCCGGGTCTGCCTGCACGACCGACTACAGCTCCGGTCCGCGGCTTCGGCGCGGACCGCGGTACGACGCTTCACCGCCTGGGCGAAGCAGCAGCCCGGCCGGGTCGTGGGGCGGGACGGAGCGACGTCGCTCACATTCGTCAGCTGCCGCTAGTCGCCGCCTCGATCAGCGGCAGCACGCGCGGCGGCACCTCCGTCGACAGCACGATCACGGTTGAGGCGCGCCGCACGTTGCGGTGCGCCACCACCTCGTCGATCACCCGCTGCAGATCTGCATTGGAGCGAGCAACGAGGCGCACCATGAGGTCCGCGCCGCCGGTGATCGTGTGTGCCTCGAGCACTTCGGGGATCTCCCGCAGATGGGAGGCGACCGGCTCGTGGCCCCGCCCGGCATCACCTTCGCCCTGCGCGATCTCGAGCGTGGCGAACGCAGACACCGGGAAGCCGAGTGCCGACGGGTCGACCGACGGCGCCCAATCCGTGATGACGCCCGCCGCAGCGAGCCGGTCGAGCCTCGCCTGCACGGTTCCCCGCGCGACGCCCAGTCGCCGAGAGGCCTCGAGCACACCGATGCGCGGTTCGCTGGCAAACAGTGTCACGATTCGGGCATCCAGGGTGTCTATGCTGTACATATTGCTCAGTGTGTCGCACATGTGTTGTACGAACAAGCCAACCTGGGCACGCTCAGCGCATGGCTGACGACGACTTCCCGGTGGATGGCATCGACTACGTGCATTTCGCGGTCGGCAATGCCAAACAGTCCGCCCACTACTACTCGACGGCTTTCGGCATGCAGGTCACCGCTTACCGCGGGCCCGAGACCGGCCAACGCGACCTCGCCGAGTACGTCCTCGAGTCCGGTTCGGCACGATTCCTCATCTCAGGCGCGGTTCGCGGCGGTACCGACGTCGGCCGCCATGTCTGCGATCACGGCGACGGCGTCATCGACGTCGCGCTCCGCGTGCCTGACGCCGCTCACGCGTACGAGCTCGCCGTCGCCCGCGGCGCCACCGGGCTCGTGGCACCGACGATCGAGGAGGACGAGTCCGGGAAGGTGGTTACGGCGACGATCGCGACGTACGGCGAAACGCGGCACACGTTCATCCAGCGTGGCGACTTCAGTGGCGTCTTCCTACCGGGCTTCGAGCCGCGCGAGCCGCTGGTGCATCCCGCGCCGCCGTGCTTCGCCTCGATCGACCACGTCGTCGGAAATGTCGAGCTCGGGCACATGGACGAGTGGGTCGGCTTCTACAACACGATCATGGGCTTCACGAACATGAAGGAGTTCGTCGGCGACGACATTGCGACCGAGTACTCGGCGCTGATGAGCAAGGTCGTTGCGGACGGCACGCGCAACGTGAAGTTCCCGCTGAACGAGCCGGCGATCGGCAAGAAGAAGAGCCAGATCGACGAGTACCTCGAGTTCTACGGCGGGCCGGGTGTCCAGCACATCGCGCTGGCCACTGACGACATCGTCCGAGCGGTGGAGTTCATGGCGGCTGCCGGCGTGGAGTTCCTCGCAACCCCGGACTCCTACTACGACGATCTGGGCAGCTGGGTGGGGGACACCCGTGTGCCAGTGGAGACGCTGCGGGCGCACCGCATCCTGGCGGACCGCGACGAGGACGGCTATCTCCTGCAGATCTTCACCAAGCCCGTGCAGGATCGGCCGACGGTGTTCTTCGAGATCATCGAGCGACATGGGTCGGACGGGTTCGGCAGGGGCAACTTCAAAGCGCTGTTCGAGGCGATCGAACGCGAGCAGGCACGCCGCGGCAACCTGTAACTTCGCTGCTATGTCCGTCCGGGTGCGCGCTGCGATGGGCTCGCTTCCGTCGTACGTCGCGGGTCGGAAGTCGCCCGGCGCGATCGTGCTCGCAAGCAACGAGTCGCCGTACGGACTGCTTCCCTCGGTCGCCGCAACCATCGAGGGCTTGACCTCGAGCGTCAGCCGCTACCCAGACATGACAGCGACGCGGCTCGTCGAAGCGATCGCCACTCACCACGGCGTCGACGCGCGGCAGGTAGCGGTCGGCGCCGGCAGTGTCGAGGTGGTCGGGCAGATCGCAGCAGCCGTCGTCGAGGCAGCCGACGAGGTCGTCTTCGGATGGCGAGCGTTCGAGGCCTACCCGATCATCACCGCCGTTGTCGGCGGTCACGCGATCAAGGTGCCGCTGGTCGACGCAACCCACGACCTCGATGCGATGGCCGCGGCGGTCACCGGCCGCACCCAGCTCGTCCTGATCTGCAATTCGAACAATCCCACTGGTACGGCGGTGGGGGCGGATGAGCTCGGCCAGTTCCTCGATCAGATCCCCGACGACGTTCTGGTCGTGATCGATGAGGCGTACCACCACTACGCCGACCCGGCTCTCGTCCCGGACGCGATCGTCGCATTCGGTGACCGGCCCAACGTTGCCGTCACGAGGACGTTCTCGAAGGCGTACGCGCTTGCGGGCCTGCGGGTCGGCTACTGCATTGGTCACCCGGAGCTGGTCAGCGCCGTCCGGAAGACGCAAGTGCCGTTCAGCGTGAGCGGTCTCGCCCAGGAGTGCGCGGTAGCGGCGCTCGGCGACAGCAACGAGGTCGAGCGCCGCGCCGCGATGACCGTCGCGGAGCGCGACAGGGTCGCCAAGGAGCTGGCAGTCCTCGGGTACGACGTCCCGCCCTCGCAGGCCAACTTCGTATGGCTCGGAATCGGGGAGAAGTCCGCCGCGTTGGCAGCACACTGCGAGGCCGGCGGCGTCCTCGTGCGGCCGTTCGCCGGTGAGGGGGTGCGGGTGACGATCGGGCTGCCGGAGGAGAACGACGCCTTCCTCGCACTCGTGTCGGCGTGGTCGTCATCCGGCTGACCTGACAAGGTGGGCGCGTGAGGCTGCGCGCACAGGGGTTGCTCGTCACGCTCAGCGTCATCGCTGGACTCCTCGCCGCCTTCGTCCTGCTCGGGGCGGTTGCTCCGCAGCCTGGCGGGGCTCGGGCGGTCGAGGTGGTCGTCGGCCTCGCAATCGCTGCCGCGGGTGTCCGCCTTGCGCGGTGCGAGCTTCGGCTCGAGCCGGATCGCGTGACGATTCGCAATGTCCTGTCGACCGATGAGTTCCGCCGGGCCGATGTTCTGGGGCTCGCCATCCAGCCGACCGCTCGTGGCCGATACCGCCGGATCGCGGTCGTTCTGGCCGACGATCGCGTGGTTGCCGCGCCATGGACGATCGGCCGGATCGACGACCCGGACTGGGCGAACCGTGCGGCATGGGCGGCGTACGGATTCGGACCGACACAGAACGCCGTCGCCGACAGGCTGGGCGCAGCGGGACGGTTGGATCGCATCGAGCAGCTGCCGGTCGCGACGCCCGATCCGGGCCTCACGCCGGCCACCGTCTCGGCGGTCCAGGAACCCGCCGCTGCGCGATGGCTCGGCTGGGAGATCGTCTTCGTCATCGCGGCCTTCGCCCTCCCCGCGGTTGCCGGCGCGGTCACCTTGCTCGCGCAGCACATCGGCGGTGTGAGCGATCTCGACGAGTTCGATCTGCCGCTGGTGCACCATGCCGGGGTCAGCCTCTTCTTGCTGCTGCTCGGCTACTCGACGACTGCGACCATCGTGCCGATCGCACTGCTGCTCCTGGCCCGCACCGGCCAACCGCCTGCGTCACTCGGCCTGACCCGCCGGGGGTTCGGACGGGACACGGCCAACGCCCTCGGCATCTATGCCGCGATCTGGGCGGCGAATCTCGCGCTCGTGCTGGCGTTCGGATGGCTGATCAACAACAAGCACCTGACGAACACGGCGACCAACACGCACGTGCCGGCGTACTACATCGTCTACGCGATCTTCCTTTCAGCGACCACGGCGATCAACGAAGAGGTGCTCGTCAACGGTTACTTCCTCACGCGCCTGTCGCAACGCGGCTGGTCGCCGAGGCGCGCGTTCTGGTTGAGCCTGGCGGTTCGGACGTCCTACCACGCGTACTACGGCGTGGGCCTGATCCTGACCGTGCCGCTCGGCTATCTCGTGACTCGGTCGTTCCAGAAGCATCAGCGGTTGAACCGCGCGATCGTCGTCCATTTCGTGAACGACGCCGTCCTCCTGACCATCGCCGTGCTTACGAGCTAGCCACCTGTCCGCGAGCCAGGTCGGCAACCGTCGTCTGTTCGAGGATGTCGCGGATGCCGCTTCGGACCGCCACCCAGAGCGTGCTGACGGAGTCCGGCGTCCCAGGAGCGCCCACGCCCGGTCGGACCCTCGCGACCTCGACCAATGGACCATCGACGGCGCGGACGACGTCCGCGACGGTGATTTGCTCGGCGGGGCGGGTCAGCCACCACCCGCCGCTCGGGCCACGTCGGCTGTCCACGAGGCCGACCCGGCGCAGGTCCGCGAGGATGTTCAGGAGGAAACGCAGCGGGATGCCCTGTGCCGCCGCGATGGCATGCGCGGTCAGCGAGGCGTCCGAGCCGGCGGTGGCCAGCTCGATCGTCGCTCGTATGGCGTACTCCGTCTTGGCGGACACATGCACCGATCCGTTGCTGAAGAGGGACATCAGGCGGGCATCGATACCTGCTGCGCAGTCGGGTACGTCGAGAGGTACACCCGAGACCCGACTTGCAGGTTCAGTTCATTGATCTGGTTCCTCGTCAGCTGCACGGTGACCGGCGACCCGTTGTTGGTCGGCCTCGCGACGATCCGGGTCTCGAAACCGAGCGACGTCAAGCGGTCGACCACCGCCTCCTGAGCGCCCGCCTCCGGTTGGGTCGACACACGGATGTCGTGCGGCCGGACCATGCGGTCGCCGAGCTGCGTGACCGGTCCCAGGAAGCCCATCACGAACTGGTTGGCAGGCCGGTCGTACAAGGTGTCCGGAGTGCCCGCCTGCTCCACGCGGCCGGCGTTGATCACGATGATCTGGTCGGCGATCTCCATCGCTTCTTCTTGGTCGTGGGTGACGAAGATCGTTGTCGTATGGACCTCGTCGTGCAGCCGGCGAAGCCAGTCACGAAGCTCCTGACGCACCTTGACGTCCAGCGCCCCGAATGGCTCGTCGAGCAGCAGCAGGCCAGGTTCCACGGCCAGTGCGCGCGCCAGGGCCATGCGCTGGCGCTGCCCACCAGAGAGCTCGGAGGGATATCGCTTCGCGAGACCGTCGAGATGAACCAGGTTGAGCAGGTCGTTGACCCGACCGCGGATCTTCTCCTTCGGCGTCTTCTGGATCTTGAGGCCGAAGGCGACGTTCTCCCACACCGTCATGTGTGTGAACGCGGCGTAGTGCTGGAAGACGAAGCCGATGCCGCGGTCTCGGGCCAGTACGTGGGTGACGTCCTGGCCCTCGATGAGGACCGTGCCGCTGTCTGCCGTCTCCAGTCCGGCGATGATCCGCAGCAGCGTCGACTTGCCTCCGCCGCTCGGACCGAGGACCGCCGTGAGCTGACCGGAGTCGATCTCCACGGTGACGTCCTGCAGCGCGTGGAAGTCACCGAAGGACTTGCTCACGTTTTGGCACTGGATGCTCATGCGGTGGTTTCCTCTGCGGTCCGGTGGCGTCGGCCTGACAGCGTCGTCATGCCAACGAGAATGATGAGAGAGATCACGGCCAGCAGCAGGCCCGCGCTGTAGGCCGAGGTGGGGTCGAGCTGGTTGACCCGGTTGTCGACGTACAAGGGCAGCGTCAGGCCTTGACCCACGATGTTGCTGGACACGAGGTTGACCGCGCCGTACTCACCGAGCGCCCGGGCGACCGTGAGAATCGTTCCGTAGACCACGGCCCAGCGAATCGCTGGCAGCGTGACCCGGAAGAACCCCTGGAGTGCGGTGGCGCCGAGCACCTCGGCTGCCTGTTCCTGGTCGGTCCCGATCTCCTCGAGCACCGGCACGACCTCGCGCACGACGAACGGCAGGCTGATGAAGACGGTGGCGATCACCATCGCCTTCCAGGTGAACAGCACCGGGATCTGGTGGTCGAACAGGTACTGGCCGATCCAGCCGGTGCGGCCGTAGAGCTGGAAGACCGCGAGGCCGATGATCACGGGTGACATCGCGAACGGCAGGTTGATGATGGCGTTGACGAGCCACGGCACCGGCATCTTTCGGCGAGCCAGCAACCAGCCGGTCGCAATACCGAACACCACGTTGATCGGAACCGCGATCGCAGCGATCAACAAGGAGAGCTTGATGGCGGATGTCGCGCTGTCGCTGGACAGCGCATCCCAGACCGGCGACACCCCGTGCTGGAACGTCCGATAGGCGATCATGCCGACCGGCACGACGAGCAGCATGCTGAGGTAGGCGAGGACGCCGTACCGAAGTGCGTATCTACCCATGACGTGTCCACCGCCGCATCAGCAGGCCGAGCAGCACGAAGACCACGAGGGCGGTGCCGAGCAGGATGATGCCAACCACCGCTGCTTGCGCCGGCGCGCCGTTCTCGACGTCATTGAAGATCACCTGGGAGGCGATCTCGGTGCGCGGGATGTTGCCGGAGATCAGGACGACGGAGCCGAACTCGCCCATCACGCGGGCGAAGGCCAGCGTCGCGCCGGTCAGAGCCGCGGGACGGATCGCTGGCAGGATGATTCGCCAGAAGATCGTCCACTGCTTCGCGCCGAGGCAGGCCGCGGCGTCTTCGACCTCCCGCTCCAGGGTGAGCAGCACCGGCTGGACGGCGCGGACAACGAACGGCAAGCTCACGAAGAGCAACGCGAACAGCACTCCCACCCGGGTGCCGGCGACGTTGAGGCCGACCGGCTTGGTGGGGCCGTAGAGGGTCAACAGGACGAGGCCTGCAACGATCGTCGGGAGGGCGAACGGTAGGTCGATCAACGCATTCACGATGCGCTTTCCGGGGAAGTCGTCACGGACCAGGACCCAGGCGAGCGCGACGCCTGTGATCGAGTTGAGCACCGCCACCGCGAGCGACACAGCGAAGGTGAACTCGAGGACGGTGCGCGTGTGCGCGTCGTGGTAGACGGCGGACCATGCGGTCGAGTCGGCGGAGAGGCTGATCAGCGCCGCGACCGGCAGCCCCACCAGCAATGACAGATAGAGCATCGAGATCCCCGGACCGATGCCCTCGGCGACCGGCCGTGGCAAGGCCCACCTGCGGGTGGGCCTTGCCTCGGCGACAGCGGCGTCAGCCACTGGCGCCCCGGCCGAGGTCGTTCTCGATCTTGGTGATCGAACCGTTGGTCGTGTCGAAGAACTTGGTGTTCACCTCGGACCAACCACCGAGCTTGTCGATGGTGAACAGGCCAGGGGGAGTGGGGAACACCTTCTTGTCCAGGTCCGCCGCGACGACCGGCCGATAACCCTTGCTCGCGAAGATCTTCTGACCGGCATCGGTGTAGAGGTACTTCACGAAGTTGTTCGCCAACGTCGGGTTGGAGGCGTTGCTGGTCACCGCGATCGGGTTCTCGATCAGGATGGTGTCGTCCGGGATGATGTAGTCCACGTCGTCACCCGCCTGCTGGGCGGCAATGGCCTCGTTCTCGTACCCGATCAGGACGTTGCCCGTCCCGCCGATGAATGCGGCAGTCGAGTCCGAGCCGCTCGCGGGTTGGGCGACGGTGTGCTGCAGCAGCGACTTCACGAACGCGAGTGCTTCTGCGTCCGACTTGCCTTCGTTGAGTTGGGCGCCGTACGCAGCCATCAGGTTCCAGCATGCGGAGCCGGAGCTCAACGGGTTCGGCGTGACAACCTTGACACCCGGCTTGACCAGGTCGTCCCAGGTCTTGATGCCGAGCGGGTTGCCCTTTCGCACGATGAGAACGGCCACTGAGTCCGTGACCATGCCCTTGTACTGGTTCGAGTCCCAGGTGGACGGGACCAGGTTGGCGTCGACGAGCTTCTGCATGTCGGAGGACCGGGAGAACTCGACGACATCGGCCGGCTGACCGTTGAGCACCTTGTCCCGCTGGGTCCCGGACGCTGCGTAGGAGCCGGCGATCGTGGCGCCCGAGCCCTCGGGGGTCTTGGCGAATGCCGGACCGAGCTCTTCGTAGGCCTTCTGCGGCGTGGAGTACGCGACCAGCTTGATCGAGCCGCCGGCACCGGTACCACCACCACTGCCGCCTGCCGATGACCCGCCGCCGCAGCCGGTGACGGCTGCGATGGCCAGCAGGCCAGCGCCTGCAGCGATTCGCTTCTTGGTGAGCAACGTTTACCCCTTCGTTGGCGTGGAATCGAGAGTGTGACTCGCTCGATTCTTTCGATCGAAACTATCGTTGCGATAAACACTACCAACATAGTTGAGAAATTTACAAGCGGTACAGCCCGGTGTGTCCGGTTCCACATCGGCTACCGCGGCGGTCGCAGCAGCCCGCCCGCCGTCTCAGCTGCGGGAGTACCGCAGGTAGAGAAGGTCGTTGCGGGTCAGGACATGTCGCAGCCGAAGTCGGGTGGGCACGTCGCGAGCGGAAGTCGGACGCGGCGTGGTCGGCTGGGAGCCGGCGAGATATGGCGAGACCGTCAGGCACATCTCATCGACCAGATCGGCCTCGATCAGGCTGGTAAGGAGAAACGGCCCACCCTCGCAGAGGATTCGCCCCAACCCCCGTTCCTGCAGGGACTGAAGGATCGCGGCGGGATCGATGGCTTCGCGGTCGAGCACGATGACGTCGGCGACGTCGCGCAAGCGGTCGGCCGCTGCTGCGCCCGCCGTGGAGGTCACGACGATCGTCCTGGCCTCGGGCGGCGCTTGGAAGACCTTCAGGCTGGCCGGCAGCAGCGCGCGGGCGGTCACGACGACGATCGGCGGCGTTGCGGCGTGGCCCTGCGCAACGCGTTGGTCACGAGCCGGCTGATCGAGTCGAACCGGCCCGTAGCCCTCGGCCTGGACGGTCGCGCCGCCGACGAGTACGGCATCGGCGTGTCGGCGGAGGTAGGAGAGGAGGGCTTGGTCGGCCGGATCGGTGATGGGCCGGGTCCGCCCGTCGAAGGCGTCCGCGCCGTCGACACTCTGGATCATGTTGGCCCGCACGCCGACGGGCGCATCGCCGTACCACCGATCCAGCTCCTCCGCGGTCTGCGGCAGCAGCGGAATGCCGAGCGGAGATGTCACCGCAACACCCTTTCACTGTGATCCGATCCGAATCGGTCCGGGTATCGAACACCCTTCGCCGGCTCCCGAATCGACCCCTTCGGGAGCCGGCTCCCAGCCTCACGATGTCGGATTGACGACATTTGCGTTGACCCGTGGGCGTTCGCGCCGGATCGTCACGACAGACGGATTCGTGACCTGGGGGGGATCATGACAACCAACCTGACTCTGCGCGGCTTCGCGGTTGCCGCGGTAGCCGCGACTGCCTGCGTGTCCGGCGGCGCAAGTCCGGCGCACGCCGGCACCAGTCGGCTGACGGTCGCCGCTGCTGGCGCGCCCGTGTGGAACGCAGGCAACAAGTTGCCCATCAACATCGTGGTGAGCAATCCGGACGCGCAGCTCATGTGCGACTCGATGAACGTGCGCCTGAGCTGGGTCAGCCCGAACGGGAAACGCCATGGCCGATCGGCTGCTGGCCACCCGACAGCGGGTGCGTGGTCCGGCACGATCACGATCCCGGCAAGGGCCGTGACACCGGGTGCGCTGCGGTACTCCGTCAAAGCCAGCGAGACGTGCGGCATGTTCTTCACGACGGTGGAGTACATCGGGTCCTCACCGCGGACGGTCGCCCACATCGTGCGGTAGGTCGAACCCGGTCAATCAGCGCCTACGCGTCCCGGCAGCTGGGTCGTGGGCTTTGTGAACTCGCCGGAAACGGAGAACCCGCAGGCTTGTGACCTGCGGGTTCGTCGGGGTGAGTGACGGGGCTCGAACCCGCGACAACCGGGACCACAACCCGGTGCTCTACCAAACTGAGCTACACCCACCATCGCAGCTCGATCGCGTCGTGCCGCTCGAAAGAGTCTAGCCGGGAGCTACGCCGGGTCCGGCTGCTCTGCGGTCTGCGGGGCGAGGGCGGCAGCGGCCGCTCGCGCGCTGTCGGTGTCCGGGCCGGGCGCCGGCACCATCACCGTCGATCGGTAGTACCGCAGCTCGTTGATGCTCTCGAGGATGTCGGCGAGGGCTCGATGCCCGCCATTCTTCGGCGGAGCGTTGTAGTAGGCCCGTGGGTACCAGCGACGCGCGAGTTCCTTGATCGAAGACACGTCGATCATCCGGTAGTGCAGGTGGTCGTCGAGGGTCGGCATGTAACGCGCGATGAACGATCGGTCGGTGGCGATGGTGTTTCCGCACAGCGGCGCCTTGCGGCGCTCCGGCACGAATCGCTTGATGTAGGTCAACACCTGGGCCTCAGCGTCC
>JAFAZI010000067.1 GCA_019239875.1 Frankiaceae bacterium
TCGACGCCGGCGGCGGCACCCGAAGCGCTGGACACCCTGGTGACGAGTTTTCGCGCGGCCACGTCGTGACCGTCTCGTTGGACCCGTGGGGCGATCAATGGGAGATCCGCCAGCTGATCGAGCGTTATGCGAACGGCGCGGACCGGGCCGACGGCGAAGCGGTGGCGGAGCTGTTCGCGGACGATGCGGAGCTCGTGGTGTGGCTCGACCCGCGAGACGCCAAGCCCACCTCGACCCGGCGCGGGCCGGCGGAGATCGCCACGGCGATCAGCTGGATGGAGCGTTACCACGCCACCCAGCACGTGATCAGCAACAGCGTGGTGGACATCGATGGCGACACCGCGCGGGGTGACACCCGGTGCACCGCTCACCACGTCCAGGACCAGGACAACGACCAGGGCCCAGAAGATCGCATCCTGTTCATCAGGTACTCCGACGACTTCGTCCGAGTCGACGGCAGCTGGCGGTTCTCGCGACGCGAGCTTCGGGTGCAGTGGATCTCGACCCGCCGCGTGGAGGCGATGTGACGGACACGATGCGCGCCTATCGGTTGCGCGACTGGCAGGACCCTGGCTTCGACGAAGTGGCGATCCCGGAACCGGGGTACGGGGAAGTGCGCCTGCGGGTCGCCGGCGTCGGCCTCTGCCACTCCGACGTGCTGTTCCTCGAGCTTCCGGCGGGGATCTTGCCCTACGAGGTGCCGTGGACCCTCGGCCACGAGATCGCGGGCCGGGTGGACGCGGTCGGGCCGGGCGTCGACGACATCGAGCCCGACGATGCGGTCGCGGTCTCGTGCATGTCCACCTGCGGCAAATGCAAATGGTGCCAGCGCGGTGCGGACAACTACTGCGTCAACACGGGCCGCGGTCGCGGCTTCGGGCTCGATGGCGGCTTGTCGTCGCACATCGTCGTAGCGCGGCGCCACCTCCTCCCGATCGGTGATCTCGACCCGGTCCGGGCCGCCCCGCTGACGGATGCGGGCGCCACGTCGTACCACGCAGTACGACGGGTGCTGCCGAAGTTGCGACCCGGGTCGACCGCGGTCGTCATCGGCGTCGGCGGACTCGGCGGCTACGCGGTGCAGTGGTTGCGAATGCTCTCACCGGCTCGAATCGTCGCGGTCGAGTCCCGCGAGGAGCGACTCCCGGTTGCGATGCAGCTCGGCGCCGCCGACGCCATCCTGGCCGGCGAAGGACTGTCACGGCGACTCAAGGAGGTCGTCGGCGACGACGGCGCTGACGCCGTCCTCGACTTCGTTGGCACCGACCAGACGATGAATGCGGCGATCCGCAACGCCGCGACGATGGGGTCGGTCGGCCTCGTCGGACAGGGTTTCGGCACCGCACCGCTCAAGTACGGCGGGATCGCCTTCGACTGCGACGTGTTCATCCCGCAGGGCTACACGATCGCCGAGCTCGCCGACGTCCTGCGTCTCGCCCGGACCGGCGACGTGGTGATCGAAACCGAGCTCTTCGACTTCGACCAGACGCCGGCGGCCTACCAGCGGCTCACCGAAGGAACCCTGCAAGGTCGCGCGGTGGTCCTCCCCCACGCCTAGCCATCGATGAGAACGCGGTTCGGGGCACGGCGCGCCGACGTGTCTGCCCCCAACCGCGTTCGCAACGGAGTCGCTAGCCGGTCCACCCCATCGGCATGAGGATGGACTTGAGCTCGCAGAACGCGGCCAGGCCCTCGGGGCCGTCCTCGCGACCGATGCCGGAGCACTTGTAGCCGCCGAACGGTGAGCCCATGTCGAACGCGTACCAGTTGATGCCGTAGGTGCCGGTGCGCACCTTCGTCGCGATCTCGTATCCGTGCTCGACATCCTGCGTCCACACCGACCCGGCCAGCCCGAAGTCGCTGTCGTTCGCGATCGCCACGGCCTCGTCCTCGGTGTCGTAAGGAATCACCGACAGCACCGGACCGAAGATCTCCTCCTGCGCGATCGTCATCTTGTTGTCGACGTCGGCGAACACCGTCGGCGCGACGTACCAGCCCTTGTCCAGCCCCGCCGGCCGCTTGCCGTCGAGCACGAGCCGGGCACCCTCGGCGACCCCCTTGTCGATGTATCCCTCGACCCGGTCACGCTGTCGCTCTGCGACCAGCGGGCCGAGCTGCGTCGCCGGGTCGGACGGGTCTCCGACCGGGAACAGCTTCGCCGACTCGACGATCGCCTCGGTGACCTCGTCGTAGCGCGAGCGGGGCGCCAGGATGCGGGTCTGCGCGACACATGCCTGGCCGGAGTTCATCAATCCGGAGTACGCGATCATGAACGCGCTCGATGCGAGGTCAACGTCGTCCAGCAGGATCGAGGCCGACTTGCCGCCCAGCTCGAGCGAGATCCGCTTGAGCCGCTCGGTCGCGAGCGCGCCGACCTTGCGGCCGGCCGCGGTCGACCCCGTGAACGAGACCTTGTCGACGCCGGGATGGGTGACGAGGTACTCGCTGACCTCGCGCTCGGCCGGCAGGACGGACAGGACACCCTCCGGCAGTCCCGCCTCCATGAACAGGCGGCCCAGCATGAGCGAGTCCATCGGTGTCTCGGGGGCCGGCTTCAGGATCACCGTGCAGCCGGCGAGCAGCGCCGGGACGAGCTTGTTGATCGCGATGAACATCGGCACGTTCCACGGAATGATCGCCGCGACGACGCCGACCGGCTCGCGGCGCACCCTCGACGTGCCGAACATGCCCGTGCGGGTCTCTTCCCAAGGGAACGTCTCGGCGAGGCCCGAGTAGACGTTCAGTACGGCGGAGGCCGGCGTGTACATCATCATCTCGACGGTGGCCGGCGGCGCCCCCATCTCATTCGAGATGACGGTCTTGAACTCCTCGAGGTTCTCGGCGAGGAGCTCGCCGAAGCGGGCGATGACCTTGGCGCGGTCAGCGACGGCCATCGTCGGCCAAGGGCCGGAGTCGAAGGCACGCCTGGCTGCGGCGACCGCCGCGTCGACGTCAGCCTCGACCGCTTCGGGGACGGTGCCCACCACGTCGAGCGTCGCTGGGGAACGGACCTCGAAGCGCCGGTCGGTGGCCGGCGCCACCCACTCGCCACCGATGAGGAGCTGATCGAAACTGGACATTGCCATCCCTTCGCTGGATACCGCCAAACCATTATGTGACGGGGCGTCAGATTTGTCGTCCGCGGGGTGTAAGCGATCTTGGCAAACACAGGACACCGCTGCGAAGCGGCGGTTAGGTTCGAAAAATGCGCAGACTTTCAACAACGACGTTGATCTTGTCCATGGGTGTCACTCTCGCGGCGTGCGGCAGCGGAAGCAGCGGCGGTAGCGGAGGTTCGACACCCTCCGGCCAGCCGACGACGGGCGCCGCGGCAGAGCAGGCCATCACGACTCTCTATACCGAATTCTTCAGTGCCCCGGTCGCCCAGGCGAAGACGATGCTCGAAGCCGGCGACACCCTTGACGCTGCGTTCAAAGCGGCGCTGAAGCTCAAGGGCGACGTCACCGAGAGCGCCAAGGTCAAGAAGGTGACCATCACCTCGCCGACCACGGCCGACGTGACCTACGAGCTCGACGGTGACGGCAAGCCGCTCCTGCCCGAGGCAAACGGCAAGGCCGTGTATGTCAACGGCAAGTGGCTCGTCGCCAAGGCGACCTTCTGTGGTCTGGTGCAGCTCGGTACGCCGAACGTCAAGGGATGCTAGGGCTGACCTGACGGCAGCGAGCGGTTTCTGAAACGGCGTCATATATTCAGCGCCGTGCCCGGATTCAATCTCGCCGATCTCTTCGAGCGCGTCGTCGACGCCGCGCCGGACCGCGAGGTCATCGTGTCGCCGGCGCGGCGGCTGACCTTCCGCGAGCTGGACGACCGCGCGAACGCGCTCGCCGCCGTGCTGACCGACCTCGGCGTGAAGGCGGGCGACCACATCGGTCTGCAGCTGCTCAACGGCTCGGAGTACATCGAGGGCATGCTCGCCGCCTTCAAGCTGTCCGTCGTACCGGTCAATGTGAACTTCCGGTACGTCGAAGGTGAGCTCCGGCACCTCTACACCGACGCTGACCTGGTCGCCGTCATCCACCACCGCCAGTTCGGGACGCGGGTCGCAGCAGCGGCCGACGGAGCCGATCTGCTCGAGCACCTGATCTCGGTCGAAGACGGATCGGGCGCGGAGCAGGCGCCGCACGCGGTGGACTACGACAGCGCACTGGCCGCGGCATCGACGGCACGGCCCGACGGGACCAACCGTTCCGGCGACGACCGTTACATCGCCTACACGGGCGGCACGACGGGCTTGCCCAAAGGCGTCGTGTGGCGCCAGGAGGACATCTTCTTCGCGGCGATGGGCGGCGGTGACCCGTTCCAGATGGGCAACTTCCTCACCACGCCGGAGGAGATCGTCGAGCGGATCCCGGAGACCGGCGGCACGATCCTGACCACTCCGCCACTGATGCACGTCAGCGCACAGTGGGGCGTCTTCCACTCGATGTTCGCGGCCGGCCGGATCGTGTTCCCACCACACGGCGCATTCGACCCCGACGCCATCTGGTCGCTGGTCGCGAGCGAGGGCGTCAACATCCTCACGATCGTCGGCGACGCGATGGCGCAGCCGCTGGCCGACGCGATCGAACGGGCTAGCGCCGCAGGCAAACCCTACGACGTGTCGTCGCTGATCGTAATCGGTTCCGGCGGCGCAGTGCTGTCCACGACGGCGAAGTCCCGACTCGCCACACTGATCCCGACGATCATGGTGGTCGACGGCTTCGGGTCCTCCGAGACCGGTGTCGTCGGCAGCAAGCTCCACAGCGCCGACGACACATCGACCGCACCACGGTTCATGGTCAACGCCCAGACCAACGTGCTCGCCGAGGACGGGACACCGGTGGTGCCTGGCTCGGGGCAGGTCGGCCGGCTGGCCCGCAAGGGACACGTGCCGCTCGGCTACTACAAGGACGAAGCGAAGACCAAGGCGACCTTCTTGGAAGTCGGCGGTGAGCGATGGGTGCTCCCGGGTGACAACGCCACCGTCGACGAGGACGGCACTGTCGTCCTGCTCGGTCGCGGCTCGACGTCGATCAACACCGGCGGCGAGAAGGTCTATCCGGAAGAGGTCGAGACGGCGTTGATGACCTCGCCGGACGTCGGCGATGTGATCGTGGTCGGACTGCCGGACGAGAAGTGGGGGCAACGCGTCGTGGCGGTGGTGCAGCCGGCCGCCGACGCAGCTCCTGACCTCGACGCCCTGCGCGAGCACGCCCGCTCGTCGCTCGCCGGCTACAAGCTGCCGCGAGAGCTGATCGTGGTCGACAAGGTGGAACGGACGCCGGCCGGCAAGGCCGACTACAAATGGGCCAAGGCGACCGCCGAGGCGAGGAGCACGCAGTCATGAGCTTCTCGGACACCGAGGTGAAGGACCGGCTCGAGATCCAGCACCTCATCAGCCGGTACGCCGACATCATCGACGGGCAGCGCTTCGACGAGCTGGACGACATCTTCACGGCGGACGCGGTGATCGACTACTCGACGTTCGGCGTACCGGTCGGCGGTGTCGCCGAGATCAAGGAGTTCCTCCGGTCGTCCTTCCCGTTCTTCGAACGGACCCAGCACATGATGGGCCTGCCTCACATCGAGGTATCCGGCGACTCGGCCACCGCACGCACGTCGTGCAACAACCCGATGGTGTCGAAGAAGCGGGATGGCACGAGCGAGGTCTGGTTGATCGGCCTCTGGTACGACGACGAGCTGGTGCGAACGGATGCGGGCTGGCGGTTTGCCAAACGAACGGAGACCCGCTGCTACACCTTGACCGGACTTCCCGACTCCCCGATGGGGGCCTAGTGGCCGACCGTCCAGACGACCAGCACTTCGTGCGGGTCGAGACACCGCGGCCGGGCGTCGCGCTGGTCACCCTCGACCGGCCGGACCGGATGAACTCGATGGCGTTCGACGTCATGATCCCGTTGCGCGAGACGCTCGAGGAGATCAGCCGCGACAACGACGTACGGGTGGTCGTGCTGACCGGCAAAGGCAAGGCCTTCTGCTCAGGAGCCGACCTCGAGAACCCGGGCCGGGTTCCCGACATCGACGGGCTCACTCTCCCCACCATCGCGATGCGCTCGATGGAACTGCTCGAGAAGGTCGTCCTCACGGTTCGCGGGATGCACCAGCCGGTGATCGGCGCGATCAACGGGCCGGCGATCGGCGGCGGCTTCTGCCTGGCACTGGCGTGCGATCTGCGCATCGCGGCCGAACCGGCGTACTTCCGGGCCGCCGGGATCAACAACGGGCTGACCGCCAGCGAGCTCGGCATCGCCTACTTGCTGCCCCGGGCCATCGGCACGGCTCGGGCGGCCGAGCTCATGTACACGGGTCGCGACCTCGGTGCCGATGAGGCCGAGCGGATCGGCCTGGTTTCCCGCGTCGTACCGGTCGACCAGCTGCATGATGCGGCGTACGAGCTCGCCGACCGGATCATCGGCTTCAGCCGGCCAGGCATCGAGCTGACCAAACGGATGCTCGCGTCCAGCGCGGACGCGTCGAGCCTGTCGCAACACATCGCGCACGAAGGTCTGGCCCAGCTCTACGTCCGGCTGACGACCCGTAACTTCGAGGAGGCCGTGTCCGCTCGCAAGGAGAAGCGCACGCCGGCCTTCAAGGACTAGGACCAACCGATGGTGATGCAGTCGACGAACCCTGACGAGGAGAGCCGTCGGGCATCGAAGAACCTCGCCGACGCGATCCGGCGGGTGATCGCCCGGTTGGCGTTGGTCCGCCCGCCGGTTGACCAGCTCGATCGTGCGGCCGAGGCTGCGAACGCCTTCGCCGACTCGCTCGACTCCCTGCCGGAGCGGTCGCAGTCGTGGGAGGTCTCAGAAGCTGGGCTGCAACCGCGGGACTTCGTCGGGCACAGTCCGGTTTCCGGCGCGAACAACCCGATCGCGCCACCGCTGCGGATGCGGGTGGTCGGTGATCCTGGCGGCGAGCATCACATCGAGGCCGACGTGCTCTACGGGCCGGCGTACGAAGGACCGCCTGGCCACTGTCACGGCGGCTGGGTCGCGGCGACCTTCGACGAGCTGCTCGGCTTCGTTCAGCTGCAGCCCGGCTTCACGGCGTACCTGAAGATCGACTACCGGCGACCCACTCCCCTGAACCGTGAACTCACGTTGCGCGGCTGGATCGAGAAGGTCGAGGGACGCAAACGCTGGATCCGCGGCGCCTGCCACGACGGGGACCGGCTGCTGTCGGAGGCTGAGGGACTGTTCATCGCACCGCGCGATGACGGGGGCTATATGGAGATGTTGGGGATGGGTTCATGACGATCGTTCCGAATCGGTACGACGGCAAGGTAGCGGTGATCACCGGCGCCGCGTCCGGCATCGGGCAGGCGACCGCATTGCGGATCGCTGCCGAGGGCGGCCAGGTACTCGCCCTCGACGTCAACGCCGCCGGGCTCGAGGAGACCGCCGCTCGCGCCGAGGGCAAGCTCGCGACGATGGTGGCCGACCTCCGCGAGCCCGACACCTGCCGCGCCGCGATCGACAACGCGGTCGAGCAGTTCGGCCGACTCGACATCCTCGGCAACGTCGCGGGCATCGCGCGCAGCGAGTACGTCACCGACGTCTCGGTGGAGGCCTACCGCCAGATGATGGCGATCAACGTCGATGCGTGCTTCTTCATAGCCCAGGCAGCGATCCCCCACCTGCTGGAAGCGAACGGCGTGATCATCAACATCGCCTCGAACGCAGGCATCATGGGCCAGGCGTACTCGGTCGTTTACTGCATGTCGAAGGGCGCGGTCATCCTGATGACCAAGGCACTCGCGATGGAGTACATGAAGCAACCGCTGCGCGTGCTGGCAATCGCACCGGCCGGCACCGACACCGGACTGGTTCGCGGCTACAAGATCCCCGACGGCGTGGACTGGGACCTCATCGGTCACTACACCTCGCCGCGTGGCTTTGCGAAGTCCGAGGACATCGCGGCACTGTTCTGCTTCGCCGCGTCAGACGAGGCGCACAACATCCACGGCGTTGTGCTGTCGAGCGACAACGGCATCACTGCCGGCTAGCGCATGCGCATCCTCGGGTTGACCTACGTCGGGTCGCACACCTCGAACCGGCACGCGATGTCGCAGTTCGTCACCGACGTCCTCGGCCTCGATCCGCAGGCCGTCGAAGGGTCCACTGCGGACTTCTTCGCACTCCCCGACGGTGCGTCGATGGCAGTCGCCGACACTGACCCCGGCGACGTCGACGAACGCACCGTCGGCTTCCGGGTTGCAGACGTCGTGGTCGCCTGGGAGGAGCTGAAGGCCGCGGGGATCGAGACCGATCCTGAGATCAACGAGAACTCGCGCTATCGGTACGTGCACTTCCGCGCCCCCGACGGCCGCCTCTACGAGCTCGTCGAGGATCGCGACGCCAGCTGATCAGTTCCGCACCGGGCGAACCGCTTAGTTCGTGTCGGTCGCGACGTCTACCCTCCGAGACCTAAGGAGGAACCGACGATGTTGGATGCGCGCCGGCGCTGGGTGGCGTTCTACGTGCTGTGCCTCGGCACGCTGATGGTCGTGCTCGACTCGACGATCGTCAACGTCGCGCTGCCGTCGATCCGCGAGAGTCTCGGCTTCTCCCAGGCCTCCCTCGCGTGGGTCGTCAACGGCTACATGCTCACTTTCGGCGGCTGCCTTCTGCTTGGTGGGCGGCTGGGCGACCTGTACGGCCAGCGTCGGATCTTCGTCGTCGGCATCACCGGTTTCACGATCGCCTCGGTGGGATGCGGCCTGTCTCAGACCCAGGCGATGCTCGTCGGCTTCCGGGCGCTGCAAGGGATCGGCGGCGCGTTCGCGACCGCCGTCGGCTTCGCTGTCGTGGTGACCCTGTTTCCGGCGCCGGCCGAGCGTGCGAAGGCGATGGGGATCACCGGCTTCGTGGCCTCCGGCGGCGGGGCCGTCGGCGTAGTCCTCGGCGGCGTACTGACCGATCTGCTCAACTGGCACTGGATCTTCCTGGTCAACGTGCCGATCGGCATCATCGTCGTGGCGCTGATGCTTCGGCTCGTCGACGAGTCCGTCCCGAGCGACGGCTCACGGCGACTCGACTTGGCGGGGGCGGTGACGGTCACCGGCGCGCTCATGCTTGCCGTCGATGCCGTGGTCAACGCCGATCAGGTCGGTTGGGCATCGGCACGGACCACAGTCTCCCTCGGCATCGCGGTCGTGCTCTTCACGGCGTTCCTGGTGATCGAGACCCGGACCGCCGTGCCCCTGGTCCGGCTTTCGCTGTTCCGGTCGCGCAACCTGTCCGCGGCCAACATCATCGGCGTGCTGTGGGCGGCCGCGATGTTCGCGTGGTTCTTCCTGTCGGCGCTCTATCTGCAGCTGGTGCTGCATTACAGCCCATTGCAGGTCGGCCTCGCGTTCCTCCCAGCCGACCTGGTCATGATGGCGTTCTCGGTGTCGTGGTCGGCCAAGCTCGTGACCCGCTACGGCTACCGCGCCCCGATGGCCGGTGGGCTGCTTCTCGCGGCGGCCGGACTGGTGTTGTTCGCCCGAGCGCCGGTCGGTGGAAACTTCTGGCTCGACGTCCTGCCGAACATGCTGCTCCTGGGCCTCGGAGCCGGCGTCGCCTTCAATCCCGTCCTGCTCGCTGCGATGAGCGATGTCGCACCCGAGGAGTCGGGCATCGCGTCCGGCGCGGTCAACACCTCATTCATGATGGGCGGCGCCCTGGGCCTCGCCGTACTCGCCAGCGTCGCCGCTGCCCGGACGGGTCATCACAGCGACGCCGCATCGCTGCTGTCCGGGTATCACCTGTCGTTCGCGATCGGTGCAGCCTGCGCCGCGATCGCTGCGCTGATCGGCTGGTGGCGGATTCGAGAGCCTGAGGTCACGGACGACGAGCTGTACGACGGCACCTCGCTTGCCAGCGCACTCGGCTGACCTGCGTGGCAGGGTGTGCCGGTGGGTGAACAATCGCCGTTCAGTGCGAAGCCGACCCTGGTCGGGTCTCTGGTCGTCCTGCGGGTCGCTGAACGCGGGGACGCCGCGGAGCTGATGGGGGTAGATCAAGAGACGATCCGGTTGACCGGCTCACACGGTGAGCTGCGGCTGGAGGAGCTGGAACGGTGGTACGAGTCCCGCCACGAGCAGGCAGACCGCATCGACTGGGCGATCGTGGAACGGGCCACCGGACGCTGGGCCGGCGAGGTGGTGCTCAACGATCTCGACGTCGCGAACGGGTCATGCGCCTTCCGGATCCTGTTGCAGGGGCCGAGTTTCTACGGAAGGGGCCTGGGCACGGAGGCGACGCGACTCGCCGTGGATCACGCATTCGCCGTGGGTCTGCACCGGGTCGAGCTCGAGGTCTATGACTTCAACCCGCGAGCGCGCCGCGTCTACGAGAAGGTCGGCTTCCGGCATGAGGGAACGAAGCGCCACGCTCTGCGCTGGGACGGCGCATGGGTGGACGCACACATCATGGGGCTCCTGGCGGACGAGCGAACCGTCGTACCGCAATCGCTCTAAGCACCATGTCTCGCGATCAACGTGCCGCCGTCACCGCCGACCGCCCACACAACGCCGCCGGCAGTGTCCGCCGCGGCGAAGTAGTTGTCCTGCTCGGAGTCGTTCGGACTCCTGGTCGTGGACCAGGCCGAGCCGTCCCAGTGCTCGATCAGGGTTCGCAGCACGGCGTTACCGTTGGGCAGCGTTCCGTCGCGTTGCCCGACCGCCCACACGTCGTTCGCGGCGACCGCGGTCACTCCGGACAACCCGCTGCCGCCTTTCGCCACCGTCGGTACGACCTGCCAAGACGCTCCGTCGAAGTGCAGGGCGACTGGCGTGCTCGGGAAGCTGCCGACGCGGCCCACCGCCCAGATGTCGTTGGCGCTGATGGCGCTCACGGACGACAGCGCGCCGCTGCCAAAGTTTCCCGGCACCGGAACACTCGACCAGGCGGTGCCGTTCCAGTGCGCGAGGTAAGGCACGTCGTGGTGATAGCCAGGCCGAGGGTCCTGCCGGCCGCCGACCGCCCAGGCGTTGTTCGCGGCGAGGACAACCACGGATGCCGGATGCGTTCCCGCCTCCGGAGGTGCCACGGCCGACCAGCCATGACCATCGAAATGCGCGTAGAAGTCGTTGCCGACGGCCCATATGTCGGAGGCGGTGCGGGCGTCGACACCGACGGGGATGCCCGGCGGCGCACTGACAGTCGACCAGCCGGAGCCGTCCCAGTGCACGAACAGCCCGTGCACGCGCGTGGTTCCGTAGGGGTCCTGCCAGCCGACCGCCCAGGCGTCGGAGCCGCTCACGGCTGACACACCGGTCAACGCTTCGTCACTGAACGCGACGGCGGGCGAAGCGATCTCTCGCCAACCCGTGCCGTTCCAGTGTTCGACGAGAGTGTCGAGACCGGCTTTCGCCCCGACCGCCCAGCCATCCGACGGTCCGGTGAACGACACCGCCGCGAGCCGGGCGTCCGCCTCGGGCGAGGCGACTACCCGCCAGCCCACCGACGCGTGCGCGGGGAGCGCGGAGATGGACAGCAGGCCAGTGACGAGCAGGGCGGTACGACGCAGACGCATGGCTGCCTCCTGGCGGATCGGCGTACCCACGACACGTCCGCGACGACCACCGGGTTCAGTTCGTGCGGAAATCGCACGACTGCCCGATCATGTGCTGAGCCGGAAAACCTGCCAGTCGCCGTCGACTCCTTTCAAGACGTGGACGCCGGCCTCGTTGAACTCCAGGCCGGACCCGAACACGAGCTCACGGAGGGTGCGCGAGACGAGCACGTCCCCGGCCCCCGCGACACCGGCGACTCGAGCAGCGATGTGCACTGCGAGTCCTGCCAGGCCTTCTTCACGCGTTTCACACTCGCCGGTGTGCAGGCCGGCACGGACTGGGATACCGATCGCTGCGGTCGCCTCGACGATGGCCTTGGCGCAACGAATCGCTCGCGCCGCTCCGTCGAAGGAGATCAGGAACCCGTCGCCGGCCGTTCCCAGCTCGCGGCCGCGGTACATCTCCAACTGCTCCCGCACGACACGATCGTGCGCGGCGAGCGTCGAACGCCAGCGGTGGTCGCCTTCGGCCGCCGCCCGCGATGTCGAGTTGACGATGTCGGTGAACAGGATGGTGGTCAGAACCCGGTCCGGCTCGACCGGCGGCAGTCGACCCGTCAGGAAGGTGGCAATTTCCTCGATCGCTCGGTCGGCCGCGTCGGCGTAGAGCAACGTGTCGTCGCTGTCGATCTCGAGGAACCGGGCGCCGCTGACCTGCTCCGCGAGATAGCGGCCATGCTCGAAGGGGGTGAACGCGTTGCCGGTCGTGTTGAGAACGAGGGTCGGCATCTGAATCGCGTCGAGCACCGACCGGATGTCCATGCTCCGGATCATGTAGCCGTACTGCAGGCCAGCGGAGCGGGGTGTCGCTGCCGCGCGCTGCAACCGGGCCGACCAGCGGAGGAACGGGACGTCCTCGGCGCGGCTGGGGAAGCCGACCTTCGCCAGGTCAAGGGAACCCCAGGTCGACTCGATGAGCTTCACAGTCGCTTCGGCTTCCTCCTCGGTGTAGCCGATCGGGTAGTCGTCCGAGCGAAGGTTGCGAGCAGCTGCGTTGGCGAGCACCAGCGCACGCACGCGCTGCGGATGCATCGCCGCGAACAGCGTGCAGATCGGGCCACCGTCAAGCTCGCCGAACACCGCGGCGGACTCTGAACCCACCGCATCGAGCACGACTCTGATGTCGTCGGTCCACCCTTCCCACGTGGGTGACTCACCGTGCGGCAGGGGATCGGATGCGCCCCAGCCTCGCCGGTCGAACAAGATCAGCCGGCTGAACGACGCCAGTCGGCTGAGAAATTCGGCTCGGCTCGGGTGCTCCCACTGCACCTCGAGGTGCTGTACACCGGCGCAGTAGATGAGGTCGAGCGGACCGTCCCCGACGACCTGATAGGCGATGTCGGCGTCGCCAAAGCGGACGTACTGCGTCTCTGGCGCTGTCTGGCCCCCCACCACGCGACACATTCTGTCAGCCACGGGTCACGCAAGTTGTCCGAAGCACACGCGGTCAGGGCAACGCCACGTTCGGACAACGCGCAGATCGGATGGGCCAGACCTGCGTTGCCAGGTGATCATCGAGAGATTACTTTTGACGTCAATGTCAAAATATGACTCCGATCACATGAATTCTGCGTGCCTGCACGCAGAATCGGATCGACGCGGGGTGGCGGGGTGAGCTCCGGCACGATCGTTCTCGGACTCCTCAACGGGCTGATCTTCGGGCTGCTCGCGGTCGGCCTCGTCCTCGTGTACAACTCCAACCGGTTCCTCAACCTCGCGCAAGGTCAGCTCGGCGCCCTCTCCGCGCTGCTGCTCGCAAAGTGGGTGCTCGACTGGGGGTGGAGCTGGTGGGTCGCCTTCATCCTGGCCATAGCGGTAGGGAGCCTGGTCGGCCTGCTCGTCGAGCGGTTCCTCGTCCGTCCCTTGCGGCAACGGACGGACTCGCCGGTTCGGCTCCTGCTGCTTTCTCTCGCGGTCTCGCAGATCGTGCTCGGGTTGACCTACGTCCCGAGCCTCGGCCCAGACCAGGCGAAGGCCCCGGTCTACCCGCAACCGTTTGCCAAGACGGTCTCCGTCGGTGGCGTTGTCCTCGACGGCACGTTCATCCTGACCGCCATCCTGGTACCGGTCCTCGTTGCCGCCCTGGCGGCATTCATGCGCTTCTCCGTCTTCGGTAAGCAGATCCGTGCTGCGGCCAACAACCCGGACGCCGCCCGCTTGTGCGGCATCTCAGTCGGGCGAGTCAGCGCCATCACGTGGGGTGTGGCCGGTGGTTTCTCGGCGCTCGCGGCCATCCTCTACGCCCCGACACAGGCGGCGTTCAACGGCGCAACCCTGGGGCCGTTCCTGCTGATGGCCACGCTCGGGGCGGCGGCATTCGGTGCGTTCGTCTCCCTGTCCGGAGCCCTCATCGGCGGGCTGCTGCTCGGGCTGACCGCGCAGATCGTGTCGTCTGAGACCTCTGGGGGCAACGCCTCGGAGCTCGCTGTGTTCGGCCTCATCATGCTCATCGTCTTGGTGCGTGGGCGTGCGATCGGTCGCGTGTTCGCCGTCACCGGCGCCGCGGCTGAGGACCTCCCCGTGACGAAGATCCCGGAGTCGCTGCGATCCGCACCGCTGGTCCGCTACAGCCGCGCATGGCTGACCTTGGGCGCCCTGGCCGTCGCCGTCATCTGGCCGCTGTTGCCCTACTTCAACACCAGCGGGCACACGTTCTTCTTGTCGAACATCATCATCTACGCACTGCTCGGCGTTGGCCTCACGATGCTCGTCGGCTGGGGTGGCCAGGTGAGTCTCGGCCAGTTCGCCATAGTGGGCCTCGGCGCGTACCTCGCCGCACGATGGTCGACACACGGCTGGTCCTTGCCCGCGCTCTGCATTGCCATCGGGGTGATCGGCGCGGTCGTGATGACGATCATCGGCCTGCCAGCGCTTCGGGTTCGTGGCCTGACGTTGGCCGTGACGACGCTCGGACTCGCCGTCGTCGCCGACGACTGGTTGTTCAACCAATCGTGGCTGGGGTCGAGCTTCGGCGTCACCCTGACCCCACTTCGGATCGGCGCTCACTTAGGTACGCCGCACACGCAGCGCGCGATCTACTACGTCTGCGTCGCCGTCCTCACCCTTGCTGTTTTCACCGCGGGCGCACTGCGCCGGTCCGCCGCAGGCCGGGTGATCCTCGCGGTGCGGGACAACGAGCGAGCCAGCTCCGCCTTCGGCGTCTTTCCGTCCACCGTGAAGCTGACGATCCTTGCCATCTCCGGGTTCTATGCCGGAGTCGCCGGCGTGCTCTGGGCCGAAGCCTGGTCCTATGTGACACCCGCGCAGTTCCCCGCCAGCCTCTCGATTGCTCTCATCACACTCCCGGTCATCGGGGGCCTCGGGTCCGTCGGTGGCGCGGTGGCGGCCGCCGTACTGCTCTACGGTGCGACGTTCTTCCTCAGTCCCCACCTCAACGCGGTGTTCGGCAACTTCAGCAACGGGCTGGCGTTCAGCCTGATCCTCGCCGGGCTCGGCATGGCGTTCGCGCTCATCAAGATGCCCACCGGTATCGCCGGCGCGACGCAGACGGTGTGGCAGCGCTTTCTCGAGCGGCGGGCGAGTCGACCGGACAAACCTCGGCTGCTGCCTGATCTTGCAAAGACCGACGACATGCCTCTGGTCGTCCGCGATGTCGAAGTGAAGTTCGGCGGGGTCGTGGCCCTCAACCACGTCAACATCGAAGTCAGGTCAGGCGAGATTGTCGGGCTCATCGGCACCAACGGTGCAGGCAAGACGACCCTGATGAACGTCATCTCCGGGCTCATCAAGCCGCAGTCAGGGTCGGTTCGCCTCTTCGGCAATGAGGTGAACGACCTGTCCCCCGACTTCCGAGCGGCGTTCGGCACCGCGCGGAGCTTCCAGGATGCCAGCTTGTTCGCCGGCCTCACCGTGACTGAGACGATCCAGATCGCGATGGCGCGGACCAACAAGGTCGGAGCGTTGTCGGCGATGGTCGGCGCACCATGGGTCCGGGCCAACGAACGCGCCACACGCCGCGCGGCTGAGGAGATCGTCGACCGCTTCGGCCTGCGCCCGTGGGCAGACACCAGGACATGTGACCTCTCGACCGGTACTCGGCGGATCTGCGACCTCGCCGCTCAGGTCGCGGCAACGCCAAAGCTGATCCTGCTCGACGAGCCGACCGCCGGCGTGGCACAACGAGAGGCGGAGGCCTTCGGGCCCTTGCTGAAAGAGATTCGAGAAGGCCTCGACTGCGCGGTGCTCATCGTCGAGCACGACATGCCGCTGCTCATGGGCGTGTGCGATCGGGTCTATGCCCTCGAGAGCGGTTCCGTGATCGCCGAGGGAACGCCGGAGCAGGTCCGAAGCGACCCGCGAGTGGTGGCGAGCTACCTCGGGACCAACGAGGCGGCCATCGTGCGGTCAGGCAAGACGGTCCCGCGGCAGGCGTCGCGCAAGTCCACAGCAGCCCCGAGAAGCCGAGCCCGAAAGCAGCCCTCGGCGAGGAGGACATCATGAATCCGTTCCAGGTCTTCCGATTCTGGGCGCGTCGAGCACCCGCCGGCGAGCGAACGGCCGCTGCGGTCGCTGCCGCCGCGGTGCTGAGCCTGCTCATCTGGGTGGCGGTCCCGGCGAGCGGCACCGGCAGCAGCCCGTCCGCGTTCCCCGGTGGGGGCAACCCCGGCGGTACGAACTCCGCGAACGGTGGGTCCGGCGCCGGAGGTCAGGGGGGCACGACGGGCAAAGCGAGCCGAGGCGTGGGGCAGGGCTCATCGGGGTCTGGCGGTTCGTCCGGCAGCAGCGGCTCGTTTTCGGGCAGTGGCACGGGCGGCGGGAACGGTGGCGGCGGCGGGAACGGTGGCGGCGGCGGG
>JAFAZI010000114.1 GCA_019239875.1 Frankiaceae bacterium
GGCGAGCTCACCATGAAGAAGCTTCGCCGCGGCACCCATCACAGCGTCCGCGACCTCAACGCCGATATTCGCAGCTGGATCGAAAACTGGAACGACAACCCCCGGCCCTACGTCTGGTCCAAGACCGCCGACCAAATCCTTGAAAGCATCAGCAAATACTGCTCTCGGATTAACGGTTCAGGACACTAGTCGCTAGTCGCCAGTCGGACCAGGAGGTCCTGTCCCTGCTCACTTCAGCAGGGGCAGGACCTTTTCCGTGATGAAGGCGATGCCGCCCGCCTGGTCCGGGCCCATCTGCGCGATGTAGACCTCGTCGAATCCTGCGTCGACGTACTCCTGCACTTTGGCCGCGGCGCGTTCTGGGTCCGGTCCGCAGGCGATGCTCTCGGCCACCTGTTCAGGCGAGGAGGCTTCGGCGAGGGTTTCGAACTCGACCCATGACGGGAGATCCTGCGAGCTCTGGCCACCAACGCCTTGGAAGCCCCAGAGGCGATACGCCGTCTTCGCCGCGTCGTCGGCGGACTCCGCCCAGCAGATCTTCATGCCCGCCTGGGTCGGCCCGCGGCCGGCGGAGGTGCGATACAACGACAACAGCTCCGCGTCGGGTTGCGTGCTGATCCAGCCATCGCCAACCCGAGCGGCGAGCTTGGTGGCTTTGGGACCAAAGCCGGACACCAGCACTGGAGGTGGCTCGTCTGGCAGCGAGAAGATCCTGGCCGCATCGACGATGTAGTGCTCGCCGCGGTGCGTGATCGTTTCGCCGGTCCAGAGCTTGCGCATGACCTCGATCGCCTCCTCGAGCCGCTGGAGCCGGATCTCGGCCGGCGGCCAGAGCCCACCGAGGATGTGCTCGTTGAGTCGCTCACCGGTCCCGACGCCCAACGAGAAACGGCCCGGCGCGAGTGACGCCGTGGTGGCCGCGGCCTGCGCGATGACCGCGGGGTGAATGCGATCAGTTGGACATGTGACCGCCGTCGTCAGACGGGCATCGGTCGACGTGGCGAGCGCGCCAAGCACCGACCACACGAACGCGCTCTCCCCCTGCTCCCGCACCCATGGGTGGTAGTGGTCGGAGATCCACAACCGGTCGAAACCTGCGTCGACCGCTTGCCGACCAGCAGCGACGAGCGCCGCGGGGTTGAGCTCCTCCGCAGAAAGGAAATAGCCGAACTCCGTCACGACGAGGACTTCTTCGCGGTCGCCTTGCCGCCCTTGCTGCCAGCCTTCTTCTTCTGCGCGGTGGTCCCGCCTTGCGAGGAGTTCGATCGCGTCTTGCCCGACCCGCTTGCCTTCCCGCCGCGACTCGACGCGCCCTCAGAGTTCGCGATCTTCGCCGCGCGCTCCTTGGACATTCCCTTGTCCTTGAGTGCCTCGTACTGCTTCTCGTTCTTGACGCTTGCCCTTGTCCCGGCCATGGAATTCCTCCTTGCGCCAAGACCTTCCCGGCGCAAGGACGAATACTCGGCGGCGGTTAGAGGATTCAGTTTTGGGTCATCTTCCACACGTGAGTAGAACTTCTCCAGGGGTAGCTGTGGTGGCCGGCGGAAGTGCCGGTGTTGGACGAGCCGTCGTGGCTGAGCTCGCGCGGGCGGGATGGGACGTCGCCGTGCTCGCGCGCGGTCGGGCCGGCGTCGAGGCTGCCGCGCGCGAGGCGAAAGAGCTCGGCGCACAGTCCATGTCACGCCAGGTCGATGTCGTCGATCTCGACGGGCTGCGCGAGGTCGCGGGCGAGATCGAGCGCGAGCTCGGTCCGATCACGTTGTGGATCAACGTGGCGTTCGTCGGCGCCCTGCGGAAGTTCTGGGACACCTCCCCCGAGCTCTACGAGCGCATCACGGCAGTGACGTACGGCGGCCAGGTGAATGGCACGCGCGTCGCGCTGGAGCTCATGCGCCCGAGGGATGAGGGCGTGATCATCAACGTCGGCTCGGCGCTCGCGTTCCGCGGCATCCCGATGCAGTCCGCTTACTGCGGCGCCAAGCACGCGATCAAGGGCTTTACCGAGTCGGTGATCTCGGAGCTGCGCAGCGAGGGCAGCAAGGTGCGGGTCTGCATGGCGCAGCTCCCGGCAATGAACACCCCGCAGTTCGACTGGAACGACACCGACGAGACGAAGCATCCGCAACCCGTGGCCCCCATCTACCAGCCGGAGGTCGCGGCCCGAGCCATTCGCGTCCTCGCGGAGCACCCGGGCCGCAACACGTGGGTGGGTCTGTCGACGGCGTACACGATCCTCGGCAATCGCTTGGCGCCACTGTTCCTCGACTGGTACCTGGGTCGGACTGGGGTCGACGGCCAGCTCACCGACCGCGACGGGCCGCGATACGGCTCCAACGCCTTCCAGCCTCGCGACGACGACGAGGACCGCGGTGCTCACGGCATGTTCGACAACGAGGCGCACACCTGGGATCCGTGGTCCGCGGTCGCGACCAGGTTGCGGTCCGCGCTTGCGAGAGTGTCTGTCTGAGGCCGATGCGGCCGCGGCGCGAGGACGGCTATGCGCCGATCGAGGACTACGCAGCGATCGGCGACGGTCGGACTGTCGCGCTGGTCGCTGCCGATGGCTGCATCGACTGGTGGCCCGTCACCCGACTCGACGCGACGCCGAGCTTCGCCCGCCTGCTCGACGCCGACCGCGGGGGCACCATTCGGCTGACGCCAACTGAGGCCTACGACGTCGACCGGCGGTACGTCGAGGACACCAACGTCGTCGAGACGGTGTTCACCACAGCGACTGGCTCGGTGCGGGTGACTGACGCGATACCGATGGGCCGCGGCGGGCAGCTGTCGTGGAGCCAACTCGTCCGGCGGATCGACGGTGTCGCTGGACAGGTTGAGCTCGAGTGGTCCGTCGAACCGGGCTCACGGCTTGGTCAATGTGAGCCGCGACTGACCCGACACGACGGCGCGGTCGTGGTGGAGCTCGAGGAGGAGATGCTCGCCGTCCAGGCGTGGCGACTCGGTGAGCCAGACGTATCCGCGCACGCGATCCGCGGTCGAGTCGTCACCAAAGCCGGTAACTCAGCGGTGCTCGTCATCACCGGCGGAGCTGACAGTCCCGTCGTGGTGCCCACGTGCGAGAAGTGCCTGGTCAGCGTCGACGTCACGATCGACCGCTGGCAGGAGTGGTCGCGCACGATCGACTACGACGGGCCGTGGCGCGAGGTGGTACGCCGCTCCGCCCTCGCCCTGAAGCTGCTCGCGTACTCACCGACCGGTGCGATCGCGGCCGCGCCGACCACCTCCCTGCCGGAGCGGATCGGCGGCGCGAAGAACTGGGACTACCGGTTCATGTGGGTGCGCGATGCCGCGTTCACCATCGACGCGATGCTCACGCTCGGGCTGCACGACGAGGCGCATGCCGCAGTGAAATGGATGCTAGGGGCGCTGCGGGAGACCGAGCCTGACCTTCGCGTGTTCTACAGCCTCGACGGCCGGGAGCCCGATGGTGAGCACGAGGCCGACGCTGCGGGGTACCGCAACAGCAAGCCCGTCCGGGTGGGTAACCGGGCCGCCAAGCAGACCCAGCTCGGTACGTTCGGCGACCTGTTCGACATGCTCTGGCTCTACGTCCAGGACGGGCACCGGCTGGACCGCGCCAGCGCACGACTGCTGACGAATCTCGCGGACCGGTGCTGCGACATCTGGCACACGAAAGGCTCCGGCATCTGGGAGCTCCAGAAGACTCGGCACTACACCGTGGAGAAGATCGGATGCTGGACAGCGCTCGACCGCGCGATCCAGCTCGCGGACGCGGGCCAGCTCGAGAAGTCGAACGTCAAACGCTGGGCTCGCGAACGCGACCGGATCAAGAAGTGGACCAACAAGCACTGCTGGTCAGACAAGCGCAACTCCTATACGGCATGGGCGGGCACCTAGGATCTCGATGCAGCAACGCTCCTCGCGGGGCGTACCGGCTTCGACTGCGGCGAGCGCCTCGCCGGCACGATCGCAGCGATCCAGGACGAGCTGATGGTCGGCCCGTATGTCTATCGCTTCAGCGGCGCCGCCGAGGAGGAAGGCGCCTTCCTCGCGTGCACCTTCTGGTTGGTCAATGCCCTGGTCGTGAACGGTCAGCGCGACGCAGCGCGGGACCTGATGGACCAAGCCGTCGGCTTGGTCAACGACGTCGGGCTGATGGCCGAAGAGATCGACCCGACGAGCGGCGCCATGCTGGGGAACTTCCCGCAGGGGCTCAGCCATCTGGCGCTGATCAACGCGGCCTGTGCCTACACGCACTCAGGATGACTGAAGTGCGTCGTACCCGAACTGGAGGGCGTCAGCAGCCGAGATCGCGGTCAATGCGGACGCGGCGTAACGGGTGGCGCGCGGATGGAACAGGTAGCCGAAGAACATCGCGGTGCCGACCCATTGACCGAGGCAGAAGGGGCAGGTGACGAGTTCACCGATTGCCTTTTGCGGACCGTGACCGATGACCTCCTCCTTGACCTCGGCCTCGCCCGACTGGCCCTCGAAGTGCGTGAACGGCGCCCGGAAGGGGCTCGACACCGGGTCCTTCGCGATCAGCCGGGCAATCCGAAACGTCGCCACCGACATCAACGCGAGGTCGCGAAGATCGACCCGCTCGGGCAGTCGCGCACCGCGCGACCGAGCGAACAGCGTGGCGCCGGTCACCGATGCGCCGTACACCGACATGAGCGCAAGAAAGCTGCCGAGCGGTGGATTCGCGTCGCCGGCATAGCGTCGGCGGATCGCCCGGGGGGAAAGCGTTGTTGCCATGCTTTCGACCTACCCCGAGCCCCGGCCGGTAGTCAGGCGGCCGCCACGAGTTCACCAAGCAGCGAGTCCTGGAAGCGCTCGAGGAGATCGCGAACACCCTCGAAGATGCTGTGCGCGCCGGCCTCGCGCAGCACCCGCTCGTCGATCCCCCCGGTGAGGACGCCGATACATGGCATCCCCGCTCGCTGTGCCGCCTTGACGTCCCACACCGAATCACCGATGAAGACGCAGTCGGCGGCCTTCAGCCCGCACGCTTCCAGCGCCGCCTCGACAATGTCTGGCGCCGGCTTCGACGCATCGGCGTCGTCATTGGTGGTGACATGGTCGACCACGTCCGCGACGCCGAGCGTGTCCAGCATGTGCTCGGCGTCGTGGCTTGCGGCGCTCGTCGCCAGCACGACTGTCAGCCCGCTGTCCTTGCACTTTCGCAGCAGGTCGGCGGCGCCGTCGAACGGCTGCAGCCGTTGCAGGCGAGGGGCGTAGAAGTCGGCGTGGCCGTCGACGATCGCCTCGTCGGTGTGACCCAGCACCGTCTCGACCAGCCGTTCGGAGCCTTGTCCGATCAGCCCGTGCAGGCGGCTCATCGGCACGCGATGCCCGGCCCGCTCGAACGCGTCCGCCCACGCCACGACGTGGTGATAGTTGGTATCGACGAGGGTGCCGTCGACGTCGAAGAGGACTCCAGCTGCCATATCGACGATGTACCCAGGCGGACGGTGAGCAGTCCGTCACTGCCGCCGATCAGGACGTGCGGTCGCCCGGCAAGAACTCTTGCGCCTTGAGTTTCACGCCCTCCTTGATCAAGTTCCAACGGTCCGAATCGCCGCGGACCACAGCGGAGATCATGTTCTCGATCTGGTCCCAGGTGGCGTGTGGCGGGATCGGCGGCACCGCTGGGTCGGTGATGAACTCGAGCACCGCCGGCTTCGAGGCGCCGAGTGCGGAGGTCCAAGCCGACCCGATCGCCTCGGGATCGTCGATCCGGAGGCCCTCCAGGCCGATGCTGCGAGCGAACTCGGCGTACGGGAAGTCAGGCAGCTCCTGAGACGGCAGGAACTGCGGCGCGCCTGCCATCGCGCGCATCTCCCACGTCACCTGGTTCAGGTCGTTGTTGTGCAGCACGGCGATGACCAGGCGTGGGTCGGCCCAGTCCTGCCAGTACTTCGAGATGGTGATCAGCTCGTTGAGGCCGTTCATCTGCATCGCGCCGTCGCCGACGAACGCGACGACCGGTCGGCCGGGATTCGCGAACTTCGCGCCGATCACGTACGGAACACCGTTGCCCATCGTCGCGAGCGTCCCGGACAACGAGCCACGCATCCCGGCTCGGACCCTGATGTTGCGGGCGTACCAGTTCGCGGCCGAGCCGGAGTCGGCGGCCATGATGACGTCATCCGGGAGGACCGGCGAGGCTTCGGCGAACACGCGTTGTGGGTTGATGGGATCAGCACTGACCATCGCCGACCGGTCGACGACGTCGCTCCACCGAGTGACGTTTCGCTCCACCTCGTCCCGCCAGGAGCGGTCGGTCTTGCGAACGATCATCGGCAGCAGGTCTTTCAGCGTCGCCTGCGCGCCGCCGACGAGGTTGACCTCGTACGGGTACCGCATCCCGATGAACTTCGGGTCGATGTCGACCTGGATCGCCCTGGCCTGCCCGAACTCCGGCAGGAACTGCGTGTACGGGAAGTTGGAGCCGATCGTGACGAGGGTGTCGCACCCCATCATCAGCTCGTACGACGGTCGAGTGCCCAGCAGCCCGATCGCGCCGGTGACGAACGGCAGATCATCCGGTAGCACGTCCTTGCCCAGCAGAGCCTTCGCGACCCCGGCGCCGGTCACGTCGGCGAGCTCGACGACGAGGTCGGCCGCACGCCGCGCCCCCTGACCGATCAGGATCGCAACTCGTTCGCCCTGGTTGATGATGTCCGCGGCCCGGCGGAGCTCCGCCTCGGAGGGGACGAGCGACGGCTCCGTGATGCCCAAGCTCGACGGCACCATCTTGAAGTCATGGGTCGGCGGCGCGTAGTCGAGCTCCTGCACATCGGCCGGGATGATGATCGCTGCCACGGTCCGTTCGGCGATGGCAACCCGCATCGCACGGTCCAACACATTCGGTAGCTGCTCGGGCACGGTGACCATCTGGCAGTACTGGCTGGCGACGTCCTTGAAGAGGCTGAGGAGGTCGACCTCCTGCTGGTAGGAGCCCCCGATCGCGCTCCGGTTCGTCTGGCCCACGATCGCCACCACCGGCACGTGGTCGAGCTTCGCGTCGTACAACCCGTTCAACAGATGGATCGCGCCCGGGCCTGACGTGGCAGCGCATACGCCGACCTCGCCCGAGAACTTCGCGTAGCCGACAGCGGCGAACGCTGCCATCTCCTCATGCCGGACCTGGACGAACCGCGGATCGTTCTCAGCCCGACCCCATGCGGTCAACAGGCCGTTGATCCCATCCCCGGCATATCCGAAGACGTGAGTGACTCCCCACTCCCTCAATCGATCGAGAACCTGGTCAGCAACGGTCGGCATGAAAGCCCTTCCATCTCATCCCCGTCGCGACGTACCCGTCATCCGGTGGAGAAATCCGGCCGACTGCCTTTCACTCGACGAGAGTCGATCGGCAGGTGTCACTCACCACCGCTCTTCTCGATGAAGCTGATGCGCCCGTTCACCTCGAGGATTGCCCACTGGACATCGTCGAAGGACGCGATCTGCTGCAACCGCATCTCCTCCGCAACGTCGTCCGGAGTGAGTCGCTGTCGGCGGAGGTTCTGATCGACGAGCCTGCCGTCGTCGATCAGGACGACCGGTCGACCTTCGAGGACCGACCGGATCCCCTTGAAGCGATATCCGAGATATGAGCTCCCGACTTGGAGGACGGCGAACGTCGAGATCACGATCACAGCTCCGGTGACCGAGTAGTCGTCCTGCGTCAGGCCCTGCTGGATGGCATCACCCATCACGATCAGCAGGACGAGGTCGATCGCGGTCAACGACGACAGCTCCCGACGGCCGACGATCCGCATCACGAAGAGCACGAAGAGGTAGAGCACGATGGCCCGGATTGCGATGTCCATTGCCCGCGCCTCCTACGGAAAGACCGTCATCGTGCGGGACAGCGAGACCAGCCCGACGCCGTGGCTGCGCACCGTCACGACCTGGCCGCGACGGCTCGAGCTCGTCGGATTGACCTGGAACTCGAGGTACTGCACGAATGTCTGACCGGCAGTAAGGGGACCGATCGAGAAGATCACCGACCCATTCCGGGCAGAGGTCTCGGTCGCGGGACCCGGCTCAGCCGTGTTGAGCGTCATGCCGTCGAACCACCCGTGACTGAACACGAGTTGAGCTGCCGGGATCGCCGAGCGCGCCGTGATGGAGATCTTCGCCTGATAGAGCAGGCCTGGCCGCACCACCGTCGGAGCATGGACCTCGACCGATGCGGCGGCGCCATTCGCCACTGCGGTGTTCGCGCGCTGCCCGAACACGTTGAACAACGCTGCGATCACCACGCCGGCCAGGATGGCGACGCCGGCTCGGCGCACCAACAGCCCGACTCTGTCGTGGCGCTCGAAAGCCGCCCGCGAATCTGCGACCGGCCGGATGGCGTCGCCCATGGCGACTCAGGAGCCTCCGAGCTTGGCCGCCAGGCTCTTCGCCGCGCGATCACTCACCCGCTCGAGCAGCACCTCAGCGAGGGGATCTGCTGCCTTGCGAAGGCCATGCAGATCCAGATGAGCGAAGTAGGTCACCGACGAGTCGGCATCAACTCGGATCGTGTCGGTCGAGGTCATGGCGTCGGACTCCGAGACCATCACCAACCGTTCGGGTCGCTGCACCTCGACCGTCTCGTAGTCGAGATTGGTCGACACCCCGAGAACCGACATTGTGAGGCGGTACGTCGAGCCCACCTTCCCGGGCTCGCCACTGATCAGCTCGGCCCGCTCCATGCTCGGGTCCCACTCCGCGACGTTGCGGAAGTCGGCCAGGTAGTCGAAGGTGTCCTCACGAGACCAGGCCGACGGCACGGTCGCGATGTAGTCGGCCATCAGAGCCGCCGCTCGACTGGCGGGTCCTGTCGCCGGAACGCCGTGTCGACCTCGCCGTCCGGCTTTCCTGGCGGCGCCTGCACCACCTCGGGAACGACGTCTTGCGACAACGACGGGTCGTTCGCCGCTCGACCCGCCTGGTCCTGCGCTTCCCCCGATACCGGCTCGGGCCCGCCGGTCCCTTCGCTCACCGGGCCGTCAGCGGCGGGCGGGTCCACCTCGGACGTCTTCGGGTCCGGGTGCTCATGATTCGTCATGGCGGGGTGATACCCATGATCTTGGTCCGACAGCCACAGTCGTCCCACCCAATTGCACGAGGTCGCCCGCCTATCGTGTGCTGGCTGACGCAAGGAGCTCACCGTGGAGATCTGGTACAACGCCAAATGCTCGAAGTGCCGCATCGCGAAGGAGGCACTCGACGAAGCCGGGCTGACCTACCACCTGCGTTATTACCTCGAGCAGCCTCCCACTGCAGCAGATCTCCGCGACGTCCTCGATCGGCTGAACCTCGAACCGTGGGACATCACCCGGACCGCCGATGCAAAGGCGGGCGGCATCGACCTGCCCGGCACTCGCGACGACGCGAGCCGTGAGTCCTGGATCGACCTGCTGGCCGCCAACCCCGCCCTGATCCAGCGACCTCTGGTGGTGGCAGACGACGGTACGGCGTACGTCGCACGGGACCCGGAGGCGGTCGCGACCGCCATCGATCATTCGGCGAGCTAGCGCCCTACTCGTCGCGGGTGAACAACCAGCACGTGACGCTCAGCAGCACGACTCCCGACGTGAACACGACGATTACGTCGAGCCAGGGCGGGACGGGCCACCCCCACCAGGTGAGACCGGTCGCGAAGCCGGCCCCGCGCCCGTGATCCGGCAGGTAGTGAAACGTCACCGAGCGCATCGCGTCCACTGCATACGACATCGGGTTGACCCGAACGGCGATCCGCAGCCACATCGGCAGTGAGCCGCCGGTCGGGAACAACGCGCCGGACAGGAACATCAGGGGCGCCAGCAGCAGCTGCGTGCGGGGCATCACGGTCTGGATGGTCTCGGCCCGGATCGCGATCAACAGCCCGAACGCGGTGATCGCGAACGACGTGAGGAACAGCAGGCCGAACATGCCGAGCAGCAGCAACGGGTCGTAGGGCACGTGGACCAGGCCGGCTAGGGCAAGCAGGACCGTGCCCTGCAGCGTCGCCACCGAGGCCCCGCCGAAGCACTTGCCGATGATGATGCTGACCCGGCTGACCGGCGCCACGAGCATCTCGCGGAGGAATCCGAGCTCGCGGTCCCACACGACGGAGATAGCCGAGAACACCGCGGTGAACATCACTCCCGTCGCGAGCGTTCCGGGAAAGATGAAGGTCGAGTAGTCGGTGCCGCCGCGTCCGGAGCCGAGCGCGGCGCCGAGACCCTTGCCCAGCACGAAGAGGAACAGCAGCGGTTGCATGAAGGAGGAGATCAGCCGGCCGCGGTCGGTCCAGAAACGCAGCAGGTCGCGCTTCCACACAACCGACGCGGCACGTACCTCGTGAGCGAAGCCGCCGGGCGCCACCGTCACCGGCACGAGTTCCACGGTGCTCATCGGCGCTGTCCTCCCATCATCGCCATCACCCGCAGCCGCTTCGACGCTGCCGGGCCTTCGTCCGCTTCGGCCATCCGGCTGCCGGCGAACTTCAGGAAGACGTCGTCCAGGCTCGGGCGGGAGACCTTGACCGACAGCACCGGTACGCCGAACTCGAAGAGCTTCGGTACGAAGCGCTCGCCGTCGGGAGTCAGTACGACGAAGGACTCGGCCTCGTCGATGACCTCGACGCCGTACCGCTCGCGGACCTGGCCAGCCAGAGCGGTGTCGTCCTCCGAATGAACCGTGACCCGGTCATGCCCGACACTCGCCTTCAACGCGGCCGGCGAGTCCAGCGCGCCGATCACGCCCTTGTTGACGATGGCTATCCGGTCGCAGCGCTCGGCCTCGTCCATGTAATGCGTGGTGAGGAACACGGTGATGTGCTCCTGCTCGCGCAGTGCGTCGACGTACCGCCAGAGCCCGGCGCGAGACTCGGGGTCGAGACCGATCGTCGGCTCGTCGAGGAACAGCACTCGCGGCGAGTGCAGGAGACCGCGGGCGATCTCGAGTCGTCGCTTCATGCCGCCGGAGAACGTCAGGACCTGGTGATCGCGGCGATCGGCAAGGCCGACCATCTCCAGCAGGGCAGCGATCCGCGGCGTCGCGGCCGACCGCGCCAGCCCGTAGATGTCGGCGTGGAACAGCAGGTTCTGCCGGGCCGTGAGGTAGTCGTCGAGCGTCGTCTCCTGAAAGACCAGCCCGATGTGTCGGCGCACCTCGTCCCGCTCGGTCACGACGTCATGGCCGGCGACCTGCGCGCTGCCTGCGGTCGGCCGGAGCAGCGTGCAGAGCATCTTGATCGTCGTCGACTTGCCGGCGCCGTTCGGTCCGAGGAAACCGAAACACTCCCCCGCCGCCACCTCGATGTCGATGCCACGAACCGCTTTGATGTCACCGAACGATCGATGCAGTCCGGTCGCACTGATCACCGGCGCGTCTGATGCTCTCTGGGCCATGGGGTCCGGTTCCACCGTTCGTCCGTCAGTTTGGTTACTCTCCGAAACCTACTTGGCGGCCGTGAGAACCTGCGGTCGTGTCGGCGGCGCTTCCTGATCCCGTCGCGACGACCTCCGTCCCGACCCGCCGCCTCCTCGCGCTGACGGCATCCGCGTTCGTCGTACTCGCGGCCGAACCGACGTACCTGCTGATCGACACCGCCGTCGTCGGCCATCTCGGTCCTCGTTCGTTGGCGGCGCTGGGCCTGGCCGTTGTCGTCGTCAGCCTGCTGCTCGTCGCCGGCAACTTCGTGGAGTACGGCACGACCGGCAGGGTTGCTCGCGCCTACGGGGCTGGCCGCACGGATCTCGCATACGCCGAGGGCGTCCAAGCGTCATGGCTTGGGCTCGCGGTCGGCGTCGGCCTGGCCGGCCTCGGTGAGATCTTCGCGGGGCCGCTGACCCACGCGCTCGCGGGATCGGCGCCGCAGGTGCAGCACGCGGCGGTCGCCTGGCTCCGCGTCGGCCTGATCGGCTTGCCGGGTGTGTTGCTCGTCCTCGCCGGCAACGGGTGGATGCGTGGGGTCCAACAGACACGACAGCCGGTGGTGTTCGTCCTCACCGCCAACGCCGTCTCCGCGGCGCTGTGTCCGGTCCTGGTCTATCCCGCCGGCCTGGGGCTTCGTGGCTCCGCGATTGCCAATGTCGTCGGCCAGGCCGTCGGCGGCGCGCTGTTCCTCGGCGCACTCCAAGGCCCGAAGCGACTGCGATGGCCGATGATCCGATCCCAGCTGACGGTCGGTCGCGACCTCGTGGTCCGCAGCATCGGCTTCGAGGCATCCTTCCTGGTGACCGCGGCGGTTGCGGCTCGAATGGGTACGGCGCAGCTGGCTGCCCATCAGGTCGGGATGCAGCTCGATGAGTTCACCTCCCTGCTGCTCGACTCGGTGGCGATCGCGGCGCAGTCCGTGGTCGGCGCGGCGCTCGGCAGCGGCGATCCAGCGGCGGCCCGCCGGGTCACATGGCAGATCGCACGTTGGGGCGGGTGGGCAGGTGTCGCCTTCGCCGCCGGGTACGCCGCGCTGTGGTGGCCGATTCCTCACCTGTTCAGCCCGTCGCCGCTTGTCCAGCACCAGATGCATGTCATGTGGCCGTGGTTCTGTGCGCTCTGGCTGCCCGCGGGCGTGCTGTTCGCCTTGGACGGCGTACTGATCGGAGCTGGGGACGTTCGATTCATGGCGCTGCTCACCCTGGTCGCGGGTTTTGGTGCCTTCGTTCCGGTCGACCTCGCGGCCTTGCATTACAACTGGGGCATCGGCGGGGTGTGGGCCGGCCTGCTCTCCTTCTACTTGGTACGGCTGGCTGGGATGGTTGCCCGTACGCGTGGGACCCGATGGCAGGTGCTCGGGGTGGCGACGCAGGAGGATCGATGACAACGGAGCAGATGGCAGCGCACGCGGCGGCGGTCGAACGCGGCGAGGCGGGCTACCTCGACCCGGAGACCGGGCTGTTCGTCCTCACGGAGCGGTTTCTCGCCGATCGCGGCTACTGCTGCGAGCGCGGGTGCCGGCACTGCCCGTACGGCGAGGCTTGACCACCGGGCGTCGAATCGCGATATTAGAACCGGTTCTAGTTTCTTCTGAAAGGCGTCCTCCATGCACACCCCCATCTGCGACGAGCTCGGCATCGAGTTCCCGATCTTTGCCTTCACCCACTGCCGTGATGTCGTCGTTGCGGTGAGCAAGGCCGGCGGGTTCGGCGTCCTCGGTGCAGTTGGGTTCAGCCCCGAGCAGCTCGAGATCGAGCTCAAGTGGATCGACGAGCACATCGGTGATCACACGTACGGCGTCGACATCGTGATCCCGAACAAGTACGAGGGGATGGACGCCAACACCTCGACCGAGGACCTCACGAAGATGCTGCAGGACATGGTTCCGCAGCAGCACCTGGACTTCGCGCGCAAGATCCTCACCGACCACGGTGTCCCGATGCCGGAGGGCGAGGACGACAACTCCCTGCGGCTGCTCGGCTGGACCGAGGCAACGGCGACCCCGCAGGTCGAGATCGCGCTGCAGCATCCGAAGATGACGCTGATCGCAAACGCCCTCGGTACGCCGCCGAAGGAGATCATCGACCAGATTCATGCCGCCGGCCGCAAGGTCGCTGCGTTGTGCGGCTCGCCGTACCAAGCCCTCAAGCACGCCGCCGCCGATGTGGACATCATCATCGCCCAGGGCGGCGAGGGCGGCGGGCACTGCGGCGAGGTCGGCTCGATCGTGCTGTGGCCGCAGGTCGTCAAGGCAGTGGCACCACGACCGGTGCTCGCGGCCGGCGGCATCGGCTCCGGGCAGCAGATTGCGGCGGCGTTGGCGCTCGGCTGCCAAGGCGCGTGGTCAGGCTCGCAGTGGCTCATGGTCGAAGAGGCCGAGAACACCCCCGTGCAGCAGGCGGCGTACGTCAAGGCGTCGAGCCGCGACACCGTCCGGAGTCGCAGCTTCACCGGCAAGCCTTGCCGGATGCTGAAGAACGACTGGACCGATGCCTGGGAGAACCCCGACAACCCGGACCCGCTCGGCATGCCGCTTCAGTACATGGTGTCCGGCATGGCGGTCGCCGCGACGCATCGCTACCCCGACGAGACCGTCGATGTCGCGTTCAACCCGGTCGGCCAGGTTGTCGGCCAGTTCGAGAAGGTCGAGAAGACCGCAGCTGTCGTCGAGCGCTGGGTGAACGAGTACATCGAGGCGACCCAGAGCCTCGAAGCAGCCAACGCCGCCGCAGGGGTCTAGGCCGCTCGCTGGCTCCAGCCGCTCGCATCAAGCCGGTCTCTCGTCAAGGCCCTCCCCTGGCGCTGTGGACAACTTCGCCGAGCGGGGTTCTGGGGATAACTTTGCTTCGGTTTTTCTTTTGTTACCAACGGTTTCTGGCCCCGAAACTGTCAGAGGTGCCCGCTAGGTTTCGGGTATGGGAATCGAGGCGGTCACCCGGCTGAACGAGGCGCTCGACGTCCTCGCCGCCGCGGACCCGCGCGACCTGAAAGGTCTGGACCGCCTGCAGCTGTCCTCGGACCTGCTGACCGTGAGCAACCGGCTCGACGCGGTCCTCTGCACCCAGCTGCAGGTGATCGACATCGAGCAGACCACCGAGATCGAGTCCGGCCGCAAAACCCGCGGCTGGCTCATCGAGGAGCAGTGCCGCAGCAAACCGGACGCGTCGCGGCGGATGACGGTGGCGCGGGCGATGCCGGAGCATCCGGTGATCGCCGACGCGTTCGGGCGTGGGGAGATCAACCTGGAACATGCGCAGGTGATCCTGCGGCTGCTGCGCTCCACCCCACCTGAGCTGCGGGACGTGGTCGAGAAAGCCCTCGTCGACGCCGCCGCCTACGTCGACCCGTCCGCGCTCGCGGCGTTCTGCCGGGAGGTGAAACAGAACCTCGGCTGGTGCGAAGACAAGCAGGAAGCCGATCAGCGGCGGTATGACTCCCGGTGGCTGACCGTCTCGGACACGATCGAGGGAATGACGTCGATCTCCGGGATGCTCGACCCGGCCGGCGCCGCCGCCCTGAAAGCCGCCCTACACGCGATGATGAGCAAGGGTGGGGAAGAGGACACCCGCACCTCCCAGCAGCGCCGCGCCGACGCGCTCGTGTCGCTGGCGAACCGGGCCCTGAAATCAGGGGAGCTGCCGCAAGTCAACGGCGAACCTGCCCACCTCACCGTCACCCTCGCCTGGAACGACCTCAAAGCCTCCCTCGACGCCCAAGCCGCCCACCTCGCCGGGAACTACCTCAACCCCACTGGACCCCTCACCGGCAGCAGGCCCCTCACCGGCGGCGGCGCGATGCTGAACGGCACCGAGATCAGCATCGGCACCGCGAGGATGCTCGCGTGTGACGCGGGGATCATCCCGGCGCTGCTCGGCAGCCACGGGGAGATCCTCGACCTCGGCCGCAAAACCCGCACCTGGAGCGTCGCGCAGCACCGGGCGCTGCTGCTCGAGACCGGCGGACGGTGCGGCTGGGTCAGCAACCGCGCCACCCGCCGCGCCACCAGCCAGCCCGACAGCCCGATCCGGTGCCAGGGGCCGGCCGACCACGCGCACCACATCTTGTTCTGGACCCGCGACCAGGGACCGACGTCAGTCGCGAACGGGGTGTATTTGTGCTGGTTCCATCACTGGCTCGTCCACCACCGTGACTGGTGCATCACCAAAGATCCTGACGGCGCGATCCGGACCTGGCGCGACCCGGGCAGCAGCCCGAACGGCTTCACCATCACCGAGCGCACCCCACCATCGGCGACCGGACCACCCGGCTGGCATCCCTAGCGGGCGGCCCACCCGGCCGACCCGCGCCCC
>JAFAZI010000061.1 GCA_019239875.1 Frankiaceae bacterium
GCAGCTACGGCCTGCTCAACGACGCCATCACGACCGACAACGCAGTCGCGGCGGACGCCTCTCCGGCAGCCAACGCGAGCCAGCATTGGAACACCGTCGTGCGCGTCCCCACCGACTGCCCGGTCGGCGACACGTGCAACCTGCTCGTCACCGCGGTCGCGGGTCCGACGACCGACGCGGAGGGCGCGACCGATGAGGTCACCGAATCGACCCTTGCATCATCGGCGCAGACGGTGGACAGCTTCACGGTCACCCCGACCGGTACTGTCAACGCCCACAGCGGTCAGACGGTCACCTACACCGTCACCGCGACCTCCAACGGCAATCCGGTTCCCGGCGTGACCGTGGTCGCATCCTCCAACAACCCTTCGACCACGACCATCAAGCCGCCCGCCAGCAACACGCCCGGCGACGACGGCCTCGCGATGACCGGGGTGGACGGCACGGCGACCTTCAAGGTCACCGACACTGCTGCGGAGACCTCGACGCTGTCGTTCTCGACCGAGTTCAACGAGACCTCGGTTGTCGCCGGCACCGACTTCACGGTGACCCGGACGCTCATCACCAAGGACTTCACCGCGGTGCTGACGACGATCACCCTGTCCAAGGACCCGGCCCAGCCGTCCTACGCCTCGCAGGACTACAACGCGGGTTACCCGCAGGTCATCGCGTGCCTGAAGGACCAGGAGGGCAGCCCGTACACGGGATCGCACGACAACGTGATCGTGAACGTGTCGCGTTCGCTGTCCAACGGCACGAACAGCACGCCCGACGGCACGCTGGGCAACGAGACCGAGGAGGGCAGCGGCTGCTACGACGTCAACGCCAACTCGTACCCGGGTGACACCGCGACTGGCACCGACCACTACACGGTGTACGTCGACAAGAACGGCCTGCCGGGCTTCCAGCAGGGCGAGGACATCGGTGACACGACGAACGTCGCGTTCGCTCCTGGCGTGATCACTTTCGGTGGTTACAAAGACTGCACCAACGCGCTGTGCAACAGCCAGGCGCAGGTGGGCACCGTCGACACCGTCACCGTCGGCGAGAAGATCGGCACCGACCCGGTTCAGGCCGGCACTGTGCTGCACCTCTCGCTGGGCTCCGGTACGGCGAACTTCCCGGCCACTCAGCCCAACGGTGCGACCCGCGTGGACAACACCCACGCCACCTGCACGGTCGTCGCTGATGGCACCTGCCAGGTCAACGTCACCGACGGCAACGCCGAGGACAACATCGACCTCACGGCGACGGACGGTCACAACGTGGTCGGAGACCTGTACATCGACTTCCGTAACCACAGCGTGGCCTTCGACTCCGCGAGCCGCGGCGGCCACTGGACGCTTTATCCGACGGGCACCGGCGACACGCGCGAGGAGGACTACGGTGCTCCGGGCACGGTCATGATCGACCACTACCAGCTGCGCGACAGCAACGGCGACCCGCTCTCGGACGTCCCGGTGACCCTCTCGGTGGATCACGGGTTCTTCACGCCGTACCCCTCGAACGACGACGACTACAACACGGCGACGTTCGACCCGGCACCTGCCAACGGCGCTCCCGCTGGCAGTCTGAAGAGCCTCGGCGACTCGATCTCGATGCGGACCAGCAAGTACGGCTGGGTCATCTTCGCGACGAGCATCGGTCGGGACGCCGGCTTCGACGACAACGGTGAGGTCCTCACCACGCTGTCGCTGACGTCGAATGGCGTGACGAAGTCGGGTGGCAACCTGGCCGGCAACACCCAGATCGACCAGGACTTCACCTGGACCACGAACACGACCGATCTCGTCAGCTCTGACACCTGCAACAACGTCAAGGGCGCGAGGCCGAATGCGGTGACCGTGGGCTGCAGCGACGATCTTGGTGACGTCGTGCGTGGCGGTGCGCTGAACGGCGCGTCGGTCAAGATCTCGCCGGTGCCTGGCTACTCGCTCACGGGTAAGCACACCAACGGGTTCAACAACTCGCACAACGCGACCAGGTTCTACGTCCAGGCGAAGGACCAGTTCGGCAACCTGGTGGGCTCGCCCACCTCGGTGTCCGGGACGGGTGCTGGGAACGGCACCACCTGTAACGGTGTGTTCAGTGCGTACAACGGAGAGGTCACGGACGGCAGCGAGGACACCTGCGCGGTGAACTCGACCGGTTCGTCGCCGACAACGGCGTCGCCGTTCACGGTGACCGACACGTGGTTCACACAGAGCACCACGTTCGTTTCGAACTCCGACAACTCGCCGAGTGCGCCGGCGTTCGTGGCCAAGAAGACCGCGACCGTCAACGCCCCGACGCAGACCGACTCGTTCACGATCGAGCTCTACTCGGTGGACATCAACAACCTCCATTACGACTACGAGGTGCTGCCCGCCAAGATCGTGAAGACCGGCACCACGGTCCATGACGAGGTCACGGTCACCGACCAGTACGCCGCTCCCGTCGAGGGCCTGTTCGTTACTGATCAGCGGTCGGGACCGGGCAACGTCGATGACGTTGACCACTCAGTCACCAACGCGGCGGGCACGTCGTCGTACAACTTCAGCTCTGCGGAGCAGGGTGACGCGACGGTGACCATCGATGTCTACGACTGCGACATCAATGACGACAACAGCAACTGCTCGGGCATCCCGCTGTCGGAGAGCGTCAACACCATCAGTTTCGACGGTGTGCCGGTTCTCGCCGTGTCGCCAAGTCACATGACGGGACCGGGCGACGTGACGGTCGCGGGCTTCACCCGCGGCGGCGCGTCGGTGGTGCTGTTCGAGAAGACCGGCTCGGGGAACTTCACCCAGGTCGGTACCGCTCAGACCGCTGACAACGACGGCAGCTTCGGCTTCACCGTCCCCGTCACGCAGACGAGCAGCTTCAAGGTCGTCGTCGACGAGATCCAGACGTCAGCGACCCGTACGGTTACTGTCAGCGCTGGCAAGATCGTCGAGAAGCCGACCTTGAAGTTGAAGTCCAAGCACCCGGGCGAGCTCACGGCGAAGGCCAAGACTCACCCGAAGCTCGTCGGCGAGACCGTCAGGTTCTACAAGGTCAAGGCCAACGGCCATCGCAAGAAGCTCGGCCAGGACACGACCAACGCCAAGGGCAAGGCAAAGCAGACCTTCAGCCTGAAGAAGGGCAAGACCTACACGTTGGTCTGCAAGGTCGTGCATCTCGGCAAGGGTTACAAGTCGAAGTTCTCGGATCCGGCCAGCAAGAAGGTCAAGGGCTGAGACGCTCGGCAGAATAAGCGACACGCTCGTGGGGGCGGCCTCGAAAGAGGTCGCCCCCACAGGCTGTTCCGGGTGATTTTTCGCGGCCGGTCGAACTGTCCGCGATAATGGATCAGAAGCACGTGATTTGGACGAACGAAGGAGCACGCGCATGGCCGCCATGAAGCCACGGACGGGCGACGGTCCGCTCGAGGTGACCAAAGAAGGACGTGGCATTGTCATGCGCGTTCCGCTCGAGGGGGGCGGCCGGTTGGTGGTCGAATTGACCCCCGCCGAGGCAACCGACCTTGGAGACGCACTCAAGACCGCAGTCGGCTGACAAGCGTCGGCAGACGTTTGTGACGCTCACCGTCGCCGCGACCTCTGGTCCGCTGCTCGGCACCGGCGCTGCGCTTGCCATACCGGTTTCGCCCGCCAAGCGCGGCGCACCGCAACCGGGTGCCGGGTCGGAGATCCTTCGCAAGCTGAAGATCGACGCGGCGGCAGTGCTGAAGGCGGAAAAGGCCACGGGCAAGGCCGGTGAGGTCGTGTCGACCGCGGTACGGCGCGACGGTGTCGACACGGTGCTGTTCGTGGGCGTGGGCGATGAGTCGCCCCGGTCGCTCCGCAAGGCCGCGGCGGCGCTGGCCCGCAAGGCCTCGACGTCGAAGTCCTTGGGCACCACGCTCGCGGTCGGGCGCGACGACGAGGTGGTCCGCGCTATTGGTGAGGCGCTGACGCTGGCGTCGTACCGGTTCGCCGGCCTGGGCGATTCCAAGCCGCTCGCTCTCAAGCGGGTCAAGCTGGTCGTCGAGGATCCCAAGGCCGTCAAGGCCGCCCTCAACCGCGCTGGCATCGCCGCGACGGCCGTTGAGCGGGCCCGAGACCTCGCCAACACGCATTCGCTGACGAAGACCCCCGAGTGGCTCGCACAACAGGCTCGTGAGCTCTCTGAGGCCAATGGCGTGGCAATCAGAGTTCGTGGGGCCGACGAACTCGCCGCCGAGGGGTTCGGCGGCATCCTCGCGGTCGGCAAGGGATCAGCGCATCCCCCGCAGCTGGTCGAGATGACCTGGACGCCCGAAGGTGCGACGCAGCATGTCGTGCTCGTCGGCAAGGGCATCACCTTCGACTCCGGTGGGCTCTCGCTGAAACCGTCGGACTCGATGGTCGGCATGAAGACCGACATGGCCGGCGGCGCAGCCGTCATCGCGACGATGGCGGCCGTGGCCGGTCTCGGTGTCGGCGTCAAGGTCACCGGGCTGGTCCCGATGGCCGAGAACATGCCGGGGGCGGCGTCGATGCGACCGGGTGACGTCATCCGCCACTACGGGGGCCGCACCGACGAGGTGCTCAACACCGACGCTGAGGGCAGGATCGTCCTTGCCGACGCGTTGGCGTACGCCGTCGCGAACCTCGACCCCGACGTCGTCATCGACATCGCGACGCTGACTGGCGCCGCGTCGCTCGGCCTCGGCAAGCGGCATGGCGCGCTCTACGCGACCACCGACGGGCTCCGCGATGCTCTCCTGGCGGCATCGGTCGTCGGGGGCGAGCGGTTGTGGGCCATGCCGCTGGAGGAGGACTACCGAGACGCGATCGACTCAGACGTCGCCGACCTGCGCAACATCGGCAAGCCGGAGCTCGAATACAGCGGAGGATCAATCGTCGCGGCGCTGTTCCTCCGCGAGTTCGTGGGCAACACGGTGTGGGCGCACCTTGATGTGGCCGGACCGGCGCGAGCCGACGGTGACGAGGACGAGATCACCAAGGGCGCGACCGGGTTCGGCGTTCGCACCTTCCTGCGGTTCCTCGAAGCCGCGTCGGAGGACCCAGATCTGATCTCCGGGCTCCGGCGCTAGCCCAGCACGAGAGACTGACCCACGTGGCGCAACGTCCAGTTCTTGGCATGGTGCTCGCGGGCGGCGAGGGCAAGCGGCTGTGGCCACTGACCGAGGACCGCGCCAAACCGGCGGTGCCGTTCGGTGGGCTGTATCGACTGGTCGACTTCGTGTTGTCGAACCTGGTGAACTCCGACCTGCACCGCCTGGTCGTCCTGACCCAGTACAAGTCACATTCGCTCAACCGCCACATCTCGACGAACTGGCGGATGTCGTCGTTGATGGGCGACTACGTGACACCGGTCCCGGCGCAGCAGCGCACTGGCAAGAAGTGGTTCGCCGGCTCGGCCGACGCGATCTACCAGTCGCTCAACCTCGTGTACGACGAGAATCCGGCGTACGTCGTCGTATTCGGTGCCGACCATGTGTATCGGATGGACGCGCGCCAGATGCTCGACCAGCACATCGCATCCGGCGCGGGCGTGACGGTCGCCGCGATCCGTGTGCCGCGCGAGCAATCGGCGGCGTTCGGCGTGATCAGCACTGGTGACGGCCGGCACATCGATGCCTTCCTCGAGAAGCCAGCCGACCCGCCCGGCCTTCCCGACGACCCGGACAGCATCCTCGCGTCGATGGGCAACTACGTCTTCACGACAAGGGCCCTGATCGATGCCGTGAAGCGAGACGCTGAGAACGAGGATTCCGACCACGACATCGGCGGCGACCTGATCCCGGCACTGGTCGCCGCAGGGGAGGCGCAGGTCTACGACTTCGGCACCAATGTGGTCCCGGGCGATGCCTCACGTGAAGCGAGCTATTGGCGGGACGTCGGGACCATCGACGCCTACCACGATGCGCACATGGACCTCGTGTCCACGCGGCCGGTGTTCGACCTCTACAACTCCTCTTGGCCGATCCTGACGACCGCGTTGTCGTTGCCACCAGCCAAATTCGTCCATGGCGAGCCAGGCCGCACCGGTAGTGCCATCGAGTCCCTCGTGTCACCCGGCTGCATCGTGTCGGGTGCCAGCGTTCGGCGGTCGGTGCTCTCGCCTGGAGTGAAGATCCACTCGCGATCGGAGATCGAGGACTCCGTGCTGATGCATGGGGTCGACGTGGGCCGTGGCGCGGTGATTCGCCGGGCGATCCTCGACAAGGGTGTGCTCGTGCCGCCGGGGGCGACGATCGGCGTCGACTTGGAGCTGGATCGCGCCCGGGGGTTCCACATCAGCGAGGGTGGTGTCGTCGTACTCGGCAAGGGAGAGGTGGTCCCGCCCGAGTAGGCGACGCACGACCGGCCCCGACGAATCCGTCGAGGCCGGTCGCTTGACCGAGGGTCTGCGGTCCCTCGGCGTCTGAGATCAGCGCTGGTTGTACCCGATGAACGGGTGCCCGGCCGGGTTCAGCGTGATCTGCGTCGCAACGTCGCGGTACCAGTGCGTCACGAAGAACGGCTTCAACCAGCCGTCCGCATTCTGCGCTTCGTGCATCAGACCGCTCTTCTTCGAGTGGCTACCGGGCACGACGCGCGTCCACACCGCGTGCAGGTGATTCGTCAGGACGTTGACGTCGAGCCGAAGGTTGTGGTCGTTGCCGGTGGTGTGCGGCAGCCGAATGGTGCCGAGCCACTGACCGGACGGCTGGCCCTTGACCAGGAACAGCGTGTGCTTCAGGTGCTTGCCCTGGCTCGGCTTCTCGAGCCCCACATAGGTGTGCTGCCGATAGGTCTGCACCGCGTCGACCTTGTAGTTGTCTGTCGGGCTGTCGAGGCTTGCGATCGCCTGTGGGTCGCTCCACGCGGTGTCGTACCGGCCCTGCGTCGTGACGTAGATCCCCACGTTGACGCCGTCGCTGCCGGTTCCGACGACGACCTTGTTGCCATAGATCGGGTCGATCGCGAGCTGCAACGGTTTGAAATCGCTGGACGTCGGCAGCGGGGTCCCTGCCGTGAACGTCGGATTTGCGCCTGGGGTGCCGTTATAAATCGCGTAGTTGGCGTTGAGTGGGCCAACCGGCAGCAGGATGCCGATGTCCTTGCCGAGGGTGTTGCCGGCGAGAGCGATCGGGGGGTTGCTCGACGTCGCGGGCGGGGTGGCGCACTCGTCCTTTGGCGCGATGTTCTGCGGCACGGGGAGCCGGCCCGCACCGATCGGCGCGTCCGTGACGTAGGTGCCGTCGCACCCGAAGAAGATGGCGCCGATGCGGCGTCCGCCGAAGGTGGTGAATGCCTCGACCTGCATGTCACCTGAGAGGTCGAAGGTCTGCGGAATGGCGTGTGCCTTCCATGAGCCCTTGTCCGACTCGCGGGTCAGGTAGACGATCTTGCCTTGGCTCGGGTCGCCCTTGGACGGCTTGGTGGTCACGAGGTGCTCTGTGCCGTTGGAGTCACGGACGAGGGCAGACGGTGTGCCGTAGTTCTCGACCTTCTGCGTGTTGCCCTTGCGGTCGACGACGAAGAATCCATTGGGGTGATGGGACTTCTTGGCGACGCCGGCCTGATGCCCGGCACTTGCGGCTGCGGTGCCGATCGGTGCCATGGCGATTGCCCCGCCGGCGAGGCAGCTGAGTCCTGCCGCAGCCCAACGGATCTGAGTTGCCTTCATGTCCTGCTCCCTGCGTTGTCAGCGGGTCGAACTTCGTCCACTCAACGCGGGACCGGACCGTCAGGTTGACAACGGTCTCAACAAATTCGTCAGCCGCTGCCGACAGGTGTCTTGACGACTGCGGCAAGCAGACCGTCGCCGCTCGGCAGGAGCAGCGGCACCAGGCGCTCGTCGTCGCGGACTCGACGGAGCAGGTCGCGGATGGCGATCGTCGCCTCGTCGCGGCTGGTCGGGTCGGCGACCTGGCCGTGCCACAGTGCGTTGTCGATCGCGACGATGCCGCCCGGTCGCAGCAGGCGCATCGCCTCCGCGAGGTAGTCCGCGTACTCCTTCTTCGCGGCGTCGATGAACACGAGGTCGTATGCCCCGTCCGACAGTCGCGGCAGCACCTCCAGCGCCTGACCGGTGATCAGCCGGACCTTGTGGCCGGCGAAGCCAGCCGCGGCAAAAGTCTGCTTCGCGATCTGCTGGTGGGCCGCCTCGACGTCGATCGTCGTCAGTACGCCGTCTTCGTCCATCCCTCGGAGCAGCCAGGTGCCGGAGACGCCGGCACCAGTGCCGATCTCGACGACCGACCTGGCGTTGACGCTGGCGGCGAGGAATCGCAGCACCACGCCGCCGCCCGAGCCGATCGGCATCGCGCCCAGATCCTGTCCGCGCGGCCGCGCGTCGGTGATCGGCTGGTCTTCGTCGAGCCAGCTCTCACAGAACTGCCGATTGGCGAGGGCGATCTCGGCTTCGCTTCGTTCGCTCACGGATGCCAGCGTAGTGACGTTCAGGCGTTGCCCGACAATGTTCGTATGACCGAGCCCGGACCGTGGTCCCCGCTTCCGCCCTCGCCACCTCCGCTACCGCCGCCGACGGGTTGGTGGCAGCCGGGAGCACCGGTGGCGCCGAACCCACCGCGAAGCGGTGCCCCCTGGGCGGTCGTCGCGATCATCGCCGTCACTGCAGCCGTGCTGGGTGGTGCGATCGGTGGCCTGATCGTCAACGGGCACGATGGCGACAACACGTCCCCGACCACGGTCACGCTTGGCTCTGACGGCGGCGGCGGCACCGTGGTCAACCGGGCACCGGACTCGGTCGCCGGTGTCGCCGCGAAGATCCTGCCGAGTGTCGTGTCGATCGAAGTGAAGGTCGGCTCGGGTGGTGACACGGGGTCGGGCATTGTCCTGTCGTCGTCCGGTTACATCATGACCAACAACCATGTCGTCGCCGCCGCGAAGAGCGGTGGCCAGCTCTCGGTGATCCTGCCGAACAAGTCGAAGGTCGATGCGAAGATCGTCGGCCATCCCGATCCCGTGGACGACATCGCGATCGTCAAGGTCTCCGGGGTGAGTGGTTTGAAGCCGGCCAGGCTCGGCAGCTCCAGTGCGCTCGCCGTAGGTGATCCGGTGGTGGCAGTCGGCTCGCCGCTCGGGCTGGCCGGCACCGTGACGAGTGGAATCGTCAGCGCCTTGAACCGGCCGGTGGAGGCCGGCGGCGCGCAGGGCATCCCTGAGGATGTGATCGACGCGATCCAGACCGACGCAGCGATCAACCCCGGTAACTCCGGCGGCGCGTTGGTCGACTCCAAGGGCGAGGTGGTGGGCGTCAACTCCGCGATCGCATCGTTGTCGACCGACTCCATCGGCGGCTCACAGTCGGGCAGCATCGGCCTCGGATTCGCCATACCGATCGACGAGGCCAAGCGAATCGCGCAGCAGATCATCCATCAGGGGTATTCGACGCACGCGATCATCGGCGTGAGCCTGGATCCGCGCTATCACGGCTCCGGCGCGCTGGTCGGATCCCTGTCGTCGGCGCCTGCTGTCACCCCCAACGGGCCGTCGGACAAGGTCGGGATCCAGTCGGGCGACGTGATCGTGGCGGTCGATGGCGAGAAGATCACCACTGCGGACGAGCTCATCGTGGCGATCCGACGACACGTTCCTGGCGAACATCTTTCATTGACGTATCAGCGGGGTGGGAGCCAGAAGACGGTTACCGTCACATTGGGGTCGCGGCGCAGCGAGTGACGAAGGTGAGGATGAGGTCGTGTTGAGCAACCTGGGCTGGAGCGAGGCGTTGCTGCTCGCTGTCGCCGGGCTGCTCATCTTCGGCCCGGATCGGTTGCCGCGTGCGATCCGTGACCTGTCGAAGATGCTCCGCGAGCTGCGCACGATGGCGCGTGGGGCGGCGAGCGACCTGCGGACCGAGCTGGGTCCGGAGATGGCCGACATCGACCTGCGGTCGCTCCACCCACGGCGGTTCGTCGAGGACGCGTTGTTCGGGGACGACGATGACGTGAGCGCAACGGCCAGTGACGAGCCGGCCAAGCCGGTTCCGGCCGCGCTGGCCGCGAACGAGCGCCCGCCTTACGACAGCGACGCGACGTAGTCCCGGCTACACCGGCGACAGCGAGAGCGAGCGGCCCGCGAGGCTGCGGGTCCGCGCGCCGAGGTCCTTCGCGATCTTGTGCAGCGCGACGCCAGCGTCGGAGCCAGGGTCGGCAACGACGATCGGCGTACCCGTGTCGCCACCTTCGCGCATCCGCGGGTCGATCGGGACCGAGCCGAGGAGCGGTACGTCGGTGCCGAGGATCTGGCTGAGGCTCACGGCCACCGCCTGGCCACCTCCGACGCCGAAGACGTCGATCATCTCGCCGCAGTGCGGGCAGGGCAGCCCCGCCATGTTCTCGATCACGCCGGCGAGGCGTTGCTGTGTCTGCGCCGCGATGGCGCCCGCACGCTCGGCGACCTCTCGGGCGGCGAGCTGCGGTGTGGTCACGATGATCAGCTCGGCACCCGGCAGCAGCTGGGCGACGGAGATGGCCATGTCGCCGGTCCCGGGCGGTAGGTCGAGCAGCAGGATGTCGAGGTCACCCCAGTAGACGTCCGCGAGCAGCTGTTCGAGTGCCTTGTGCAGCATCGGGCCCCGCCAGGCGATCGGCCGGTTGCCCTCGACGAACATGCCGGCCGAGACGACCTTCACTCCGTGCGCCTCGGGCGGCACGATCATCCCGCTGACGATCGCGGGCGGGGTCTCGATGCCGAGCATCCGTGGCATCGAATGCCCGTAGACGTCGGCGTCGACGATTCCGACGGTCAGACCGTTCTGGGCAAGGGCTGCCGCCAAGTTGACGGTGGTCGAGGACTTGCCCACCCCACCCTTGCCGCTGGCGATCGCGTAGACGCGGGTCAGCGAGCCGGGCTGCGCGAAGGGGATCTGACGAGCCGGCCGACCACCCTGCAGCTTGCTCCGCAATGCGTTCTTCTGCTCGTCACTCATGACATCGAGTGCCACCTGCACCCGGGTCACGCCATCCAGCGGTGAGACGGCGGCGGTCACGTCGGAGGTGATCCGGTCCTTCAGCGGACAACCTGCGGTGGTCAGCAGGATCTTGACGGCGACGGTTCCGTCGGCCGCAATGGCGACGTCGTCGACCATCCCTAGGTCAGTGATGGGCCGGTGGATCTCGGGGTCCTTGACCGTCGCGAGGGCTGCCGAGACAGCCTCGATAGTCGGTATGGCTGCGTTCGTCATGATGCGACCAGGGTACGTGGCGACCTCAGCCGGCGTCGGGCTCCGGCTCGGCCTCGGCATCGTGGCCCTTGTCCTTGCCGGACTTCTTGCCTTTCGCCCGCGGCGCGCGCTCTTCGAGCTCCTCGAGCAGGTCCCGCAGCTCGCTACGGACGAAGTCGCGCGTGGCGACCTCGCCGAGTGCGACCCGCACGGCCGCGAGCTCGCGAGTCAGGTATTCGGTGTCGGCCACGGCCCGTTCGGACAGCGCCCGGTCCTGGTCGTACTGGACCCGGTCGCGGTCGGCCTGGCGGTTCTGAGCGAGCAGGATCAGCGGTGCGGCGTACGACGCCTGGAGCGATAGCAACAGTGTGAGCAACGTGAACTTGTTGCTGTAGCTGTCGAAGGTCCAACCGTGAGGTGCGACCGCGTTGTAGAAGATCCATGCTGCGATGAACAGCGACATGTAGCCGATGAACCGCCATGTCCCGAGGAACCGCGCAACCCGCTCGGAGACCCGCCCCATGGAGTCGGGGTTGTACTGCGGCAGCCCGATCCCGCGCTTGACGTCCTGCGGCTGGTCGAGCCTGGGACGACGGCGGTCCTGCCGCGATCCGTCACGTGCCACGGGGAGCTCCGACATCACCGACCGGCCGCTCGCGCCAGTCGTCCGGAAGCAGGTGGTCCAGGACGTCATCGACGGTGACCGCTCCGAGCAGATGATCGGCGTCGTCGACCACTGGGATCGCGACGAGGTTGTATGTCGCGAGGTGCGCGGTGACCTCGTTGAGTGGTACGTCGGGGCCGAGCGGGTCAGTCTGTGTGTCGACGACACCGGACACGAGCGAGGACGGCGGCTCCCGCAGCAGACGCTGGATGTGGGCGATGCCGAGGAACTTGCCGGTGGGGGTCTCGGTCGGCGGCCGGCAGACGTAGACCTGGGCGGCGAGCGATGGGGGGATCTCCGGGTCGCGGACCCGGGCGAGCGCCTCGGCCACGGTCGCGTCCGGCGAGAGGATGATCGGCTCGCTGGTCATCATGCCGCCGGCGGTGTTGTCGGAGTAGGTCAACAGCCGACGGACCGGTCCGGCCTCATCCGGTTCCATCAGGTCGAGCAACCGAGCCGCTTCGTCTGGCGCGAGTTCGCCGAGCAGGTCAGCCGCGTCATCGGGTGCCATCGCCTCGAGAACGTCGGCGGCGCGTTCCTGTTCCAGGCCGGCGAGGATGGCGACCTGATCGTCTTCGGGAAGCTCTTCGAGCACGTCGGCCAGCCGCTCGTCGTCGAGCGCGGCGACGACCTCGGTACGGCGCTTCTCCGACAGCTCGTGCAGCACGTGGGCGAGGTCGGGTGCCCGGAGCTGGTCGATCGCGGCGAGCAGATTGGTGGTGCCCTGGTCCGCCTCCGTGTGGGCGAACCCCGTAACCGCCTCCCACTCCACCGTGCTGAGCTGGCCGCGGCGCCGGAATCCAGTGCTGGTGCGGACCGCGACCCGTGTCACGAACCAGTCGCGGGTCCGAGCCTGCTCCATCGCGACATCGGCGACGGTCACCGTCGTTCCGTCCTCGACGAGCGTGACCTTGCGATCGAGGAGCTCGGTGATCGCGAGGGTCTCACCGGCACGCCGCTCGAAGCGGCGCAGGTTGACGCGTCCGCGCATGACAACGGCATCCGCGTCGATACTCGACACCTGGCCCATCGGAATGAAGACGCGACGCCGCGGCTGCACCTCGACGACGAGCCCGAGGACCCGAGGCGGCGCGCTGCCCATGCGGAGGCTCACGACGACGTCCCGGACGCGACCGACCTGGTCACCCCGCGGGTCCAGCACGGTCAACGCAGCAAGGCGAGCAAGGAAGATCCGCATCGTCGTGCCGGTGGCCATGATCCGGAGGTTACCGCTGCCGAGCATTGAGATCGGGGACGCTGGCCGAGGCTCGCCCAACGGTAATGTCCAGCCCCATGAGCGTTCTCGACATGTTCCGCCTGGATGGCAAGGTCGCTGTCGTGACCGGCGCTTCTTCGGGTCTCGGGGTCTCCTTCGCGACGGCGCTTGCTGAGGCGGGTGCGGACGTTGCGATGGGCGCCCGACGGATCGACAAGCTCGAGAACACGCGCGCACTCGTCGAGTCGCTCGGCCGCCGATCCGTCGCCGTCGCAACGGACGTGGCGAAGCCGGAGGACTGTGAGGCGCTGGTGGCGGCGGCCGTCGATGAGCTCGGCGGCGTGGACATCCTGGTCAACAACGCGGGCGTCGGGACCGCCGTGCCGGCCTCCCGCGAGACGCCCGAGGAGTTCCGATCGGTGATCGACATCAACCTGAACGGCAGCTACTGGATGGCGCAGGCGTTCGGGCGCGCCGCCACGAGGGGCGGTTCGATCGTCAACATCAGCAGCGTCATCGCCGTGACGACCGGTGGGTTGCCGCAGGCGGCGTACGCCGCGTCGAAGGCGGGTCTGCTCGGCCTCACCCGTGACCTCGCGCAGCAGTGGACCGCCCGCAAGGGCATTCGCGTGAACTGCATCCTGCCTGGATTCTTCGAAACCGAGATGACAGATCAGTACTTGCCGGGTTACCTCGAGTCGATGATGCCGCGGGTGGTGAGCGGGCGCTTCGGCGCCGGTGAAGAGCTGGCCGCGACTGTCGTCTGGCTGGTCTCGGACGCCGGCGGCTACGTGACCGGCCAGTCGATCGTCGTCGACGGCGGCGTGACCCTGACATGACCGACGGGATGCTGGCGTACCGCGTGGTCGACGTCTTCGCTGACGCCGCGTTCGCCGGCAATCCGCTCGCGGTGGTGCTGGATGGCGACGACCTGACGACGTCGCAGATGCAAGCCATCGCGAAGGAGTTCAACCTCTCGGAGACGACCTTCCCGGTGACGCCATCCTCATCGGCGGCGACGTACCGCCTCCGGATCTTCACCCCGGGCACCGAACTCCCGTTCGCAGGGCATCCCTCGGTCGGCAGCGCCTGGGTGATGCGCTCGCTCGGCCGGGTCGGGGACGGGCGTGCTGTCCAGGAGTGCGGAGCGGGCCTGTTGCCGATCGACATCGACGGTGACCGCGCGACGCTGACGGGCGGTAGCCCGACGCTTGGCGAGAGCATCGAGCCGGAGCGGGCAGCGGCCGCGGTTGGCCTTTCGGCGAGCGACGTCGTCGGAGATCCGGCGCAGTGGGCAGGCATGGGCCTGGAGTTCGGGTTCCTGCACGTGAAGCCCGAGGCGCTGGTGCGCGCCAGCCTCAACCCGGTGCTCGCCGCCGACCTTCCGCCCGGCGCCGGCCTGTCGGTGTTCGCCTTCGCGAACGGCGTTGCGCGGGCGAGGGTGTTCGCGCCCGGGGCAGGCGTGGCGGAGGACCCGGCGACCGGTTCGGCTGCGCTCGGACTCGGCGTCTGGCTGGCAGCCCACGGGTACGTCGCCACCGAAGGGGAGACGCCGTACGTGGTCATCCAGGGCGTGGAGATGGGTCGCGCGTCGCGGCTGGAGTGTGTCGTCAGATGTGAAGCCGGCGCCGCGGTCGAGGGGCGGGTCTCGGGCACGGTCGTCCCTGTTGCAGAAGGTTGGATGCGACGACCGGAGGTCTAGATCCGGCGTCCCCGGCCGTTGGTTAGGGTCCTCGGGCATGACCGAACGTGATCCGCGGGACCGCATCGAAGAGTTCGCGCGCAGTGGAGCCCGCCGGCTCGACCTGACCGGATTTCGGGACTTCATCCTGCGGGGGAACGTCATCGATCTCGCGATCGGCATCGTCATCGGCACGGCGTTCACAGCTCTGGTGAAGTCGATGGTCGACGACTTCCTCACGCCCCTCGTGGGGATCCCGCTGGACCGAGCGCAGGACTTCTCGGACCGGTACTGGACGGTCGGCGGCTCACACTTCAAGTACGGCGACTTCGTGAACTCGGTGATCGCGTTCGTGCTGATGGGCGTCGCGCTCTACTACCTCGTCGTGCGGCCGATGAACTCGCTGATGGATCGTTTCAACCTGACGAAGGGTGCCACCACCAAGGTGTGCCCGGAGTGCAAGAGTGCGATCCCGCTCGACGCGACGCGATGCGCGTTCTGCACGGTCGTGCTGGCGCCCCCGCCGCCTGACTCAGAGCACGCCCATCCGGCGTAGCTCCTCGACCAGGCCGGGTGAGGTGTCCATCGTCGGGACCCGCTCCGGCTCGCACCATCTGACCTCAGCGGCATCATCCCCCGCAACGAGCGTGCCGCCGCTGACGCTCGCGGCGAAGTCGTGAACGACGTACCCCATCACCTCGACCGTCGCGAGGAGCTTGCCGATCTCGACGACGAGGCCGGTCTCCTCGAGGACCTCACGCGCCGCTGCCGCCGCGTGAGTCTCGCCGGACTCGACCCGCCCGCCGGGTAGGGACCACGTGCCGAGGGATGGTTCGGTGCCGCGCCGCACCATCAGCAGGCGTCCGCGGTCATCGCGGACGACCGCGCCGGCACAGACCACCTGGTCCGCCATCGTCGTCCTAGGTCACCGTGAGGGTCAGCGAGTTGGACAGCCCGCCGGCGTTGAGGCTGCTGTCGTCGGCGATCACGCGAAGAGTCTGGTGGCTCCGCTTCTTCGGGTAGTACTCCAGGATGTAGCCGACCTTCGTCTTGTGGTTCGGAAGCCGCTGCTTCTTCACCCTGGCAGTGACCGGCAGCGTTGTGTAGGTGCCGTGGACGAGTCGCTGGAGCTCGACACTCTTGCCGAACGGCTTCACCGTCCCCCAGATCTTCGTGAGGTGGCGGTGCTTGACGGTCGCCTTGGTGATCGACGCCTTGACGATCGATGACACGAGCACGTCTGTCTTGTAGGACTGGGCGAGATGGTGCTGCCAGTTCCCGTCGTACGTGAACTTGTACGCCGTGGTCTCGGTCGGCGCCACATGGAACTGGACGACGCCGTTCGCGTTGGTCGACTGAGTGTCCACGTGCGTGTAGTCGGTGGCGTGGGCGGGCCGCGCCAGCAGTGCGACATCGGCGCCTGAGATCGGTGTCGAGGTGGTGGTGTCGGTCAGCCGCGTCGAGATAGTGGTGCTCTGGCCGTATCTGATGACCTTGTCCGGCGGGGTGTGCAGCAGGGTCGAGTCGTACGGTCCGTGCGGGATGATCGCCGCCGACGGGTCGCCGTAGGCGCCGACCGCGAAACCGTTGTTGGCCGAGACGCGGAAGACGTAGCTCGTGCCGTTGGTCAGGTTCTTCACGATCGCGGGGGACTGGGCGCTGTCGACCGCGTCATGCCAACCACCTCCCGTGGAGTACTGCACGTGGTAGCTCTCGATCGCCTGGCCGCCGTCGTCCGCCGGTGCATCCCAACTGACGGTCACCTTGCTGCTCGCCCCGTCCACCGTGGTGTTCGTCGGCTTGCCGGGCGGCGTCAGTGGTGGAATCCCGGTCGTGGTGAGCGGAATGCTGACGTCACCGCCGGTCGTCGTGACCGTGAGCGTGCCGGTCTTCGGCCCCTCCGTTGCTGGGCCGGCCTTCACACCGATGGAGCAGGACTGGCCCGAGGAGTTGAACAGCGCGGCGTACGTGCAGTTGTCGCCGTGCGGCGCCAGGGAGAACCCTGGCCCTGAGACCGAGACGCCGGAGACGCCGGCGAGGCCGCCGCCGCTGTTGGCAACGGTCACCGCTAGTTGTTTCGGTGAGTTCGTGGGCACGGAGCCGAAGTCCAGCGAGCTCGGGCTGGACCCCGGAGCCGGCGTACCGTCAGCTGCCCGGTTGACCGAACCGATATCGCATGGCGACGACGGATCGACTTCGTACTCGCGCTGGTCGGTTGCGTCCGCGACCGAGCTGCACCGGCTGATGTCGGCGTGGCCCTGCGCCTGCGGTGGAGGGAGGATCGACGGGGTCGGGCCACCGTTCGCGTTGACGGCTGCAACATTCGTCGTCAGTGCGATGTCGGTGCTGTCCGGCGAGTGCGGGACGCAGGTCGAGCCGGTGAGGTTGTAGCCACCGCTGGTCTCCCACGCGCCGCCCGCCTGTGTCGCTCCCGAGCAGTCCGTGGTGTTACCGCCGACCAGGGAGTTGCTGACCGACACCGTGCTGGTGGTGTCCGGCAGGCTCACGCCGGTGGAGTTGTGGGAGATCGAGTCGTTGACGAGGGTGAGGTCGACGGCCGCAACCGACGCGTCAATCCCCGTCGTGTTGCCTGCGATCGTGGACTGAAGGATGTTCGCGCTGCCGCCGAGCTTCAGGCCGTCGTCGTTCTTGATCACGGCGCTGTTCAGCACGGTGAGCTCGTCGCCGTTGTAGTAGATGCCGTGTGACGAGACGTTCTGGACCAAGACATCGCGTAGCGCGAGCTCGATGAAGGCGAGGCGCATGCCGTCATCGGGGCCTGCTGTCCCGTCGATCGCGAGGTTTTCGAAGGTCAGCGACGCGAAGTGGCTGAAGCCGTTGGACGCCTGGATCATGATCGTCGTGCTCTTGCAGTGCGCACCACCGTATTTGAAGGTGCTCAGCGCGGCCTCCGGTCCGGAGTAGGAGACCGGCCCGCCCGATGTGTCGAGGCCGGCCTCGCCGACCCCCTGGAACGTCAAGTCGTAGCTGCCGCGGGGGATGTCGATCGGGCAGTAGAGACCGGGCAGCAGGTCGATGACCGCCGGGCCACCTGATGCCTCAGCGTCGGCGACGGCCTGCGGAAGGGTCTCGCACGAGTCCCCGCCGACGATCGGCAGTGTTGTCTTGTAGCCGCAGGCGAGGAATCTCCCCGTGCCGGTGGCGCGAGCGGGGGTCGCGGCGACCGTGAGTGCGCCGGCAATGACAGCGACGACGAGCAGGCCGCGAGGGAGCTTCATGCCGGGTTCCTTTGCGTGCAACAGGTGGTGAGGTTAGCGGCGGCGATCGTCGCTTCCCACAGTCAATTCGGATGATCGGTCTCCCACCCTGAGCGTGGCGGCTGGTTCGGATGGGGCAGTCGTCCGAATTGATGCGCCTGACCTATTGACGTGCGACTTGATTGCTCCCAGCGTTGACGTGTGCATCAGGAGCCGACGTGCCCTCGGTGCGGAGACGAATTGCGCCCGCCGGGGCTGTGGTCCAGCGCGTGGCAGTGCCCGCGCCACGGCATCGTGCACCCCTACACCGTCCTGAGCCATCTCGGGACCGACGCCATCGACCACGTTCTGGGGCGGGCGAAGGTACCGGTGTGGATGCCGCACGGCTTGCGGTACGGCTGGGTCTGCAGCGGTGTCGGGTACGCCGGCGACGAACGAACCGGGGCGAACGCGACAGCCACGTGCCTGTCCGGACCGAGCCCGCTCGGTGGCCCGGCGGACCTTCTCATCGTCGCGGAGGAACCGGGTATCGGGCTCGGCGCCCGACATGCCGGACTTGCGGAGCCGGACCCGGGTGATGGTTTCGACGCAGGGCCGCCGCACGCGAAGGTCAACGCGGCGGCGCATCCCACGGCGTTGTGGAGCGTGCCGGGTGGCGAGGACCGAGCCGTGTTCGTGGGAGAGGCGAAGGGACTGTGGTTGTGGGCGGTCGTGTGGCCAGCGTCCGCCGGGGTCCTCATGTACGACGAGATGTCGCTGACCGACCTGCGGGACTGGCCGGATGACCTGAACCTGGAGTTCGGCTCGGTGTCGCCGCGGCTGTCCGCCATCCCACAATCCAGGCCGTAGCCGCGGACCGATCTCGTCCGTAGCATTGACGCCCGTGCATCAGGCGGCGTTTCACACGAAGCTGTTCACGGAAGTGTTCGTGACGCTGCTCGTGATCATGGACCCGGTCGGGACGGTTCCACTGTTCCTGGCCCTGACCAGCGGGAGGACCCGCAAGGTCCGCAATCGCCAGGCCTGGCAGGCGGTGCTGGTAGCGGTTTTGGTGATCGCGGCTTTTGCGTTGTTCGGCCAGCAGATCCTGCGCTACCTCGGCATCTCGGTCCCGGCGTTGCAGGGCGCGGGCGGCCTGCTCCTCATCCTCGTCGCCCTCGAGCTGCTGACCGGCAAGCAGACTCGTGACGCCGAGGTGCCCGACGTGAACGTCGCGTTCGTGCCGCTCGGCACCCCGTTGCTCGCCGGCCCAGGAGCGATCGTCGCGACCATCGTCTTCGTGCGCCGCGCGCACGGCGGTGGGGACGCGTGGGCAATCGCCGCAGGCATCGTTGCGGTGCACGTCGTCCTCTATCTGACGCTGCGGTTCTCCGGGGTCATCCTGCGGGTGATCCGAGACGCCGGGGTCTCCCTGATCACCCGGATCTCCGGGCTGCTGCTGTCCGCGATCGCCGTCCAGCTCGTCGCCGACTCAGCGATCGCGTTCGCCCGGACGGTTTGACGGTCTGACGGTCTCGGTCAGCGAGCTGAGCGCGTCCTCCCGGAGGATGTCAGTGGCGGCCGCGAGACTGGCGCGGTGACACAGACCCAACCGGCCCTGGATCTCGACGTGCCGCCCCGGTTGTTCGTGTGCACGCCGTCGCGCCTCGCGGCGTGGCTCGACTGCCCTCGCCGCTACCGCTTCGTCTATGTCGACCGACCAACCCCGCCGAAGGGAGCGCCGTGGGCGCACAACACGGTGGGCGCTGCGGTTCACCTCGCGCTGGCGTGCTGGTGGGACCTGCCGGTGGCCGGCCGCACGCCGGCGGCGGCCGCGAAGCTGCTGCGTGACAAGTGGACGCCGCTCGGATTCCGCGATGACACACAGGCAGACGAGTGGCGGGAGCGGGCGGCGGGGATGGTGGAGCGGTACGTCGCCCGGCTCGACCCCGCCGAGCAGCCGGTCGGCGTCGAGCGGACCGTCGCGCTGAAGACCGACCGGCTTGCCGTGTCCGGCAGGATCGACCGACTGGACCGGCGTGGTGAGGAACTCGTCGTCGTCGACTACAAGACCGGCCGTCACGTGCTGAGCACCGACGACGCCCGTGGGTCGCTCGCGCTCGCCCTGTACGCCCTCGCTGCCCAACGGACGATGCGGTTGCCGTGTACGAAGGTCGAGCTGCACCACCTGCCCACCGGCGACGTCGTCCAGTGGGAGCACACCGACGCAACGCTCGAGCGCCACCTCCGCAGGGCGCACGACATCGCCGACGAGGTCGTCGCTGCGCACGCTGCTGCTGCCGTCATCGAGCTCGATGACGCCTTCCCGCCACGACCCGGCCGACTGTGTTCGTGGTGTGACTTCGCGGCGCACTGCCCCGAGGGCCAGGCAGCCGCACCGCAGCGCACGGTGTCATGGGCCGGGTTGCCCGATGACATCAGCTCGACGGTCGATGGCGAGATCGATTGAGGAGCGTTCAGACCGCCGGTCGAGCAGCCGATGTGAACAGGTAGGCGATTCACAGGAGCGACCGATGACGCAGAGCCCGCCACCCGGCTGGTACACCGACCCCTCCAACGGCACCGGCATGCGCTGGTGGGACGGCCAGGCGTGGTCGATGAACACGATGCCGATGCCGCAGCACCCGGTCGCCGCCCCGCCGGTCGCGCAGCCGGTGGCTGCCCCATCCACTCAGACCGCGGTCGCCACGGCCACCTCGGGCGAGGTGCCGTCGTACGGTGCGACGCCTGCGTGGGGGGCCGGGCAGAGCGGGTATCCCGTCGCCGCGGCGGCGTCGAGCGGGTCGGCGTTCGACGCCAACCGGTTCGCCTTCTACACGTTCGGCGTCGTCGCGCTCTACGTCGTGCTGGCGCTCACGACCCGCGTCGTGCTGATCGGGGTGATTCCGATCATGATGTCGATCCGCAGCCTCAACGCGCGCGAGAAGCTGGCACCGATCGCTCTCGTCGCGGCAATCGTCTCAGTGGGGATCGCGTTCGCCGTCCTGTCCGGCCACTAGCCGGCCACGCAGAAGGCCGCAGGTTGGGGTGCCAGGTGCACCGTGCCGCCGCGCAGTGCGTTGCTCGGCGCGGTGATGGTCCAGAGTGGGTCGCCGGCCCCATCGAAGAGGCCAACCAGCTGCGTCGACCGACTGATGCCGCTCACCGCGAGGTCGCTGCACGCATGACCGGTGACCCGTAGGCCATAGGCGGCGGTCGGCAGCACGCCGGGACCCGTGTCGGCGACGTGGCGGGTGTAGAGCCGCGAGCCGCTTGCGGCGTCGTAGGCGGAGAGCCGCAAACCGTGCGCAGTCCGGGAAAGGGCCACCTGGTCGTCACCGGCTCCGGACTGCAGGCTCCCGGATGTCGGGGTCCCGACCCGTTCCACGATCAGCGCCCCGTCTGCTCCCGACACGATGCCCTGGGTGTGGACCTTGTGATGCCCGATCCGGGCGCGCAACCGGATTGCGAGATCGGTGGCGCCATCCGGCTGCACGTCGCCGAAGGGGTACAGGTCCAGGCCGAAGGACCCGGAGCGAGCCGGTTTGTGCTGGCGTGCCGTGACGCTCAGGTCGCGGGTGAAGGCCTTGCTGCCATCCGCGTAGCGGGCGGCGAGTCGGACCGATGCCATTGCCGACCTGCTGCCGCCGCCGGATTTGTCGCCGATGACGAGTCCCACAGCCGGCTGCTGGGGGGTGCCCGCCGCAGCGATCGGGTACGCGCACAGACCGCGATGGGTCCACTGGCCCTGCCCGGTCGCGCCGTCGATGAGGGAGATGGTCGATCGGAACCGGTGACCGCTATAGGTCTGGTTGGCCAGCTGGAGGTCCGTGATCCCGTCGTCGCCGACGACGTCGCCGATCGGCGCCAGCTGGGCACCTCCACCAACGGCGACGCCGGTGGAGGTCCAGATGGCGCTGCCATCATCGCCGCGTTCCGCAGTGACCGTGCCGGCACCGGCGTCGGCGACGGCGACGTCGTCGAGACCGTCGCCGTCGAGGTCGGGCATCGCGAAGGCCTCGGGGATGCCGCCGGCTTCGGCTGTGGTGGTCGGAAGCGCGGTCGAGGTCCCGTCGATCGCCGAGATGACCGTGGGGGTGTCGGTCCCGCTGTCCTCGCCCGTGCGGAAGTTGGAGGTGCCGTTGATGACGTCGACCAGCAGGTTGTGTCCCGGCTGGTCGAGGTTGTTGAGGTCACCGCTCGGGACGGGAAAATTGGTGAGTTGTTCGCCGTGTCTGGTCAGCTTCATCTGGCCGACCAGTGTCCTGGCCCACACCCGAGTGCCGGCGCCGTCGATCGCCGTGAGCGTCAGACTTGTCGGATACGTGCCGTTGTGGATCGGCAACGGAATCACCTCGGTCATGAGGATGAGACCAGGCGCCGAGTCGGCGCCGACGAGATCGGGCTCCGCGCTGGGAAAGCTCAGCTCGTTCTTCGTGGCGAGGATCTGTCGCGACCACAGCGCCTGCCCGGTCGACCCCGACCTGGCGGTGACTCCCGCGTTGAAGAATCGATGGCGGTTGCCGCCGAGACGGAAGTCGATGACATCGCCGACGCTGTCACCGTTGAGGTCACCTGCCGGCTGGGGAAGCGCGAGCGCCGCCTGGCTAAGGCGCCGGCCCGACGCGGCGGCGTGGCCGACTCCGCCGCCACCGACGCTGGAGAAGCCGCCCGCCTCGCCGATGAAGCAGCCAGACCCGATGATCGAGATCGAGTCGCCAATCCCCACGGCTGCTCGGGTCGCGGCCGACCGCTGCGCGCCGGCGTCCGGCCGGCGGTTCGCCGTGGCCAGGATGGCGCGCCTCATCCCCGGCAACGCCCGGCGCTGCGCCGAGCGGAAGTGCTGTGCCAGGTGAGCTCCGGTGGCGGCACGACCCGAGGCGTTATGACCGGTGGCGGTCCCACGCGTCGCGGCCGTTGCAGGGAGGGCTGCGCCGACGGTGATGAGGCTGACGGCAGCGCACGCTGCGGCGAGCAGGCGAGGTTTCATGCCCGCATCATGTCGTGCATCCGCCGGGCGAGATGCCCGAATGGCGAAGTCAGCCGTCGATCGCCGACCAGAAGCGCTCGAGCGCCTCGGCCACGATCGCCTCGTCTTCCACGGCGGGTGAGTGACCATGGCCGGCGAACACGACGGGTGTGACGCCAAGCCGTCGAGCCATGTCGGCCTGCTCCTCGGCTGACCAGGCGTCGTCCTGGTCGCCGTACGCGACGAGGACCGGCAGTCCGCTGGCCCGCAGCTCCGCCACCCGGTCCGGGGCGGTCGTTAGCGTCGTACCCATCCCTAGCAGCGCGGCGGCGGGATGGGCGAGGAAGCGGCGCCGGAGGAAGTCCTTGATCTCGGGCGGCAGGTTCGCCTTCTTCGGGTCGGCCGCGTCGAGCTCCTCGGTCGCCGCGAACACCGCCGGCACTCCGCCGTCCTCGATGAGGGGGCGCATCAGCTCGATGAGCATCCCGCGTTTGCCACCGAGCGCGCCCGGCCCTGAGCAGAGCAGGGTGAGTGACGCCGCCGGGGCGCCGCCAAGGATCGCCTCGCGGCAGATCAGCCCTCCGAAGGAATGCGCGAGCACGTGTCGAGGGCCGCCGTCGGCGAGGAGCGACGCGACGTCTTCGCCGAGCGCCGCCATGGTGTAGGCCGTGGGGTCTTCCGGCCCGCCGGACTCGTGCTGGCCTCGAAGGTCGATCGCGATCGCCGGATGGCCGGCTCTCGCCAGGAGCGGCAGGAGGTGGATGAAGTCCTCCTTGCTGCCTGTGTAGCCCGGGACGGCAAGGACCGGCCGCTTTCGGTCGACGCCGGTGGGAGGGCTCGCGACCAACGCGGCGAGTTCGCCGGAAGCCGCCTGGACGCGTGATTCCGTCATTTCTGGCGTGAGATTCAACGATCTGGGGATGCTCACGGGGATCTGCGCGAGGGATATCGCGGTCGGGTCGACGCAAGGCGCACGGCGGGCAGGCTACCGGTAGCCTGGTACCCGCTTCGGCTCCGCGCTGGATGAGCAGACATCCGGCCGCTCTAATGGCGGGACAGTTGTGAATGGTTGTCGGATCTACGCCGTAGCCAACCAAAAAGGTGGCGTGGCGAAGACCACCACCGTCGCCTCCCTCGCCGCGGCGATGACCGAGCTCGGCAAGCGCGTGCTGGCCGTCGACCTCGACCCGCAGGCCTGCCTGACGTTCTCACTCGGCCTCGACCCGGAAGGTCTGGATCTGTCCATCCACGACGTCCTGCTCGGCCGGGTGTCCGCGCGGATGGTCGTCCAGCCGGTGGCCGAGGGCCCCGACGTCCTTCCCTCGAACATCGAGCTCGCCGGCTGCGAAGCGATGCTGCTGACCAAGACCGGCCGCGAGTACTCGTTGCGCCGCGCGCTCGACGAGGTCAGGGACCTGTACGACGTGATCATCCTGGACTGCGCGCCGACGCTGGGTGTGCTCACGATCAACGCCCTGACCGCCGCGGACGAGGTGATCGTGCCGTTGCAGTGCGAGACGTTGTCACATCGTGGCGTCGGTCAGCTGCTCGACACCGTCAACGACGTGCAGCGCCTCACCAATCAGAACCTTCACGTCGTGGGCGTGCTCCCGACGCTCTTCGACGGGCGGACCAACCACACCCGTGCGGTGCTCGCCGACGTGGCGCTTCGCTACGGGCTCGACGTGCTGGACCCGCCGATTCCCCGATCGATCCGGTTCGCAGAGGCGCCTGCGGTCGGGAGCTCGATCATGCGGACGGCGCGGTCGACGCCCGGTGCTGTCGCCTACCGCGAGCTCGCGCGAAAGCTGGTCGGAGCCCCAACCGAGGACGTCCCCAAGGTTGAATCGGCAGCGACCGCGGCAGCGCCGCGCGATATCAGCGTCGCCACCCCGGGCAGTCTGCCGCAACACGTGGGGGACCGGCGCTGATGACGAACTTCGAACGTGTCCGACCTCGATCGGCGCGCGCCGTGAGCAACGTGACGCCGATCAGCGTCGATGCCGAGGGCAAGCGCGCCCTGTTCTCCTCGGCGTCGGAGACGGCTTCGCCGGGTGTGGGCTCCGCCCTGGTCGAGTGCTCCCGCTGCGAGGAGCGCACGGTGATGGGTCTCGGCAAGGCGTTGCGGGCGTCCTTGCCGTCACTGCATCTCGGGTTTCGGCTCGGGCACGGTGACAACGTGCGGACGGTGAGCTTCTTCCGACACGACTACCCGACGTACATGCGCTGCCCGGCGTGCGGGCGCCCGAGCTGGGTCCGCCTGACCTTCCAGATCTGAAGTCAGGCTCAGACCGTCAGAGCGTCAGGGCTGCGAGCAGGTCGTCGACTGGGGCGTCGTTCAGCACGATGTCGGTGAGGCCGGCCACGTCACCGCATTCCACGCAGCGGACGGCGACCACAAGCCACTTCGCCGTACCGGCCTCGTCGTGGATTCCGACGACCACCTCGGCGATCGACTGGTGACAGGAGTTGCAGGACCAGACGCCCGGGAAGGTCCAGTGGTCGGCTGAGTCGTGAACGTCCTTCGGGTGGCCGCCGGACAGGCAGCGCAGCCGCGCCACGCCGGCCTCGGCGTCGGCCTCGACGTAGAACCACGACGCGGGCTCATCCCCGTGTGCGGCGTGGCCGCACATTGCCAGCACGGTCTGCGTGATCTCCGGACACCCCTTGAGGTCCCGGACCCAGACCGCGAGATCCTCGGTGTCCTCGGCCGTGTGCCGGTTGCCGATCGTTCGCATAACCACGGGAATTACCTCCTGATGTCCGTGTTGTGGAGCATCGGCGTGATTCCCCGGGTTCTTAATGAGTGGCGAGTGGCTCGATTCTGCGCCTCCGCGGCCCCCGAGCCGGGCTGGGCACCCGGGCAAAGTGAATTTAGTGCTGGAAATGCCTGCCAAAAACTCACTTCGCGACACTAAATCCGCGTCGCTGCGGTGCAGCCGGGCGCTCGCGCCGGGCGGCTCGGCGAGAGCGGTCAGGCCGGCGAGGAGCTGCTGCCCGCGCTCCCCCCGGATCGGGTACGCCGCCGCCGGCGGCGCCGAGGGGCAGCGGTGCCACCCTCGCCCGAACTGGCTGATGGTGACGCGGCGCCGCTCGACGCGGCACTTGCAGCCCCGTCCGTGCTCGCGCCCTCGGCTTTGGTGACCGGAACGCCGCCGCGGGTCCGCTGGCGGGGCGGGCGACCCTCACGGCTGGCCTGGCCATCGTTCTGGCGCGGTCGTTGACCGCCGCCGCCGGAGCGAGCCCGATCACCACCACCCGAACGAGACCGGTCACCACCGCCGGAGCGAGGCCGGTCGTTCGTCCGCTGGGGTGGCTTCTTGCGCCCCGTCTCGCCGAGGTCCTCGATCTCCTCCGCCTCGAGACCCTCTCGGGTGCGCTGCGCCTTCGGCAGCCGGCCGGTGGCCTCGCGCGGGATGTCGAGCTCCTCGTAGAGGACGTCGGAGGTCGAGTAGGTCTCCTCCGGCTCGGGGAACGGCAGGTCGAGGGCCTTGTTGATCATCCCCCAGCGGTAGCCGTCCTCCCAGTCGACGAAGGTGATCGCACACCCGGTCTCGCCGGCCCGGCCGGTGCGCCCGATCCGGTGCAGGTAGGTCTTCTCGTCGTCCGGACACTCGTAGTTCACGACGTGGGTGACGCCGGTGATGTCGATGCCACGCGCGGCGACGTCGGTCGCGACGAGGATGTCGACCTTGCCGGCGCGGAACGCACGAAGCGCCCGCTCACGTGCGCCTTGGCCGAGATCGCCATGGACCGCCGCCGCGGCGAACCCGCGCTCGGTCAGGTCCGACGCGATCCGGTCGGCCGACCGCTTGGTCCGGGTGAACACGATCGCCAGGCCGCGGCCATCGGCCTGCATGGCACGCGCGAGCACCTCGGGCTTGTCGAGGTGATGGGCGCGGAACACGAACTGCGCGGTGTTCGGCACGGTCAGGCTGTCGTCGTCGGACTCGGCGCGGACGTGGGTGGGGTGGCGCAGGTAACGCCTCGCGAGCGTCACAACCGGCGCCGGCATCGTCGCGGAGAACAGCATCGTCTGCCGGATCTCAGCGACCTGCGACACGATCTTCTCGACGTCGGGCAGGAAGCCGAGGTCGAGCATCTCGTCGGCCTCGTCCAGCACGAGGATCTTGACCTGCGACAGGTCGAGGTGGCGCTGCTGTGCGAGGTCGAGCAGCCGTCCCGGCGTACCGACGACGACGTCGATCCCCTTCTTGAGTGCTTCGACCTGCGGCTCGTAGGCGCGCCCGCCGTAGATCACCAGGACACGGGTGCCCCGCGGACCGCTGGCGGTCTCGATGTCGCGGGCGACCTGGCTGGCGAGCTCACGGGTCGGCACGACGACGAGCGCCTGCGGCTTGCCG
>JAFAZI010000005.1 GCA_019239875.1 Frankiaceae bacterium
AAGCCAGCACGATCCGAGAGCGCTGAGCCAACGACTGAGCACTCTTCGGACGTCGCGACCAGGCCTCAAGCTGGGCCCGCTCGTCCTCTGTCAAAACCACCACTGCTGCATACGGATCCGGCACTCACTAAGCCTAATCCAGACTGGTAGCGAACTAATGACTCAACACACTAGAGCAGCGTCGACAGGCCGCCGTCGACGGTCAGCACGTGGCCGGTGATGTAGCTGGCCTCGTCGGAGAGCAGGAAGGTGACCGCGTTCGCGACCTCCCAGGGCGTTCCCTGCCGGCCGAGCGGCACTGGCGTCTTGGCGCGGCTCGGCCGCCCGGCACTCGCCAGTCGCCCGAGCGGGGTGTCGATGAGGCCGGGTGCGACGACATTCACCCGTCCACCGCGCACGGCCGCTTCCCGCGCCGCCTGCCGCATCAGACCGATCTGGGCGGCCTTCGAGGAGTCGTACGACGGGATGCCGCTTCCCGGTTTCAGGCCGGCGATCGAGGAGATCAGCACCGACGACGAACCTTCTGCCAGCAGTGGCAGCGCCGCCTGCAGCGTCAGCAAGTTCGACCGGACGTTGACCGCGAACACGGTGTCCCAGTCCGACGCCGAGGTTCCTTGCAGGCCGATGCCCATCGCGATGCCGACGTTGAGGACCAAGCCGTCGAGGCCACCCATCTGCTCAGCCGCCCAGGTGACGGTGCGCGCGCAGGACTCGGCGTCGGCGGCGTCAGCGCGCGTGTGGAACGCGACCCCTCCCTCGGACTCCACGAGCGCCGCGGTGTCGCCTGCGGCCGACTCGTCGACGTCACTGATCGCGACGGTGGCGCCGTGCCGCGCTGCGACGATCGCGATCGCTCGCCCGTTGCCTGGTGGCGCCTGCGGGTCGTCGGAGTGGCGCGTGCCACCGCCGACGACGAGAATCCGGCGGCCGGCCAATCGCTCGCCGCTGCTCATGGCGCCGCATCTCGAGGTGCCCACCGGACCGGTGACGAGGCCGCCGGCCAACCAGGCGTGCCGGCTTCGAGCGCGACGCCGACGGAGTTGAGCATGCCGGACACGAGCCGGTAGTAGCCGGCGAGCACGAGCAGCTCGAGCAGCTGCTCCTCCGTCCAGCGCGCGGCGAGCCGGTCCCACGTCGACTGCGTCACGATGTCGTCCCGGCACAGCTCGTCGGCGAGATCCACCAGCGCAGCGTCAGCATCAGACCATTCGCCGCCGTCCGCGTCAGCAAGGCGATCGATCTCGCCCTGAGTCAGACCGGCGCGGCGGCCGATCGTCGTGTGCTGGCCGAACTCGTACTCGGAACCGGAGCGCCAGCCGACCCGAAGAATGACGATCTCCCGCTCTCGTTCCGGAACGGCGCCCGTGAAGAGCAGATGTCCGCCGAGCGCGAGGAAACCTTTTTCAAGGCCTTTGTTGCGGGCGAGCGTCCGAAAGATGTTGAGGGGCGGCGGATCTCGATCGTCGGCCAGCGGCGTGATTCGCGGCCGGCTCGGGCCATCGCTCATCGGGACCTTTCTGAAGCGGGTGCAAGCCACGGGCAGAGTCGGCAGGACATCGCGAGCAACGGATCGCGGAGCGACGGCAGGCCACGGAAGTCCTCGGCCATGATCCGCGCCGTGACGTGGAAGGTCACCGCACCGACCAGCGACTCGATCGCAAATCGGTCCGCGTCAGTGAGGTCTCGACCGGCACCGAGGGTTTGCTCGAGCGCCGCGACGAACCGATGGTGCACCTCGAGGCGCCGTTCGATTGCCGCCGGACCGGCACCGTACACCTCGACCAGGAACGTCTTCGCGATGGCGGGCTCGCTCTGGAGGAGGTCGAGGTATCGCTCCAGCATGGCCGCGAACTGCGAAAGGGGGTCCGGTGGGCTGTCGATCGCCGCGACCGCCGACAACGTCAGGCCCACGCTCGCGTCGTACGCCGCGAGGAAGCAGTCGCGCACGTCCTTGAAGTTCTCGTAGAACGCGCGACTGGACACGCCTGCTCGCTGGTAGACACCGGCCGCGGTCGTCGCAGCGAACCCACGCTCGGCGCACTCATCGGTCATGGCGCGAAGCAGCCGCTGCCGTTGTGACTCCACAACTTCCTCGCGCGAGAGCGAGTGCCGGCCACGCGGCAGCCGATCACGAGTGTCTCCCGCCCACTGCATCGGCGCCACGCGCGGATGTTATCCAAGGCAGACTGGGCTCGTGGGACGAGTGACCGTGCGCCGCGGCGTCGCGCGTTTGACCGTCGGCCAACCTCGTATGAATGCGGTCGACACGCTCGTTGCCGAGGAGCCGCTCGAGTTGCGGGTCGGAGGTCGTCCGCTGGCGGTCACGATGCGCACGCCCGGTGACGACATGGACCTTTTCGCAGGTTTTCTGGTGAGCGAGGGAGTGCTCCGCCAGTGCGACGAGCTGCTGACGCTGCGGTACTGCGCCGGGCGTGACGAGGCGGGCCAGAACACCTACAACGTCCTCGACGCGACGCTGGCCGATGGGGTCGCCGACCTGCCATCACTCCAGCGAGCGCTCGTCACGACGAGTGCATGCGGGTTGTGTGGCAAGGCGAGCATCGACTCGGTCGAGACCACGACGCCGTACTCACTGCGCGACGACGACCTGGTGGTGCCGACGAGCTGGCTCGCCGGGCTGCCGCAGCGCCTTCGGGAGGAGCAGAAGGTCTTCGACCGGACGGGCGGGCTTCATGCGGCGGCGCTGTTCGACCCCGCGACCGACGAGCTGCTCGTGCTCCGCGAGGACGTGGGTCGGCACAACGCCGTCGACAAGGTGATCGGCTGGGGGCTGCGCGAGGACCGTCTCCCGTTGCGAGGCGCCGTACTGCTCGTCTCCGGTCGGGCGTCCTTCGAGCTGGCGCAGAAAGCCGCGGTTGCCGGGATCCCCGTCATGGCTGCGGTGTCGGCTCCGTCATCGCTGGCCGTGGACCTCGCCGAACGCGTCGGGCTCACGCTGATCGGCTTCCTGCGGGACCCGACGATGGTCGTGTACTCAGGCGTGCAGCGGGTAGCGGACTGAGCGACATGCCACATCGAAAGCCGCCGCGCGACGACGTCACCGACGACGAGATCGAGATCAGCAAGCCAGCGCGGTGGGCGGCCGGCATCCCCGGTGTCATGCACTCGCTGCAGCACGCCGAGCAGGAGATGGGCGCGTGGCGCAGCCAGTCGACGCTGCGGGCACTCAACCAGAAGGATGGCTTCGACTGCATGTCGTGCGCTTGGCCGGACCCGCCGAAGCGCAAGGCCGCCGAGTTCTGCGAGAACGGCGCGAAGGCCGTTGCGTGGGAAGCCGACCGGCTCCGCGTCGAGTCGGACTTCTGGGCAGCTCACCCCGTGAGCGAGCTCACGACGAGAAGCGAGTACTGGCTCGGCCAGCAGGGTCGGTTGATCGAGCCGGTCTACAAGCCTGCGGGTGAGGACCACTATCGGCCGATCGGCTGGGACGAGGCCTTCGACGTGGTGGCCCGTCACCTGCGCTCCCTCAGCTCCCCGGACCAAGCGACGTTCTACACGTCAGGTCGCACCAGCAACGAAGCGGCCTACGTGTACCAGCTCTTCGTCCGGTCCTTCGGCACCAACAACCTGCCGGACTGCTCGAACATGTGCCACGAGAGCACGAGCGTCTCGCTGGCGGAGACGATCGGCATCGGCAAGGCGACCGTCACCTACGAGGACTTCGCCGCCGCCGACCTCATCGTGATCATGGGCCAGAATCCCGGCACCAACCATCCACGAATGCTCACCACCCTCGAGGAGGCGAAGCACGCCGGAGCGGCCATCGTTGCGGTCAACCCGCTGCCAGAGGCCGGCTTGCTCCGCTTCAAGAACCCGCAACGACCGGCAGGAGTCGTGGGCAGGGGTACCGCCATCGCGGACCAGTTCATCCAGCTGCGGCTCGGCGGCGACATGGCACTCATGCAAGCGGTCAGCAAACGAGTCATCGAGGCGAACGCGGTGGATGCCGACTTCCTGGCTCAGCACACCCAGGGATTCGAAGCATTCCGCGCCCACCTCGCCGGCCTGTCGGACGACGATGTTGCCGAAGCGACGGGCGTCCCCAGCGCCGAGATCGAGGAGTTCGCGCGCCGCTACATCGAAGCGGACCGCGTCATCATCTGCTGGGCGATGGGGCTGACGCAGCACAAGCACGCTGTCGTGACGATCAGCGAGATCATCAACCTCCTGCTGCTGCGCGGCAACATCGGCAAGAAGGGAGCCGGCGCGGCACCGATCCGCGGTCACAGCAACGTGCAGGGCGACCGCACCATGGGCATCTGGGAGAAGCCGCGTCCGGCGTTCATCGACGGGCTCGTCAAGGAGTTCGGCATCCCCTTCCCCAAGGAGCACGGCGCGGACACGGTCGACTCGGTCCGTGGCATGCGCGATGGCACCATCAAGGTCTTCTTCGCGGTCGGCGGCAACTTCGTCTCGGCGGTGTCGGACACTCCGGTGACGGAGGACGCGGTACGGCGTACCGACCTGTCGGTCCACGTCGCGACCAAGCTCAACCACTCGCACACCGTCGTCGGCAACGAAGCCTTGATCCTCCCGACGCTCGGCCGGACGGAGCTCGATCGGCAGGAGTCGGGCGAGCAGTTCGTCTCGGTGGAGGACACGGTGTGCGCCGTGCACTCGTCGCACGGTCGACTCGAGCCGGCCGCCGCCGACCTGCTGTCGGAGGTCGCGATCCTGTGCCGGCTCGCGCGAAAGACGCTGGGCGAGAACCACCCGATCCCATGGCGGGAGTTCGAGGCGAACTACGACACGATCCGCGATCGGATCTCGCGAACCGTGCCCGGCTGCGAGGACTACAACCGCAAGGTCCGGCAGCCTGGTGGCTTCACGCTCCCGCACGGCCCACGTGATGAGCGCCGGTGGCCGACCAAGAGCGGTCGCGCGGAGATCACGGTCAACGATCTCGAATGGCCGCCGTGCCCGCCGGGCCGGCTCCTGCTCCAGACGATTCGCTCGCACGACCAGTTCAACACGACGATCTATGGCTTGGACGATCGATACCGCGGGGTGCGGAAGGGCCGCCGCGTGGTGTTCGTCAACCCCGTCGACCTCGAGGCGCTTGGCTTCGCGGACGGCGATGTCGTGGACCTCCACTCCGAGCGGCGGGACGGCATCGACCGGATCGCCGAGCACTTCCGCGTGGTCGCCTACCCGACGGCCCGGGGGTGCGCGGCGGCGTACTTCCCGGAGGCGAACGCGTTGGTCCCGCTGGACAGCCAAGCCGACCGAAGTGGTACGCCGACGTCCAAGGCCATCGTGCTGCGGCTGGAGCCGGCCAGGTCCCACGCGGTCGCCCCATGACGTTCGCAGGCATCGTCCTGGCGGGTGGCGCTGCCACCCGGCTCGGCGGGGTGGACAAACCCTCCCTCGAGGTCGGCGGTCGAACCCTGATCGAGATCGCGACCGCGGCGCTCGATTCGGCCTCCCACGTTTCCATCGTCGGGCGAGAGGTGGCCGGTGGGCCGGTGGCCGCGATCGCGGCCGCGCTCCGCGAGATCGGCGCCCGGACGGTGGTCGTCCTGGCCGCGGACCTGCCGTTCGTAACGGCAGCTGCGATCGACGACCTCATCTCGGCCCGGGGAGATGCTCGTGCCGCCATCGCCGTGGACGCCGGTGGCCGCGACCAACCGCTCCTCGGGTGCTATGACGCCCACGCGCTTCGTGCCGCACTTCCCAGCGACGCGGACGGCGCATCGATGCGGACCGTGACCGCGATGCTCGACGCGGCGGGCGAGGTCCGCCGCGTGGACCTCGGCGGCGACCCCCCGGTATGTGCCGACTGCGACACGCCCCTCGACCTGGTTCGGGCACGGGAGCTCGTGTGACCCTCGACGAATGGGTGGCCGCGGTCGCTGCGGAGCTCGGCGTCGGGCCGATCGACGCAGGTGAGGTCCTCGACCTCGCACGGGAGGTCGCGCACGGCGTCGCCCGCCCGGCAGCGCCGCTGACCTGCCTGCTCCTCGGCCTGGCAGCGTCGGACGCGGGCGATCTCCCCCCAGCGATCGCCCGCGTCCGCGCCCTGATTCCCCCGTCAGGTGAAGTGGCTCAGCAGAGGTAGACCCGGCCGGGATCGACGTCAGGCGGCGCGTCGTCGGTGTCGAGCACGTCGCACTCCTCGGAGCGTTGTCGGATCACCCGCAGCACCGCCTCGACCTCATCACTGAGATCGGTGGTGGCGATCCACGCGGGGTCCGCGATCGGCCGTAGCGCCCATCGTTGCGACATCGTCGCCCCGCTATCCGACGACGGCGAGCGGTCCGTCGAGCTCGATGGACTCGACCTCGCGGAGGCGCTTCGTCATGACCTTGGCGAGCCAGCGGGCGGTCCGAGGATCCGACATCAGCTCAGCGAACTGTCGCGGGTCGACCACCAGGACCTCGAGCGCAGTCAACGCGATCACCGTCGCGGAGCGGGGCCGGTTGTCCAACAGCGACATCTCGCCGATCACGTCGCCGACGGCGGCGTGGGCCACGAGCTGCCCGTCGACCAGGACCTCGGCCTCACCGGACACCACGATGAACGCCTCCCGACCGGCGCGTCCCTGGATCACGAGCGTGTCACCCGGCGCGATGACGGTCTGGCAGACCAGGCCGTCGATCACCACGAGCTCCTTCTCGGTGAAGTTTGCGAACATCGGAAGCCGACGAAGCAGCTCGAGGCGAGCCGGTGGCACCGAATGCATGGACTTTCCGAACATGGCGACCTCCGTGGGTCGGTGGGCTGAGTGCAGCCTGGCGGCCGCCGATTGCACATAGGTAGCGGCGACATTTCGCGATATGGTCATCCCGGTTTACGCGGAGATCGCACATAACCCGGGGGCGTGGGTGGACCGTCACACCGTCCTCGTGGTCGAGGACAACGACACCAGTCGCAAGCTGGCATGCACGCTGCTCGAGCTGCGCGGCTTCGACACCCTCGCGGCCGGCTCCGTCGAGGATGCGGTCGCGCTGGCTGTCGAACATCTCCCGGCGCTGATCCTGATGGACATCCAGCTGCCGGACCAGGACGGCGTGACGGCGCTCGCCCGGTTGCGCGCCGACTCGCGTACGACGTCGATACCTGTCGTCGCCCTGACCGCGTACGCGATGGCGGGTGACCGCGAACGCCTCCTCGCAAAGGGCTTCGACGCCTACTTGTCGAAGCCGATCGATGTGCACACGTTCGTCGACGGACTTGCCGACCTGATCGCGGCCGGCCAGTGACATGGGGCTCAGGTCGAGGGCCGGGACGACAGCTCGGGCAAGCGGCGTTTATCGCCGCGTTATCCGGCTGAAATCGCCCTTCGACACCCTGGCGCTGTGGCCACGGCGGGGGGCCGTGGCCACAACTACGTGGGGCGCGCTCCAGGGCTCACCTGATCGGAGTGAGGCGGTGGATCAGCCGGGCGCGTCACTGGCCCGGACCGCGCGGCAGGAGGTCGGCCTCTTCCGCCTCGGCGGAACTCGCTCGCAGCGGGAGCTGATCGCCGCCCTCGGCAGCCGGGCGGCGATCGCCATCGGCGTCATGTTCTTCCTGCTCGACATAGTTCCGAGCCAGACCGCGCATCAAGCCGTACTCCTCGCGGCCGTCGGCGTCTTCGCGTCGACCGTCGGTGTGCTCCTGCTCCGGATGCCAATCGCGGCCCCACTGCCTTTCCTCGACGGCATGCTCGTCTTTGCGGACGCGCTGCTCGTCTTGGTCGGCCACTACCCGAGCCCGATTCACAACGCCTTGCCAGGGATCTACGTCATCGTCGGCACGATCGTGTTCTCGGTGCGGCCGTGGCGCGTGGTGCTCGGTCACGCGGCCCTGTTCGGCGCGAGCTACGCCGGAGTCCTGCTGGTGGGTCCGCACCAGTTCGCACCTGTCTCCCGCTGGATCGCGGTGATGACGGCGATCGCCGCGAGCGGGCTGTTCATCCGGTGGCTGGTCTCGACGGTCGCCGGCCTTGCGTTCGCCGAGCACTCCTCTCGTGAGCTGGCCGAGGCCGCGGCGTGGGATCTCGAACGGGTCAGCAAGGCGAAGAGCGAGTTCCTGTCGCGGATGAGTCACGAGCTCCGTACGCCGCTCAATGTCGTCCTGGGATTCTCCGACCTGCTGGGCGAGCAGCTCGTCGGACCGCTCAACGCGCGCCAGGAGGAGTACGCCGCCGACATCAGCGCGTCGGCGCGACATCTCGTAGCGCTGGTCGGCGACGTCCTGGACGTCGCGAAGATCGAGAGCGGCGATCTCGGGCTGGTCACCGCGCCGCTCAACATCCGGCGGGCGCTTGAGGACGGCCTGACCATGGTCCGGGAACGGGCCGCTACCAATTCCGTGTCGCTGACGCTCGACGTCGCCCGAGGGGTCGGAACCGTGGAAGCGGACGGCCTGAAGATCCGGCAGGTGGTCGTCAACCTGCTAGCCAACGCCGTGAAGTTCACCCCCGAGGGTGGTCGCATCACTGTCAGCGCCCGGTCGGTCGGCGACAACGTGCGAGTGTCCGTGCAGGACACCGGCGTTGGCATCGCGCCGGAAGACCGCGAGCGGATCTTCGAGCAGTTCGCGCAGTCCAGCAGCACCGCGGAGGGCACCGGGCTCGGACTGCCACTCGCCAGGCAGTTCGTCGAGCTGCACGGCGGCCGGTTGTGGGTGGACAGCTCGCCGGGTGCCGGCAGCACCTTCGCGTTCGAGATCCCACGTCGGCAGTCGCCAGGGGTCGAACCGGTGAACGACACCGACGACGTGATCGACAACGAGCCCGACTACTCGGCGTTCATCGAGCCGGCGTCCAACGCGAACCGCGTCCTGTTGGCCCGCATCGGCACGTGGCTGATCCTCACGGCGGGCGCTCTCGTCACGGTGTTCGGCGCGATCACTCCGGTCCAGGGGTCAGTCCGCCTCACGCTGATCCTGTCCGGCATCGCAGGCATGGTGCTGTCGACCGTCGCCCGCCACTACGAGGCCCGGCCACTGCGCAAGGTCGAGTACACGATGTGGATCGGGATCGCAGCGGTATCGGTCATGACGTACTACGGCGGCAGCTTCGACGCGCTGATTCCGCTGACTTACACGTGGGCGACGATGGTCAGCTTCGCCTTGTGGCCAAGAGGCCGTGCCCTCACACATCTCGCCGGTGCGGGTGTCGCGTATGCGATCGTCCTCCTCCTGACGCGTCCGCCGGACGCGCTCGGGCGCTGGATCGCGACGATGATCGTGATCAGCTTCAACGGCGAGGTCGTGAGCTGGGTGACCGATCAGCTCCGCAGCCTCGTCGTGTCCGAGCAGTCGGCACACCGTGCGGCGGAGCGCACGCGCGCGCAGCTCGAGGCGACCAGCCACCACAAAGGCGGGTTCGTCGCCAACATGTCGCACGAGCTCCGCGCGCCGCTCAACGCGATCATCGGATTCGCCGACCTCCTGCAAACCGAAGCGGTCGGCCCCCTGAACCACAAGCAGCACGAATACCTGGCCGACGTGCAGGTCGCGGCACGACACCTCCTCGCGATCATCAACGACGTCCTCGATGTCGCGAAGCTCGATGCCGGGCAGATGCGCATCAGCCAGGACGTCGTGGCGGTGCAAGCACTGCTGGAACGTGCGATCGCGCTTGCTGGCGAGCCCGAGTCGGACCGCGAAGTACGGATCCACCTCGAGGTGGACGACGGGGTCGACTTCATCGTCGCGGATCACCACCGCCTCGAGCAGGTGCTCCTCAACCTGATCTCCAACGCGATCAAGTTCACGCCCGACGGCGGCCGGGTCGGCGTCACGGCGACGGGCACCGCCTCCGGTGAGCTGCTGATCGCGGTGAGCGACACCGGGGTCGGCATCGTGCCCAGCCAGCGCAAGCGGATCTTCGAGCCGTTCCACCAGGGGGCTCCCGTCCCCGGCGACAACCTGCAGCAGGGCACCGGCCTCGGCCTCGCGTTGGTCAAGGGACTCGTCGAGCTGCACGGCGGATCGATCGCAGTGACGAGTGAGCCCGGTCACGGCAGCACGTTCACGGTGTCGTTGCCGCGCCTCGTGATCCCGGCGCAGGACCTCGAGCCGATGCTCCGGGGGCAGCGATGATCGGCGACGTACTCATCGTGGACGACACCCCGGCCAACATCCGGTTGCTCGAGGCGATTCTGTCGACGCACGACCACTCGGTGCGCCACGCCGAGAACGGCCCGGACGCACTCTCGGTGATCACCAGCGAGAACCCGCCGGATCTCGTGCTGCTCGACATCCAGATGCCAGGGATGAACGGCTACGAGGTGTGCCGGCGGATTCGGGAGAACCCGAGTACGGCGCTGCTTCCGGTGATCATGATCACCGCATCGGGAAACGAGGAGAAGGTAGCCGCCCTCGAGGCAGGCGCAGACGACTTCATCCCCCGCCCGTTCGACCAGTCCGAACTGCTCGCTCGCGTGCGGTCCCTGCTGCGCATCAAGTCCTTCCACGACACGATTGCCGACCAGGCGGCAGAGCTCGCCGCGTGGAACCGCGTCCTCGAGGACCAGATCAGCGAGCAGGTCGAGGAGGTGGAGCGGCTGCAGCGGCTGCGCCGCTTCCTGTCCTCACATGTCGCGGACGCCGTACTGACCTCAGGCGACGAATCTCTGCTCGAGCCACACCGCGCCGAGGTGGCGCTCGCCTTCTGCGACCTCCGCGGCTTCACGTCCTTCGCGGCTTCCTCCGAACCCGAGGAGGTGCTGGCAGCGCTGCAGAACTATCACCGGCTGGTCGGCGAGATCGTGGCGCGGCATGACGCGACGGTCGGATACTTCGCCGGCGACGGCGTGATGATGTTCTGGAACGACCCATTCCCGTGCCCGCGACCGGCGCTGCGGGCGGTCGTCGCAGCAACCGAGCTCCGGGATGCGATGGCGGAGTTCGGCGCACAGTGGGCGCAGCGCGGCCATGCGCTGGGCGTCGGGATCGGCGTGACCTTCGGCTTCGCCACCCTCGGGCTGATCGGCTTCGAGGGCCGTCACGACTACTCCGCGATCGGGCCGATCGTCAACCTCGCGAGCCGGCTGTGCGACGAAGCAGTCAGTGGGGAGATCCTGATCGGCCAGCGGGCGTTCGCGGCCGTGAAGGACTCCGTCGATGTGGTCAGTCGCGGGGTGCTGACCTTGCGCGGCATCGAGAACCCGCAGCCCGCGTGGAAAGTCGTCGGCACCCGCGCGGCAATCGACGAAGACCTTCCGGCGGTGATGAGCCCGGCGGAGCCGCCGCCGCTGCGCGCCGAGCCAGAACCCGTCGCCACCGATCGCGACCTGGCGTTGGACTTCCGACTGCTCGGCCCCATCGAGGTCACGATCAACGGCGTCGAGCTGCCGCTACGTGCCTCGAAGGTTCGGCAGCTGCTCAGCCTGCTGGTGCTGCACCGCGACGAGGTGACGTCGGTCGATCGCCTCGCCGACGAGTTGTGGGAAGGCAACCCGCCGGAGTCGGCGACCGCGGCGTTGCGGGTCCACATCTCGCGGCTGCGCAAGCTGCTCTCGACGGCGGGCCAGGAGGGTTTGCTCGTCACGCGGCCAACTGGCTACCAGCTCGACGTCGACGAGTCCGCGATCGACATAGTGCGCTTCGAGGCGGCGGCGACCGCAGGCCGCGAGGCCCTCGCGGCCGGCAACACGGAGCTTGCCGCGAGCACCCTTCGCGCCGCTCTGAAGATGTGGCGGGGAGCGGCGTACGCCGACATCGCGGGCTCACCGCACGTGGTCGCGGAGGCGTTGCGGCTGGACGAGTCTCGACTGCAGTCGGTCGAGGACTGCATGGACGCGGAGCTGGGTTGCGGCAGGCAGCGGCGCATCCTGGGCGAGCTGGAGGCCCTGGTCACGGCACACCCGCTGCGCGAGCGGCTGTGGGCGCAACGCATGACAGCGCTGTACCGGTCCGGCCGCCAGCCGGAGGCACTCGAGGCGTTTCAGATGCTGCGCCGGCACCTCGCGGACGAGCTCGGGCTCGACCCGTCACCCGAGATCCGGGAGCTCCACGAGGCGATCCTGTCCCGCGCCGACACCGCCGACGCTGTCTGACGCCGTACTGCCGAGGTAGGCCTGGATCACGCGCGGATCGGCCTGGATCTCGGCGGGCGTGCCAACCGCGATCGCCTCACCCTCCGCCATGCACACCACCCGGTCGGCGAGCCCCATGACCAGCGGGATGTCGTGCTCGATCACGATCAGGGTGAGCCGGAGCTCCGAACGCAGCCGTTCGAGCAGGGTGCCGAGCGCGTCGGTCTCGCGCTGCGCCACGCCAGAGCTGGGCTCATCGAGCAACAGCACCTCGGGGCTGAGGGCGACCAGGCACGCGAGCTCGGTGATCCGCCGCAGCCCGGTTGACAGCTCCTGGATCTGGCTGGCGCGATAGCGCGACAGGCCAAGCCACTGGAGGATCTCGTCGGCCTCCGCCGACTGCCGCCGGTCGCGCGATCGGAGACCCACGAGCGAGCCGACGAACGACGTCGGCACCATGCGTTCCCTCGACAGCGCAACGCATTCGGCCACGGTCAGGGTCGGGAACAGCGCGGCATCCTGAAAGCTCCGAATCAGCCCCATCCGGCCCCGCGCCTCCGGTGAGGTCCGCGTGATGTCGACGCCGCGGTAGGACACTGTGCCGCGCTCGGGCCTGACGAAGCCTGCGACCAGCTCGAACGTCGTCGTCTTGCCGGCACCGTTCGGACCGATCAGACCGACCGTCTCCCCCGGCGCGACCGCAAGGTTCAGACCGCGCACGGCGTGGATGCCGCCGAAGGACTTGTGCAGATCCACGGTCTCGAGCACGGGACCTGGCGGCGCGGGTGAACGCTTCGCGGCGCGGACGACAGCAGGCATCGGCAGCGGCTCGTCTGTCGTCGTTGGCGCGACGCCGCGCTCGGCGGCACCGACGACGGCGATGTCGATCCCGGCTCGGCTCGCGAGCCGACCGGCAACCCGGTCCCGCACCGCCGTACCGAACTGCACGAAGCCCCCAGGCAGATACAGGATCACGCCCAGCTCGACCAGGCTGAACAGCGCGAGGCCGAGACTGCCGAGCGTCAGGTACGTCGGACCTTGCACGAGGAACGCGCCGAAGATCGGGCCGGACAGCGCCCCGAGCCCACCGATCACCGCGATCTTGACAGCGTCGATGCTCGCGGTCGCGGGGAAACCATCAACCCCGATCTGCGACAGGGCGTGGCCGTACATCGCTCCCGCGAGGCCGGCGAGGAACCCCGCGAGTGCGTAACCCTCGACCTTCACCGCGGTGACACTGATGGTGAACGCGCGGGCGGCGTCCTCGTTGTCTCGCACTGCGATCAGCCGCCGCCCCAAGCCGCCGCGCCTGACGTTACGTGCGATCAGCAGCGCCACCGCGAACGTTGCCAACGCGACGTAGAAGTACGAGTGACCGGAGACGAAGGCGTGGCCGAACAGGATCGGGCGGCCCGGGTCCTCACCGCTGCCCAACGCCCAGGACCGGCTGATGAGGTAGTCGGGCACGACGAGCGCGAACGCCAGCGTGGTCACGGTGAACGTGAGGCCCTTGGCGCGGATCGCGGGAATGCCCAGTGCAACTGACACGGCGGCGCCGGTCAGGCCCGCGTAGGCGAACGAGGCGAAGAAGTTCCCGGTGCGCCGGGACAGCTCGAAGGACGCCCATGCGCCGACCGCCGCGATGGCGAACTGGCCGAGCGCAAGCTGGCCACCGAGACCGGTCACGATGCCGATCGACATCGCGACGATGACGAAGGCGAGGCTGATCGCGAGCCGGATGCTGGTGGCATTCGAGACCAGGAGCGGGAGCCCACCCAGAACGACCATGAGCAGCAGCCACGGGGCCCGCTCGAGCACCTGCACCGACCGGAGGCGCCGTACCTCGACCGGCAGCAGCCGGGTCCGGCTGGTGAGCGACCAAGCACCCTTCTCGCCGGTGCGACCGCCATGCTGGCCCTGCGCAAGCAACGCCACGACGATGCCGAGGAACAGCACCGCCTCGACCGCCCCGCTGTCCGGCGAGTTCCACTGCAAGAGCTCCTTCGTCACGCCGACCGCAAGCCCGCCGACCAGCGCTCCGGGCAGGCTGCGAAATCGGCCGAGCACCGCGCCGGCCAACGCGTACAACAACAGCAACGGACCAGTCGTCTCGTTGTTGTTCGACCCGGAGGCGGCCTGGGCGAGGATCGCGCTCAGCCCGGCAACGACGCCGGCGACCGCCCACGCGAGCGCGCTCATACGCTTGACCGGGATCCCGGCCATCCGCGCAGCATCGGGGTTGGCTGCCGCGCTGCGGATCGCTCGGCCGTACCGCGTGGCTTTGAGGAAGCCGCCGACCCCGGCCGCGGTCAACGGCGCCAGGATCAGGATCGCGAAGTAGGACGGCGTCACCGCCAGCTTGCCGACCGAGAAGCTCGGCAGCCCGGGCGGTTGCGGGAACAGGTGCCCGGCATTGGCCTTGCTGTTGACCACGAGCGCGAACAATGACAGGACCTGGCCGGCGGCGAGTGTGGCGACGACGCTCATCACGAGTGGCGCCTTGGCGAGGCGTCGTACGACGACGGCGTCGATCAGCATCGCGATCGCACCCGCGACGACCAAGGCGGGCAGCAACGCGACCCAGAACGGGATGTGCCACTGCAGGACCTCGATGCCGAAGAACGCGGCGGCGAACGCACCGATCTCGCCGTGGGCGAAGTTGATGATGCGGTTCGACCGATAGATGAGCACCAAGCCGACGGCCAGCATCCCGTAGGTCGAACCCTTGATGAGTCCGAGCAGCACGCTAGGTAAGGGCGTCTGCCAGTGACCGTCAGAGGTCTGCGAGGAGCTGATGACGCGGGGGAACACGAAGTCCAGCAGGATCCAGATCGCGACGAGCACACCGACTGCGATCGCAAGCATGAGCACTGCCCGCGAATCGCGGACGCGCTTCAACCGGGCGGTCACTCCAGCGCGCCCTTCGCGGCACCCTCGAGGAACACGGCGCGCAGCAGATCGCTGCGGTCGAGCAGATCCTTGGCGTCGCCGTCGAAGCGGATGGTTCCCTTCTCCATGAAGTAGGCGTGGTCCACCAGTGAGAGCGCGAGGTTGACGCTCTGCTCGACGATGACGACGGCGGTGCCGCCCGCGTTGATCTGCCGCACCAGCTCGAGCAGCGGGCCAACGACGACCGGCGCAAGGCCAAGGGACAGCTCGTCGATCAACAGCAGCCTGGGTTGAAGGATCAGCGCCTTGGCCAAGCCGAGCATCTGCTGCTCGCCGCCGGACAGAGTTGCAGCACGAGAGGTACGGCGCTCGGCGAGTCGCGGAAAGGTGGCATGACAACGGTCGATCGCATCGTCGATGTCGCGTCGACTGCGACCGAGGGTGTAGCCGAAGGCTCGCAAGTTCTCGTCGACGGTCATGGGTCCGAAGACCGCTCGCCCGCCCGGGATCTGGGTGATGCCCGCCCGCACTCGCGCCTCAGCATCGAGGTAGGTGATGTCCCGTCCTCCGAAGTGGACGGTGCCGCGCTGCGGGAATCCGATTCCGGAGATCGCTTTCAGCAAGGTCGACTTGCCGGCGCCGTTCGTGCCGAGGAGTGCGACGACCTCACCTTCGCCGACCGCGAAGTCGACCCCGAACAGGATCTGGAGGGAGCCATAGGAGAAGTCGACGGCGCGGCACTCGAGGAACGGCGCTGCACCCCCGTGGGCAACCAGCGCCGCCTGCGCTTCACCGACGGCCGTCGCCGCCGCCTTGCGTTGCAGGTCAGCGGGCAGCGACTGCGCGCACCGCCACCAGACCGCTGCGGCCGCGAGCCCGACGACGACCGCGGCGATCATGGCCGACCGCGCACCGTGACGATTGGCGAACGAGATCACCAGGACCGCGCCGAGCAACGAGCCGGCCGGCATCGCTGCTGCGAGCGCCGCAGACAGCTGGCGGCGTTGCCGATCAGGGACGACGACAAAGGCGAGGCTGGTCAGCGCGGGGATCGCCGCCACGACTCCCGCCGTACCGAGCGAGACCAGCCCGGCCATTGCCGCGCGATTCGGTACACAGACGCCGATGCCGGTCAACACTGCTCCGGCAGCGACGAGCCGCCACCCGTAGGTCGCCAATCCCGCGGGTGCGTCGCGCCGTCGGCGATCCCACCATGTCGCCTGGACGCCCAACGCAATGACACCGGTAGCTGCCATCACCGCGAACACGGTGCCGACGCCTCGCGTCCCGAGCTGCCATCGGGTGTGCAGATAGATCGACAGCACCGCGTCGAAGGGGACCAGCATGACGGAGACGCCGACCAGCGCGACGCCCACGCCCACCAGCGATGGGATCGCCCGCCAGGCGCGGGCGGCCTCGGACAGGGACAGGTCGTCGAGCGGATGTCCGACTGCGGTGGGCTCAGGCGGCGCGCCGCCGCGAAGGAGGACCGAGGCGATGACAGCGAGACCGACGCTGACCAGCCCCGCCGCCTCGAAGGCATGGGTCCACTGCTCGGTGGCTCCGACCGCGAGCATGAGGGAGAACCCGAGCTGCGCGACGAGCATCGCGCCGTACCCGACCGAAATGGCAACGACGTGATTGGACCCGGGCGCCTTCTCGAGGAGGCGCTCGCGGCGAGCCGCGCCGCTTGGCGCACCCAGCACAGCGGACAGGCTCAGGGCACCGACCAGCCAGCCTGTCGTGGTGACTCGACCGGTCGCGAAGCAGACGACGGCGCTCGAGACCGCAGCCGTGCGGAAGATCCAGACCTGCAACCGCCGCGACGCGAGAGCGCCGGCTGACGGCACGATCAGGGGTACGAGGGCACCGAGCAGCATCGCCAGCAGCCGGGCGCTGATGATGCTGGTGACGGAGACCCCGAGGGCAGTCGCGATCTGCGGCGTGAGGATCGAGACGCCGAAGCCTTGCATGCCCTCGATCGCACCGAGGATCGACAGTGCGACGACAGGGGTCCATGACTCGCCACGCCCCCCGGACCTGCGGCGCAGCGATGGCACCTCCGACCGCGGCACCCGACCATCTTCCGGCACGAGCCCTGGAAGTGCCTACAGGTACTGTCCGATCGCGACGTGGTCGTCGCTGGACTGGAGCTGATCGCCGATCATCACCTCGGCGAGCGTCATCGAGCGGCTGACCGGCCGGCCGAGGATGCTCGCCGCTTCAGCCGCTGACAATGGTCCGAACTCGAGGTTGGCAAGGCAGCGCCCCGGCCGAACGATCGCCGGATTGATGCTTGCAATCGGCTGGTTCGTGGTCAGCAGGAACAACGAACGCAGTCCCTGACCCAGCAGGCCGTCGGAGAGATTCAGCAACCGACCGATCCCGTCGCTGCCCGTGGCGCGGCTCAGCAAGGCTTCGGCGTCTTCGAGAATGATGAACTGCCACTTCCCGCCGTTCTGCTCATCGAGGACGGTACGTCGCAGGTAGTTCGGGTCGACGACCAGTCGCTCGGGGTCGGTGACCACGACTGGATCAGCCCAGCTGCGCCAGGCGGCAGCAAGCGCACGAATCGCCGTTGTCTTTCCGGTGCCGGCCGGTCCACGCCACACCATCAGTCGCCGGGCCTCGGCAGCGGCCGGGCGGTAGGTCACCAACGAGTCGAGCGCCGCCTGCACGTCGCCGGGATACAGGCCGCGAACCTCCTCCCAGGGACGGACGTCGATCTTCAGATAGCGACTGGGTCCGCCACCGTCGGTGAAGGAGACGCTGACTCGACGCTTCGAGTCCGGCTTGTCCTCGGGCATCCGGTTGGCGATCTCGGTGACAATCGCCGCGGCCTCGGCAGACGTGCCCGCGCTGACCACGACGTCACCACTCGCCTTCCAGCTGCGGAGCAGAACGACTGCCGCATCGACCTCGGCGAGAACGCAGAACCAGGTGTCGCCGTCCATGCGCTGGATCGTGACCGCACGGTCCGGAAGGACGGTGTCTGGCACATGCCGTTTGAGGTCGCGACCGAGCAGATTTCCGTGGCGGCGCTCGGCGTGTGCCTCGATGAACAGGTAGACGATGAGGTCGTCGTCCAGCGTGCTGAACGTGTACGACCCCAGAAGGGTTTCGAAGAGCATGATCGCGGGCTTTCGGTGTCGGGCGCCCGCCTGGCCCTACGCGATGGCGCGCAGCACGGGCACCGCTAGATATCGGTGCGGTGTGTGCACGTCGTTCTCCTCAGTGTTGGACGACAGCGAGAAGGATGGCAGAACAGCAGGTCGACGGCGACCGATTTACCGAGTGCAGCCGTGCAGCACTCAGGGCAGGCGGCTGTAGGTGTGGGCGTTCATGAGCTCGGCCCAGTTGGCGCTGGCGTCTTCGTAGAGGGCGCGCGCGAACCCGTCGCAGTACTCGAGGAAGTCCTCGGGTGACAGCGGAGGGAGGTCGGGGAGGGGATC
>JAFAZI010000134.1 GCA_019239875.1 Frankiaceae bacterium
GCAGAGTCTCGCGAAGAGTGGCGGGATGGTGCGAGCTACCGGATCGGCAGGTGACGGACCATGGTCAGCCGCCGCCGCGCCGTCGGTCGCGGCGTGATTCGCGGGTTGATCCGTCGGCTGCGTCAATGCCCTGGCCCCCGCCCTGACCACGTCCACGCGTAGCCCTCGTCTTCGCTGGCGATGCCGCCCTCGCCGAGATCCAGCGGCTTGAAGGTGTCGACCATCACCGCGAGCTCGTCGAAGAACTCGACGCCGATGCTGCGCTCGTACGCTCCGGGCTGCGGGCCGTGCGAGTACCCGCCGGGATGCAGCGAGATCGAGCCGATCCCGATGCCAGATCCTTTCCGCGCCTCGTAGTCGCCGCCGCAGTAGAACATGACCTCGTCGCTGTCGACGTTCGAGTGGTAGTAGGGCACCGGGATCGCGAGCGGGTGGTAGTCAACCTTGCGCGGCACGAAGTTGCAGATCACGAAGTTGCCGGCCTCGAACACCTGATGCGCCGGAGGTGGCTGATGGATCCGCCCGGTGATCGGCTCGAAGTCGGCGATGTTGAACGCGAACGGATACACGCAGCCGTCCCAGCCGACCACGTCGAATGGGTGGTTGGCCGCGACGTGAATCGAGCCACCGACGCCGCCGGCGGTTCGGTGCTTCACGTAGACCTCGATGTCCTGGCCGTCGACGAGCATCGGCTCCGCCGGCCCGCGCAGGTCCCGTTCGCAGTACGGCGCGTGCTCGAGCAGCTGCCCGAACTTCGACAGGTAGCGCTTCGGCGGGGTGATGTGACTCGCCGCCTCGATGCAGTAGAGCCGCAGCGGTTCAGTGCCGTCCGGCAGCCACCGGTGCGTGGTGCCTCGCGGCAGGATCACATAGTCACCCTGGCCTACCGCGATCGCACCGAAGACGGTCTCCACGAGGGCCGCACCGGACTCGACGTACACACACTCGTCGCCGATCGCATTGCGGTAGTACGGCGACACGTCGCCACACGCGACATAGGAGATCCGCACGTCAGCGTTGCCCAGCACCAGCCGCCGGCCGGTGACCGCGTCGAGCGACTTCCAGTCATTACCTGTGGTCAGGTCGTGCAGCTTCAAGTGACGTGGCTTCAGCGGGAGGTTCGGCACGGTGACCTGCGATGCGGGCTCCCAGGGACGGATGTCGACCAGCGCCGACGGGATCTCCCGGTGGTACAGCAACGCCGAGTCCGACGAGAAGCCCTCCTCGCCCATCAGCTCCTCGGCGTACAGGCCGCCGTCGGGTCGGCGATGCTGCGTGTGCCGTTTGCGGGGCACATCGCCGACCTGCCGGTAGAACGCCACAACGCGGAGGTTAGTCCCGGTGGATGCCCAAGCCCAGGCTTGCGCTGAGCCTGCGACGGCCGCGCTCAGCAACCGCGCCCACCAGCTCGCCGAGCGTCATTGACCCCACCGGACGCGCGCCACCCTCCGGGGGCGGCGGTGCTTTGATCAGTGCGATCTGGCGACGCACACCAGCGAGGGTCTGCTCGGCCGCCGCAACCGGCAGCTCCGCTACCGCCGGTCCGGAACCCTGGCCATTTGCCACCACACCGGACAGCGTGTCGAGGTCGCCGAGCACGAGCGCGCCGGAGCCGCGGATGTGCTCGGCGGCCACCTTGGCGATCTCGTTCGCGCGCTCGACCGCCCACGCCGGCGTCACAATCCTCGCCTCGTCGGCGCTCGGCGTACGGGTCTGCATGCCGACGATTCCGCCAGCCCGGACCACGCGGTGATACAGCTCGGAGGACCAGCCGCGCTCGTGAAAGGCAACGTTCACCTGTCGCACCAGCTCGATCTCGGCGGCAGTGAGACCGCGATTGTCGCGAACGTCCGGCGCCACCAGGAGCCCCTCGGGCAACCCGAGCAGCGACTCGAACGACCGCGGCAAAACGAGCCGGTCCACGTCATCTGCCACGACGACTGCGATGCGGTCGGGTCCGACGATCGACAGCCACCGATCCAGCACCTCGTCGTGATGATGCCGATGCCAGAAGTTCGCGATCTGACGTCGCTCGGTCGGGCGGTTGAAGACGTCGTCAAGCCATTCGTCGTACGTCGACCGCAACCGGTTGCGCACCATCTGCTGCCACGCCGACGGCAAGATCTTCGCCAGCGGCCGCAGGGTGATCACGACCCGCACCCGCTCGCCGCCGAGGTCGGCGACGATGCGCTGTGCGGTGGCGTCGTCGGCTTCGACGAAAGCCTCAGCGCTGACCACGACCCGACGGCGTCGAGCCGCGACCACGTCCTTGATCAACAGGTCCCACTCCGCAATCCGCGGCGGGCGCAGGCCGACGACGCCGCGGGTGCCGGTGATCGCCAGTGCGGGCATTCGATGCTGCCCGCCGTCCCCGGGATACACCACACCGTGCCTGCGCAGAGCCGGTCGGGCGTTCGCCATGGCCTGTTGGATCGCGGTGGTGCCGGTCTTGTGCGGCCCGATGTGCAGCAACAGGCCGCGTGGCGGCAGCCAGCCGCCGTCAGTCATCGGCGGTCGCGCCGGTCCGACCGAGCAGTCGCGCACCGATGATGCGGATCAGTCGCGACGTCGGGACCGCAGACACCCCGGGTGAGGCCCGCGTTGGAGTCCAGGTGTCAAGGCCTTCGGCCTCGATCTCGGCGACGATGGCATCGCGCGTCTCCCCCACGGGCCGCGATCCGACGGTCACGCGTCGAGTATCTCAGTCGGCGTTGACCTCACCCTGACGCCTCGCCGCGAGCCGTCGCCGACCGCGCGCTGCCACCACCGCCGCCAACCGAAGGGCTCCGACCTGTTCGACCGCCCGGAACTCGTCGCCGGTCGCGAGAAGCGTTGCGATCTGATGGCGCACTCCCGTCGCGGCCAGACCTGCCGCGGACAGCACGAGCTCTTGATCGGAGGGCTGGTCCGTGGTGGTGACGTCAGGAACGACCGCGCTGAGGTCGTCGAGCGCCCCCACGACCCGCACGCCGCTGGCGGTGATGTGTTTCGCGGCCGCTGCGGCTATCTCGTTCGCACGTGCGACAACGCCGGCCGGAGTCTCGATGCGAGGTTCCGCGGGAGATGGAGTGCGCGTCTGCATCGGGAGGATGCAGCCGAGGTGAACGATCCGGTGATAGAGCTCGGCGGACCAGTCTCGACGATGGAACGCGACGTTGAGTTGTCGGACGAGCTCGATCTCCGCGGCGGTGAGCCCTCGATTGTCACGGATGTCGGCAACCGCGAGTGTCGAGGGTGTGACGCCGATCAGGTCTTCGAACGCGCGGGGCAACGCGCCTCGGTCCGCGTCGCTCACCACGACCACGGCCATGCGGTCCGGGCCGACGATGCCGAGCCACCGGTCGAGCAGATCTTGGTGTCGATGCCTTCGCCAGAACTTCTCCGCCACCGGATGGGTCGAGTCGGCGTCGAGAACGATGTCGAGCCATTCGGTGTAGGTCAGGCGCAACCGGTTCTTGATCATCTGCTGCCAGGCCGACGGCAGGATCTTCGCCAGTGGCCGCAGCGTCATGACGACCTGCACCCGCTCGCCGCCAAGCTCCGACACCACCTTGCGGGCCACGGTGTCGGTTGCCTCGTCGAGGACTTCTGCGCTGACCACGACCTTCTTGGTCGAGCCCGCGCGGACATCGCTGACGAGCCGCTCCCAGTCGTCCTCGGTCGCACGACGAGTCCCGCTCATCCCGCGCGACGATGTGACCGCCAAAGCCGCCAGCCGCTGCTGGCCATCTGCCCCTGGGTTTAGCACTCCTTGCGCGGCGAGCCGCGGCCTGGCCTTTGCCAGCGACTGCTGAATCGCGGTCGTTCCTGTCTTGTGCGGTCCGATGTGCAGGAGTACCCCACGTGGCGCGAGCCATCCTGCCGGAGCGTCAGCTGACGTCATGTCGCTTCCCACGCCGGGTCACCCGTTCGGCGACGATCCGAAGCAGCTCGGCGGACCGGAAGGCACTGATCGGCGCCGCCCGCGACGCCGTCCAGGCATCGAGCTCCGTCGCCCGGACAGCTCTGACGATCTCCTTGCGGACGTCGTCCATGGGTCGGGTCGGCTCGGGCACCGAGCGAGTATCGCAGCCCGTACGATGCGACCCGACCGCCTGCCGAGGAGCATTTCGTGCCGCCAGCCCGCCGCAAATCCGCGCCACCCCCACCGCTGACCGACGACGACGTCGCGGCAATCCGCGAGCAGGTGGCCGCTGGACAGACCCCACGGGTCGTGGTGCGAGCAGCCGGCGCGTCGGTGGCCGCAGGTACCCGTGGCAGTGTGATCCGGCTGGGCAACCCGAAGGACAGCGAGTACATCGTCGTACGGCTCGGCCGTGACGAGGTGCCGTTCGCGCCCTCGGAGCTCGGCATTCCGGGCCGGAAGGCGCCGGCCGCACCCCGTGCGCCCCGTGCGTCTCGTCCGTCCCGGACGACCCGGACGCCTAAGCCGAAACCGGTGGCGGAGCCGTCACGACGGGTGGCTCCGGTCGTCTTGACGTTGCGGTTCCGCGACCGGGCTTGGACGCTCGAGGCGCAGCGTGGCTCCAAACAGATCGCGGCTCAGACCCCGCTCCACCCGGCAGCGGTCAACGCGCTCGCCGACCATGTGGAGGAGGGTCCGGTCCGCGACGCCCTGCTCGAGACCGTCGCCGCCTGCCGGGTCGTCATCGAGGAGCAGGCTGCCGCGCTGCGAGCCGAGCTGGCAAAGGCGGAGGAAGCCTTGAAGGCGTACGAAACGCGGCCCTCGCGTGCCAAGGGCAAGTGAGAGCGACAAGTAGTCTGTGCGGCATGACTAGCGGCGAAATCCAGCCCATTCCGGAGGGCGCTCGCCTCGTCCACATCGGGTTCAACAAGACCGGTACGACGTCGATCCAGGGCGCGCTGAAGGACGCTCGTCCAAAGCTTCCGACGCACGGGGTCGTCTATCCGGGCGAGGAGCGCTACCACAAGCGGGCCGGTGTGCACATCTCCGGCGCAGTCGGGCGGATCGGCGACCGCCCGGTTGGTGAAGCCGACTGGCAAGAGCTGGTCGACGAGACCAATGCAGCCGGCGACAAACGTGTCGTCATCAGCAGTGAATGGCTGTGCCAGAGCCCCGAGGACTCGGTACGACGGGTCGTCGAGGAGCTCGGCGGCGACAAGGTGCACATCGTCGCGACGCTGCGGCCGCTTGTGAAGATTCTGCCCTCGTCGTGGCAGCAGTTCTTGCAGAACGGCCTGCGCGTCGACTACGACACGTGGCTGCGCGGCATGCTGCTCGAGCCGCCGTATGAGAAGCCGACACCGACCTTCTGGCAGCGTCACACCCACGACGCGATCATCGAGCGCTGGGCCAAGATCGCCGGGCCGGATCATGTGACCGCGATCGTGGTCGACTCCCGCGACCACGACAAGATCCTTCGCCAGTTCGAGACCCTGCTCGCCCTCCCGGACGGGCTCCTGGTCGCCGAGCCGCCGGAGAAGGACAACCGGTCGCTGACCTGGCCAGAGGCCGAGATGCTGCGGGTCGTCAACGACGCGTTCAAGCGCAAGAAGTGGCCCGAGGAGCTGTACCGGTCAGCGGTGCGCACCGGGTTCGTCGCCGCGTTGGCCCACATGCGGCCGTCAAAGGGCGACAACCTCACGAAGATCCCGATGCCAACCTGGGCGGCCGAGCGCGCCTCCGAGATCGGCGCCGGCTTCGCCAAGAACATCGCGGGCCTCGGCATCAACGTCGTCGGTGATCTGGAGTCCCTCGGCCGGATGCCGAGCCAGACCGACGAGTCGGCGACGCCGCCGGCCGTCATCCCGTCACAGATGGCGGGCGACGCTCTCGTCGCGGCGATCATCGGTGCCCGGCAGGCCGGTCGCCGGGAGGGCAAGGCCGGCAGCGTCGAGGCGATGACGAGCTCGGACGGCCGTCACACGATCGAGCTCGGCCCGGGAACGACGAAGGCGCTCAAGCGAGCGCAGGCGACAGCCCAAGGCATCAAGTACCGCGCGCAGAGCCTGCGGAAGTCTCCGAAGTAGGGCTGGCTGCTCCTGCCCAGGCAGAGGCGGGGCTATGACCGCGCCAGTGCATGACAAGGCGCGTGGCCGTGGCCAGTACTACGACTTGCCGGACGCCTTCTTCGGCTTGGCTGGAGCCGCTTTGTCGGCACCGCGGTTCTTGGTGCGGGCAGCGACGATCTTGAGCAGCTCCTTCGACGGGACGTCGCGGATCGGCCGGTCCTCGGGCTCGACGTCCCGCTTGTAGCGATAGGTGCTCGCCATCTCCATGCCATGGATCGCCCCGATCACCGCGAGAATGGCGGCATCGAGCGGGATCGTCGTCGGCTCCGGCGCATCACCCTCGCGGATCGCGGCCTCGCTCGGATGATCGGTGATCCGATCGATGTCACCGAGGATTCGAACGCCCAGGCCGGAGATCGTCTTCGCCGACTCAGCCGCGACCGCGGACGCGCGTTCGACGGCCCAGCGCGGCGTGGTGATCGTCACCTCGTCGGGATCCGGACGCCGATTGATCTGCATCGAGTCGGCGACGCCGTCCTTCATCACCTTGGAGTAGGCCTGCTTCGCCCACTTCTCGTTGCCGATCTGGAGGTTCACGCGCCGGATGAGTTCGATCTCGGCCAGCGTCAGGGAGCGGTTGGCCACCTCCTTCGGCGCGACCAGCGAGCCGGCCTTGAGGTCGAGCAGGCGCTCGAAGGTCTTCGTGAGGAACTCACGGTCGGTGTCGTCGATGACGAGCACGGTGACGTTCTCCGGTCCGACCACCTTTGCCCACCTCGCCACGAGCGCGCCATGATCGTGCCGGCGCCAGAAGGTAGCGGTCTGGCTGCGATCGTCGGCGTCGTTGAACACTTCGCGCAGCCAGGTGTCGTAGTCCTTGCGAAGGCTGTTCTGGGTGAACTGCTGCCACTGCGACGGGACGATCTTCGACAGCGGCCGAAGGGTCACGACGACGTGGACCGGTCGGCTCTTGCTGAGGTCTTTGACAACCCTGGCGGCGGTCTCCTCGTCGGCTCCGGCGAACGCTTCACTGGAGACGACGACGCGTCCCTCCGCAGCCTCGTTCACCTCGGCGACGAGCTTGTCCCAGACCTTTGGCGTCGGCGGCCGACGGCCGGGGGCGACGTCACTGCCGACCACGGAGCGGGCCGCCCAGTACGCCTGCTTGTAGCGGCCGGCATAACGCGCTCCCTGCTCCTTCATCGCCTTGCGGCTGTTGTGCAGCGCGCCCTGGATCGTCGTCGTCCCGGTCTTGTGCGGTCCGATGTGGAGCATGACGACACGCTCCGGCAGGACGAGATCGTCACTTGGCACCTAGCTGGTCCTTCCCTTGTGCCGCGCCCGGCTGGCGGTTCGGCGGCCGTATCGGCGCGATCGGAGCGTGGTCCCACCGCCTCGGTCCCGACCACAGCGCGGGTACCGCGTCGGTTGCATAGGCTAGCGAGTACGCGATCGACTCATAGTTGGCGCGCCAGCCTCGAAAGTGGGGCCACGCCTCGGCCGCCGTCCGTTCCACGACAAACCCGACGTCGAGCAGCCGCTGAACGCCGTCCTCGAACTCCTCGAAGGTCAACGTGATGTCGGCGTCGGGATCAGGGTCGACCTCGACCGGGATCCGTACGGCGCCGGCCATCTGCCGCAACGCGGTGAAGCCCATGCGAAGGCACAGGCGAGGTTCGACCCGGTCGCGACTCGGGGCCAGCGCGAGCAGCAGCGCCGCGGAGTCCATGACGGCGAGCAAGCCGATCAGCCACGACGACATCGGCTGCGGCGAGCGGAACCGCATCAGAACCGGGTAGTTCGAGTGGCTCTCCGCGAGGTCGGCTGACCACCGCTCCCAGATCGCATAGAACTCCGGAAGATCGTCGCGGTCGCCGTAGATTCCCCACTTCGTGCGCGCCAGGAGCTCGGGTCCCCACGGCGGCGTCCCCGCCCGGGCGCCAAGCAGAGTGACGTCGGTCTCTCGGCGGTTGAATGCGCCGTACAGCGTTGGCAGGTAACCGATCTGTGCGGCCATCACGAACAGACCGATCCCGGCCTCGATGACGTCGATCACGGTTGATCCGTTGCCGTCGGCTGGGACAAAGCCGAGCGTGAACAGCGACGAGCCGGACTCGCGGAACGCAGCCGCGAGATCACCTGTCGTAGGCCACAGCCACAACGCGAAGCCGAGGACGAAGGCAGCCATCCAGGTGGCGAGCAGGGCGAGGAGATACACCGCCGCCTGTCCCGCCAGGACATGGTCCCGCGCCTCGTACTCGCCGATCGGCCGGGTGGCGAGCGCAAAGGCACGATCGACGACGGCGTCGACGACCCGCCCGACCGGACCGAGGCTCGCCCTGGGGATGATCAAGGTCCGCAGGACGCTGATGACCGTCGAAACGACGATCAGCAGTCCGATTACGACCCCGATCGCCCGCACCGGACCCATGGCTCCATCCTGCCTTGTGGACAGCGACCACACAGGGGAGCCACGCGGCGGCACACTGCCCCGGCATGGAACTCCGCATCCGCCCCGATGACCTCCGTGCGGCAGCGGTCGCCCTATCGGCAGCCGCGCGACGGCTGGAATTGGCGACGCTCGACTTCGAGCACGTGGCTGTGGCCAACGCTGTCGACCTCGGCATGCGGACCTTCGGCGTGACGACTCGCGGCATCACCGCGACCTCGCACGCGGTCGGCGCGGTGGCAATCGACGTCCGCCGCCTTGCGCAAGCATTGGCGGCACTGGCCGAGCACTACCCGGCGGTCGACGACGCCGCGATCCCGCCGCGATGAGTCACTCTCCCCTCACCGGCGGTGGCGTCTCGTCGACGACGTACGTCGTCCCGCGAGTCACGGGAGACTCGCGATCGGCCTATCAGATCGCGGTCGCGTACCAGATCCTCGCGGAGACGGTCGCCGTCACCCAACGGCAGCTGTTGCACATCGCGGGCCAGGTCGAGGTTGCGTGGCGGGGTCCGGCCGCGCGCGCGTTCGAACGGCCGGTCGGCGACGTCAGCCGCAGCGTGACCGGTCTCGTGCAGGCTTTGGACGACGCGGCAGACGCATTCGCCACCTACGCGCAGCAGCTCGAGAAGGCACATCGACATCACCACTGGTCCATGAGCAAGGTGCTGAAGGTCGGCGCGGTTGCGGCGGTGTCGGCGACCGCCATCGTTGTCACGGTCGGCGCGGCCGGCGCCGTCGAGGCGGCCGGGGCCGCCGCCGCGGTCAGCAGCGCGACTGCGGCCGCCACCGATGCCGTGGTCGCCGATCTCGTCGCGGAGTCAGCTCTCGAAGCGGCGTTTGCCGCGTTACCGGCGCTCGAGCCAATCCTGAGCTTCGTGATGCCACAACTGCTTCAGGCAGAGTGGGCCGCCGCCTCGATGGCCGTGTGGGACGAGTCGACCGCGGGACGGCTGCACTGGGGCGCGATCGGTGAGACCGCCGGAGTCACGTTTGGAACGTCTGCCGTCGCGAGCCGGGCCCGTGGCTGGCTCGAAGCCTCCGTATGGGCCGGGGGCGCGGCCGCCGACGAAGAGCTCCTCGAGCATCGCATCGACGTGCAGGGAGTCGGCGAGGCGTTCGTGCTGGCGCGCGGCGCGACCTTCGGCCGCGACACCTTTCGCGAACGCGGCTGGTGGCCGGAGCCACCTGACTATCGCCGGGAGGCACTGGTTCGGCTGATGCACCGCCGCGGCCTGATCGGCAACCGCGACTTCGCGCACGAGATCGCTCTGCTTCGGCAGGCTCCGGAAGAGCTTCAGCGGGGCTCCATCCACCTCCGGATGCACGAGGGGCCCGGCCACACCATCGCGCGTCATGTCGGCAAGACACCTGCCGAGCTGCTCACCCGGGTGCGCCGAAGCCGGATTCCCGTCGCGTCGACGTACTGGGACGAGCCGACCGCGAGGGAGGCGATCCAGAGCACGCTGTCCGCGAACGCCGAGGCGATCAAGCGCTGGTCAGCGGCCGGGTGCCCGAACACACTGCGATTGCAGTTGGATTCGCCGTACGACGTCGGCTTCGCGATCGACCGCGCCGGCAAGGTGACGTTCGTACGCCACGCTCTCGTCGTGCTGCGCAAGGACGCAGCGGGCGTGGTGTTGGTGACCAGCTTCCCGCGGCGCTGAGGAACCTGTGCGCTCAGCTGAGGATCGGAAGCAACGCGCCCAGCTCATCGGCGATCGAGGTCGGCACGATGTAGCCGGTCTGGTCCTCGATCTTGTCGATGTTGTCCGCGACGTCCTCGACGGTCGGCACGTGGCCCTTGCCGCCGTACCAGCCGGGGGCGAGCCCGACGAAGATCCGCGCGTAACGGCCGCCCGCTGCCGAGAAGACCTCGTGGGTGAACGTGCACGCCTCTGACGCGAGATAGGTGACCAACGGAGTGACGAGCTCGGGCTCGAGCGCCGACGCCGCGTCACCGAGCAGTTCCATCGTCATGCGGGTCGCCGCGACCGGGCACACGACGTTGGAGAGGATCCCTGCCTTCGCGCCCTCGATAGCGATCACGTTCGACAGGCCGACGAGGCCCATCTTCGCCGCGCCGTAGTTGGTCTGCCCGAAGTTGCCGAACACACCAGCGTTGGAGGCGGTGAAGATGAATCGCCCGTAGCCGTTGTCTTTCATCGCCTTGAACGCCGGCTGCGACACGTAGAACGCACCCTTGAGGTGGACGTCGAGCACCGCGTCGAGGTCCTGCCACTCCAGCTTGGCGAACGACTTGTCGCGCAGGATGCCCGCGTTGTTGATGACGATGTCGACCTTGCCGTAGGCGTCGAGCGCGGTCTTGACGATGTTCTCGCCGCCCTCGGGAGTCGACACCGAGTCGTAGTTCGGCGTGGCCTCGCCACCGGCTGCCTTGATCTCGTCGACGACCTTCTGGGCCGCGCTGTCGTCGCCACCCTGACCGTCGACCGAACCCCCGAGGTCGTTCACCACGACCTGGGCACCGCGGCGCGCCATCTCGAGGGCGTAGGTGCGGCCGAGGCCACCACCAGCGCCGGTAACGATCGCGACCCGGCCGTCAAAGCTGATTTCAGACATGGCGACGAGGATACGGAATCGGATTCGGTGGCAGACTTCCGGCATGCCTTCGAGCCAGACGACACGCGCCCTCGGTCTCGCCGGCTCCCTCGGCGGGGTCACGACCGCCGCCGGTAGCGGCGCATTCGTGATCCGGCACGGCGAGGACTGGTACCGCTCCCTCGATCGACCACGGTGGGCGATGCCCACGTTCGCGATGGCGCCGACCTGGGCGCTCGTCGCGGCCAGCCAGGCGGTCGGCGCCTGGCTGCTGTGGCGTGCGGAGGACAACCGCGACGCACTCGATGTGCCGGCGCTGTCGTCGTACGCCGTACAGGTTTGGCTGAGTCTCGCGTGGATGCTGCTGTTCTTCGGTCTCCGCAAGCCGGCGCTCGCGATGATCGAGCTCGGCGTCCTGTGGTTGGCGACCGCCCTGACCCTTGCCGAGTTCGGCCGCCGGCATCCGCTGTCCGCGATCCTCGTCGTACCGTCTCTCGCCGCTGTGTCCTACCTGGCCGCGCTCAACGTCGTGATCTGGCGGCGGAACCGGTAGGCGGTCGTCGCACTCCGAGAGGACTTTCCGGAGTTGCTGACGAAACCATCGACAGCCACTAGGTTTCGCTCACCTGCAAGTGCTCCGCCTGACATCAGGGAGTCCTCATGCATGCCGTCGAGGTCGCGTCAACCGGCACCGTCGATGTCCTCTCGATCTAGCCGCGTCGGACTAGCCACTCTCGGCGCGATCACGAGCGTCGTCGTCGCACTCCCTGCGCACGTGGCATCGGCGGCCCACCACTCGAGCTGGTCGAGCGGTGTGCGCATCGACGGCCAGAATCCCGTCATCGACGTGACGTGCGCGAGTAGCCATCTCTGTCTGGTGGGCGGCGCCTCCGGCTTGTTCGTCTCGACGCATCCCAAGAGCGGCGCGGCGTCGTGGTCACGGTCGGTGGTGCCACCGGCGCGGCCAGGCACCGCACCCGCGGTGTACGGGGTGTCCTGCCCATCGACCTCGTTCTGTGTGGCAGTCGGCACGGACACGATCTTGACCTCGCACGACCCGGCCGGCGGCGCGGCCGCGTGGAAGACGACGCGCGTCTCCGTCCCCAAAGGCCAGCAGCTGTTCAAGGTGGCGTGTGCGTCACCGCGCTCGTGCGTCGCGATCGAGATCGCCACCCGCTTTCACTCAACCGGTCTCAAGCCGCCGAATGTTGGCTATGTCCTTGCGTCAAAGCATCCGGACGGCAAGGCAACGGCGTGGAAGCAGAAGAAGTTAGGCGAGGAGCCCGATTCGGTCGAGTGCGCCGCGCCTCGGCTGTGCCTCGTGGGCACCCGCAGCGGCAACGTGCTGTCCTCGAAGCACCCGACCCGTGGCGCGTGGAAGTCGGCCCACATCTTCGGGAAGAAAGGCTTGGAGGCTGACATCAATGCGGTCGCCTGCTCGTCGACTCATGACTGCGTCGCCGCGGCGGTCTGCTCCTGCGGCGCGAGCTCGCTGCTGACCACGAAGCATCCCACTCATGGCGGCTCGTTCCGATGGCGCTCGATCAACTATCACCCACGGCGATCTGCCCTAGTCATCGTCAGTGCCGATTGCGTAAGCCATCGGCGGTGCGCCGTGTCCGCACCGGGGCTCAATTTCCGGACGGGTGCGTCGACCAAGAAGGGCACCGTCTACTCCGGCAAGGGCGTGAAGGGCCGGCACTGGGGCCGCGTCACTGTCCCCGGTTCCGGTGGGCCGGTGTCGTGCGCCTCGAAGAAGTTGTGCGTGCTGCTCGGCGGTCACGGCAAGCTGTTTGTCGGTCACCTCTGACAGGTCTCGCCCAACCGTCTCTAATCGTTGGTTTCAGGCTCCAAACCAACGATTTGAGACGGTTGGGCGGTACGTCGTCGCGGGGCGGTACGTCGCGGGGCGGTTGGGCGGTACGTCGCGGGGCGTTGCCTAGCGCGGGGTGACCTGCCAGCGGCGGTGGGTGAGTGACGGCATCCGTGACCGGCACTCCTCGACCCGGCGAGGGTTGACCTCGGCCACGGCGTAGCCCTCGTCGGTGCCTAGCGAGGCAAGGACCTCACCGAAGGGCTCTATCACGCAGCTCTCCCCCGTGTAGTCGGGTGGCGTCTGGACGGCGCCCGCGACGTAACAAACGTTCTCGATGGCCCGCGCCGTTGCGAGAGCCCTGAACTGCTCCGGCTTTCGCGGGCCGGCGACCCAAGCCGACGGTACGGCGAGCAGCGTGGCACCGTCGTCGGCCAGCGCCCTGCCAAGCTCGGGAAAGCGGATGTCGTAACACGTCATCACGCCGACCGTGACGTCGCCGCAGCCGAAGACCAGGCGATCAGCCGGCTCGCCGCCCACCAGACGATCGGACTCCACCCAGCCGAGAGCATCGAAGAGGTGCTGCTTGCGATAGCTGCCGATCAGTCCGTCCGGGCCCACCGCGACCACCGTGTTGTAGGCCCGAGCCGGGTCGTCCGCGACGGCCTCGAACATCCCGGCTACCACGGTGATCCGCTGCGCGGCTGCGATCTCAGCCAATCCGGTCACGAACCGGCCGTCCAGCGGCTCCGCGAACGGTGCGAGCGCCAGATCCGGTGGTCCGAAATCATGCATCGCGCCTTCGGGTGTGACGACCAGTTCGGCCCCGTCGGCCGCAGCCCGCTCGGCAAGCCGACGCAGGCGAGCGACGTTCTCAGCCTTGTCGAAGCCCGCGGCGTACTGGACAACCCCTACCTTCATGCCTCCATCCAACTACGCTTCTCCCCCATGAGTCGTGGTGTCGTCTTCGTCACAGGTGCAAGCACGGGTATCGGCAACGCAACCGCGCTGCGTCTCGCCAGAGCGGGTTACGACGTGATCCCCGGGTTGCGTCGTGACGAGCCGTTACCCGACCCCGTGAAGCCTCCGGTCCTCATCGATCTGTCCGACCCAACGTCGATCGAGCCTGCGTGCAAGGAGGTCGTCGAACGCGCCGGGGGCAACCTCGTCGGCCTGGTGAACAACGCCGGGTACAGCGTGACCGGGCCGTTCGAGACGTTGGATCTCGCGGACTGGCGGGCCCAGTTCGAGGTCAACTTCTTCGGTCACATCGCGATCACCTCCGCGCTGCTGCCCGCGCTGATCGCCTCTGGTGGGCGGGTCGTGACGGTGGGCTCGATCGGCGGGCGGATGTCGCTGCCGTTCATGGGCCCGTACGTCGCCTCGAAGCATGCCGTTCAGGCCTGGACGGATTCGATGCGGATGGAGCTCGCCCCGCACGGCGTACGGGTCAGCCTGATCGAGCCGGGAGCCATCGCCACTCCGCTGTGGGAGAAGGGCGTCGGCGCCGCGGAAGCCCACCGCGAGGGCCTCGAGCCAGCGCTGCGCGACAAGTACGCGGCACAGATGGACGGCGCGCTGAAGGCGGCAGCCATGTCGGAGAAGATGGCGATTCCCGCCGAGCGATGTGCCAAGGCGATCGAGCACGCGCTCACGGCACGTCACCCCAAGGGGCGTTACCTGGTCGGAGCGGATGCTCACCTCCAGGCTGGCGTCGCGGCGATGCCGACCCGGGTCCTCACCGGTTTCACCCGGATGGTGACGCGGCAGCCCCGCGCGAAGTAGGCGCCGTGCTCGTCGAGCGAATGCGTGCTTTCGGCACCACGATCTTCGCCGAGATGAGCGCACTCGCGGCAGCTACCGGAGCCATCAACCTCGGCCAGGGATTCCCTGACACCGACGGTCCGACGACGATGTTGGACATTGCAGCTGACGGCCTGCGATCTGGCCTCAACCAGTACCCGCCAGGCACCGGACGCCCAGAGCTGCGGCAGGCGATCGCCTCGCACCAGCGCAGCCACTACGGCTTGTCGTACGACCCGGACGGTGAGGTCCTGGTCACGGTCGGCGCGACCGAGGCAGTGAGCGCATCGATCCTCGCGCTGACCGAGCCTGGTGACGAGGTTGTGGTGCTCGAGCCCTACTACGACTCCTACGCCGCCGCGATCACGCTGGCCGGTGCGGCGCGGGTACCGGTGTCGCTTCGCCCGACGACGCCGGGTGGGCGCTTCACCTTCGACCCCGACGAGTTTCGTGCTGCGGTAACCCGCCGTACCCGCGCCGTGCTCATCAACTCGCCGCACAACCCGACCGGCACGGTCTTGACCCGCGACGAGCTCGAGGTGATCGCCACGGTCTGCGTGGAGCATGACCTCGTGGCGATCTCCGACGAGGTCTACGAGCACCTCCTGTACGACGGCGGGGCACACGTCCCGATCGCCACCCTGCCGGGGATGCGCGACCGAACCGTCTCCATCTCGAGCGCAGGCAAGTCGTTCAGCGTGACCGGGTGGAAGATCGGCTGGATCTGCGCGGCACCGCCACTGATCCGTGCCGTGAACACCGTGAAGCAGTTCCTCACCTACACGCACAGCGCACCGATGCAGCTGGCCGTGGCGTACGCCCTCGACAACGAGATGGAGTGGGTCGACGCCCTCTGCGCGTCGCTCGCCGGTCGCCGAGACCGGCTCGCGAGCGGACTCGAGTCCGTCGGCCTGTCCGTCACTCATCCGCAGGGCACGTATTTCATCCAGGCCGACGTCCGGGCGATCGGTTTGACGGACGGTGAAGCCTTCGCACGCTCCCTGCCGCACGACGCCGGCGTCGTCGGCATCCCGACTGCGGTGTTCTGCGACAACGACGAGGTCGGGCGGCCGTTCGTGCGGTTCGCGTTCTGCAAGCGCGACGAAGTCCTCGACGAGGCTGTCAATCGGCTGATGGGATCCAGAACGTCCAGCTAGGCGGCGCGGGCGGCCACGCCGGGTCGGGTTGCCATCCGGGCACGGGTCGCCAGCCACGCGGTGGCTGCGGCCAGCCCGGCGGCGGGTTGAACCGAACCGCGTCCTGCGCGGCGGTTGCTGCCCGCGCGAGGGTGCGAACGCGTTCGGCGACCGCCCGGACCGCCACGACGCCCAACAATGCCGCGATCGCAAAGAGGATCCCACCGATGCTGGCGAGATGATCGTGGCGCTCCACCTGGGCGTCCGAGTCGCCTGCGCCGAATGCGATGGCGGAAGCGACGACGAGCTCGGCAGCGACGAGAACTGTCCACCACGCGGTGATCATCCGAGGCAGCGGATCCGGTTCGGGGCCGGTGCCGGATTTCCGCCAAACGTCGACGATGACGCGGATCGGCCACACCATGTTGACCACCGGGATGAACCAGCTGCCGGCCGCCCACCCACAGGAATAGCCCACCAGCCCGGGCCTCGCCTGCTGCGAGGTTCGAACCAGCCGATACAGCCAGCAACTCAGCAGGACGGACGTGAGGACGAACAGCGTCATACCGGTACCGGCGGAGGCGGCCACCTTCTGGTTCGAGACGTCCGCGGCGGTCGACACGCCAAAGAGGAATGCGCGATGGCGGGTGGCATCGATCAGGTTGGCGCGATCATGAAACGCGATCGACGACCAGACCGACGCGATGCCACCCAGCACCAACGCCACGACGATCGCGATCGTGAGCCAGCTTCGGTCACCCCGGCGCATCGACCCAGAACCGCCAGCCGGGCGGCGCGGGCGGCCATGCCGGATCGGGCTGCCATCCGGGCGGAGGCGTCCAGCCCGCAGGCGGCGCCGGCCATCCCGGCGCCGGGTTGAACTGCATCCCGTATGCCGCTACGGGGATGAGCAGCGGCGTGGGGACGGCGTCGACGCGCCGCGTGAGAGCCCGAACCATGAGAATCGCGACGACCGTGGCGACGATGTCGATCACATTGCTCACGACGTGACCATGGTCATGCGACCTGAACTGCGAGAGCGTGTCCTCCGGCATCCTGCTCACCACCAGAGAGGTGAAGTTGGCGATCAGGAAGGTGGCCCACCACAGGCCGACCAGCGATGCTGGGTCCCCCCGCCATCCGTTGGCGTCCGAGGAACGCCAGAGGTCACGAACCACCTGGTAGGGCCGAACCAGGCTGAGGAACGGGATGAACCAGCCGCCGATCGCCCAACCCGGTGAGTACTGCACGTGGCCTGGGCGCTTCTCGTGGAGGTCCTTCGAGATTCGATAGAGCCACGTGATGAGCAGGATCGCCGTCAATCCGAGGGCGATGAGGTCGAGGACGCTGGACACTCGGACCGCATGGTCGGCGGCATGTACTCGATTGAGATCCCGGGACCCGGCGAGGAAGTCACTCACGACACTGGCGCGATGCAAGTAGACGATGATGCCGTACACCGAGCACGCACCACCAAACACCAACGCCGCCACTACCGCCATGGCGAGCGGACCATGACGGCGTCGGGTCATGAGCTAGGACGTTACCGACAAGGTCGACAAGCGTCCGGCATATCGATGGTTACTCGAGTTGGGGTGTCTGCCTCCGCTCGTAGTGTGAGGTCATGCCAAGTCTTCGCGCTGCTCCCCCGGCCCTGCTGGAGCTCGACCTCACCCAGCCGCTGCTCGAAGTGGAGCCTGACGACCCCATCGGCAAGCTCCGCAGTCGCGGCAAGCCGCGCTTGTCGAAGGTCTTGCGGACGTTGCACGACGCCGGGTCGGACCCGAAGGTCGCCGGGCTAATCGCGAAGATCGGCGGCAAGATTCCGCTGGCGATCGGCCAAGAGGTCCGCGCCGCAGTACGCGACTTCGCGGCGAGCGGCAAGCCGACGGTGGCATGGGCCGAGACCTTCGGCGAGTCGGGCAACGGCACGGTTGCGTACTTCCTTGCCACCGGCTTCGGTGAGATCTGGATGCAGCAGTCGGGCGAGCTCGGGCTGCTCGGAGTGATGAGCGAGGTCACCTTCCTCCGCGGTGTCTTCGACAACCTCGGCATCGAGCCGCAGTTCGACAAGCGATACGAGTACAAGCACGCGGCTGACCGCCTGATGCAGACCGGCTTCACGGAGCATCACAAGGAGACCGCGACACGGTTGGCCGAGTCGGCATTCGAGGAGATCGTCCGGGTGATCGCAAGCGCCCGCAATCTCACTGAGGACCAGGTTCGGACGCTCGTCGACGAGGCACCGCTGTCCGCCGCCCGCGGCGTCGAGGCTCGCCTGCTCGACCGGTGCGGGTACCGGGACGAGGTGTACGCCGATGTTCGTCGCCGGATTGCTTCAGATGCGCGCCTGCTGTTCGCGACCAAGTGGTCGAAGCCGACACCGCTGCCCAGCAAGGTCACGAAGGCCATCACCGATCGCAATCAGCCGGTCGTCGCTCTCGTCGAAGGCCATGGGGCGATCGTCATGGGACGTAACCGCCGGTCGCCGATCGACGGACCGCAGATGGGCAGCGACACGCTCAGCGCTGCGCTGCGGGCCGCCCGCAACGACGACAAGGTCCGCGCGGTGGTCTTCCGTGTCGACTCGCCGGGTGGCTCGTACGTCGCATCCGACACCGTCTGGCGCGAAGTCTGCCTGCTTCGTGAGGCCGGCAAGCCGGTGGTCGTCTCGATGGGCACGGTCGCCGGATCGGGTGGCTACTTCATCTCCTGTCCGGCGGATGTGATCGTCGCGCAGTCAGGCACGCTCACCGGATCGATCGGCGTCCTTGCCGGCAAACCGAACCTCTCGAAGCTGCTCGACCGAGTCGGCGTGGGGACGGGCACGGTCCAGTTCGGTGCCAGCGCACGGATGTACTCACCACGGGAGGGCTTCACCGACCTCGACCGCCAGAAGCTCAACACCTTCCTCGATGAGGTGTACGCCGACTTCGTCACCAAAGTCGCGCAAGGCCGCGGCATGGCGTACGACGCGGTGCATCAGGTTGCTAAAGGGCGCGTCTGGACCGGCGCGGACGCCGCGAAGAACGGGCTCGTCGACGTCCTCGGTGGCGTCCGCGATGCCGCGTCGATCGCACGCGAGCGCGCCGGACTGCCGGCGACCGCACCGCTGCGTCCGGCGGTACAGGTCCCGCTCGTCGCGAAGGTGCGCTCGCCGAAGTCCAGCGAGGACCCGCGCGCGTTGTCAGTAGTGACGTCGATGTCGGGCTGGGACGGTTTCGCCTCGCTCGCCGCCAACCTCGGCCTGCCTGCCGGCGGGCCGCTGATGATGCCGTCGATCCGGCTCGGTTAGCCCATCAACGTCGCAGCTACGGTGCCGCCGAGCTCGGTCAGGGAGAGCCGATCGTCTCGGGTCAGCTGACCCGAGACGGCAACCGTCGCCGCAACCTGTCGCCAGCCAAGTCCGGTGGTGATGGTGTCGATGGCTCGCGCGGCACCCTCCGTCCCCAGGTTGCCGTGCAGGTACGCCGCGAACGGACGGCCCTTCGCCACCTCGAGACATGGGTAGTAGATCGTGTCGAAGAAGTGCTTGAGCGCTCCGGACATGTAGCCGATGTTCGCGGGCGTCCCGAGTAGGTAGCCGTCCGCTTCGAGGGCGTCGACGACCGACGCCGTAAGGGCCGGCCGAACAACGACGTCGACGCCCTCGATCGCCTCGTCGCGGGTGCCGGCGAGCACCGCCTCGAGCATCTCCTGCATCACGGGCGATGGCGTGTGGTGCACGACGAGCAACCGCGGCATGACTGAGATTGTGCCCCGCGCGGCTGATTCCCGACGTGGTACGACGTACCGATGGCCGATGCGAGCTCAGACACTTTCGACGTCATCGTGATCGGGGGCGGCCCGCCAGGTGAGAACGCCGCCGACTACGCGAGCCGTGGCGGCCTGACAGCCGCGCTCGTCGAATCGGAACTGGTCGGCGGTGAGTGCTCCTACTGGGCGTGCATGCCCAGCAAGGCGCTGCTGCGGCCGGTTGAGACGCTGTCGCTGGCGAAAGCTCTTCCCGGTGTCCCGGTCGGTGACCACCTGGATGTCGCGAAGGTCCTCGCCCGCAGGGACGAGTTCACGAGCCATCACGACGATTCCGGCCAGGTGAAATGGGCCGAGGGCGCAGGAATCGCGGTGCTCCGAGGGCACGGTCGCCTCACCGGAGTGCGGTCAGTGGCGGTCGATGCGGCTGATGGGACGACCCGTGCGCTCACCGCCAATCACGCTGTGGTGATCGCCACCGGAACGTGTCCAGCGATCCCGCCGATACCGGGACTTCAGGAGGCCAAGCCCTGGACCTCGCGTGATGTCACCAATCTGCACGAGGTGCCGGACCGCATCGTCGTGATCGGTGGCGGTGTCGTGGGGTGCGAGGCGGCCACCTGGCTCGCCGGGCTCGGCGCAGCGGTGACGCTGATCGTCAGGGACCGCCGGCTGCTCAGCCGCAACGAGCCGTTCGCAGGCGAGTTCGTCGCGGACGCCCTTCGAAGTGCACGCGTCGACGTGCGGCTCGCGGCGAAACTGCAAGAGGTACGCCGCGCTGCCACTGGCGAACCGCGCGAAGGCATGCTGCGAGGCGCCGAGGTGACGGCCGTCGTTGATGGCGAACCGATCGTCGCGGACGAGATCCTCATTGCCGCCGGGCGGACGCCTCGCAGTGACGGCATCGGCCTTGACGCGATCGGGCTCGAGCCAGGCGGCTACCTCGAGACCGATGACACGATGACGGTCACCGGTGTCGAGGGTGACTGGTTGTATGCCGTCGGCGACATCACCGGTCGCGCCCTGCTCACCCACATGGGCAAGTACCAGGCCCGAGTCGCCGGTGACGTCATCGCAGCGCGGGGCGCCGGCGAGAGCACCGACGGGCTGCGATTCGCGGCCACGAGTGACCATGGCCGGGTGCCGCAGGTGACGTTCACGGACCCGCAGGTGGCCTCGGTCGGACTCTCGGAAGCCGAGGCGCAGGAGACTGGTGTCGCGGTCCGGTGCGTCGAGTACGACCTCGCGAACCTTGCAGGCACGTCGCTGTTGCGCGACGGATACAAGGGTCGGGCGAAGCTGGTCGTCGACGTCGCGAGCGAGACGCTGGTCGGTGCGACGTTCGTCGGGCCCGAGGTCGCCGAGCTGCTGCACGCCGCCACTGTCGCTGTGGTGGCAAAGGTTCCGCTCGATGTTCTCTGGCACGCGGTGCCGTCGTACCCGACGGCCGCGGAGATCTGGCTTCGGCTCCTCGAGACCTGGCGCAGTTAGCCTGACGCGGTGACCAACCTCACCACCCTGACCCTGTCCGACGGCAGAACTCTCGGCTTCGCCGAATGGGGCGACCCAGCCGGTTCGCCGATTGTGATCATTCACGGAACGCCCGGCTGTCGGTTGAACCGGCATCCCGACAACGCCAAGATCGCGGCGCTCGGCGCCCGGGTCATCTCCTACGACCGGCCCGGATACGGCGCCTCTGACCGCAATCGTGGCCGGACGGTCGTCGACTGCGTCGCGGACGTCACCGCCATCGTCGATCACCTCGGGATCGACGAGTTCGCCGTCACCGGCGGAAGCGGCGGCGGCCCTCACTGCCTTGCCGTCGCGGCAAAGCTGCCGCAGCGCGTCACGCGCGCCGCCTGCATCGTCGGCGTCGCGCCGTACGACGTTCTCGGCGACGAGTGGTACGACGGCATGGACCCAGAGAACGTCAAGGAGTTCGGCTGGGCGCTTGCCGGCGAGGCGACCCTCGAGGCCGAGCTCACCCGCGAGGCCGAGGCGATGCTGGAACGCATTGCAGTGGATCCGGCAAACATCCTCGGCGACTTCGAGATCCCGGAGTCCGATCGCGAGATCCTCAGCCGCCCCGACATCCAACAGGTGATGAAGGAGGCGATCACCGAATGCGTCCGCAACGGCATCTGGGGCTGGGCCGATGACGATCTCGCCTTTACCATGCCGTGGGGGTTCGACCCCGCCTCGATCACGATCCCGACCGCCGTCTGGTGGGGGGCGCACGACGTCCTCGTGCCGGCAAAGCACGGCGAGTGGCTGGCTGCGAACATCCCCGGCGCCCTCACCCGCGTCGACACCTCGGGCGGTCACCAGGCTGATCCCGACACTCACATCCAGCGGCTCTACCCGTGGCTGATCGACGGCGTCGTCTGGAGCGACTGAGCGAATGGTCACGCCGGAGCGTCACATCCTCGCGACCTCAGGCGGCTGGACCGGACCGTCGACCGGTCCATACCGGGCGCGCCCCGGGCCGCTGCTGACCTATGGGCTCGAGCTCACCGGGAAGCAGCGCCCCAAGCTCTGCTTCTTGACGACGGCCGGCGGTGACAACAACGCAGAGATCGCCATGGGCTACAACGCCTTCGCCAGCCGCGACGACGTGGCCGTCAGTCACCTCGAGCTGTTCGTCATGCCCAATGTGCATGATCCGCGGGAGCACCTGCTGTCACAGGACATGATCTGGGTCGGTGGCGGCTCGGTTGCGAATTTGCTCGCGGTGTGGCGAGCTCACGGCCTCGACACCATCATGCGCGAAGCGTGGGAGGCAGGGATCGTCCTTGCCGGCGTCTCTGCCGGGTCCATCTGCTGGCACGTCGGCGGGACGACCGACTCGTTCGGGCTGGACCTGCGCGCCGTCACCGACGGTCTGGCGCTCGTGCCTTACTCGAACGGAGTGCATTACGACAGCGAGGAACGCCGCCGGCCGTTGTTCCACCGGCTCATCGGCGACGGCACGCTACCGGCCGGCTTCGCAACCGACGACGGCGTCGGCCTGCACTACGTGGGGACGGATTTTCGTGAGGCGCTCAGCGAACGCAAGAACGCTGCGGCGTACTGGGTCGAGCGGACAGCCGACGGGGTCGACGAGTCCGAGATCTCACCTCGACTGCTGCCGGAGTGATTCGGCTCTTCACCATCGATCGCGGCGGGTTCCAGCCGCTGCTCGCACTGCGCGGTGCCGCAGGCGTGGCGATCCCCGTCGCCGTGGGTACGGCGGCAGGCCATCCCGCCGAGGGAGTGATCGCAGCTGCTGGTGCGCTGCCCGCGGGAGTCGCGGGGTTCGGCGGCGGCTTCCGAACTCGCGCCGGATTGATCGTCGCGACCGGCCTCGGAATGTCAATGAGCACCTTTGTCGGAAGCCTCGCGGCCGGCCACACCTGGCTGATGGTCATGGCACTCCTCGTGTGGGGCGCCGCCGCCGGCATCACGGTGGTCCTCGGCCGCGAGGCGACGATCATCGGCACTCAGGCGGTGATCGGGCTGGTCGTCTTCGGACGGTTTCCCGGCAGCGTCTCCGCGGCGGCGGTACATGCCGGCTGGGTGTTCGCCGGCGCCGCGCTGCAAGGACTGCTCGCCGCCGTCGTCCGCCCGCCGACCCGGTTCAGCGCGGAGCGACGCACGCTGGCACAGGCCTACTCGGAGCTCGCCGATCTGGCTCGCGACCCGAACCGTTCGTCACTGACAGCGACGAGTGAAGCCGCGATGTCGGCAGTTTTGATCGGTCGACGAGCGCCCGGCGAAGACGTCGACATCCTTCGCGGCCTTGCGGACGAGGCGAACCGGATCCGACTGGAGCTGCAATCACTGGCAACGGTGCTGTCCGTCCCAAGCGTGGGCGACGCGACTCGCGCCGCGGCTGCCTGGCTCGACGCCGTGTCGACCTCGATTCGCAGTGCCAAGCCGGCGGCTTCGGAGGACGCCCGCCTCGACAACCTGGTCGAGCACCTGCGGCGCCAGCGTGACGAGGCGCCGGCGGGTCGCGCCGGTACGCCGACCCGCTACGCGGCCGCGCGGACCGCCGCTCTCCTCGGCCAGCTACGTGCGGTCGACCGGCTGACGAGCGCCCTTGCAGGAGTTCGTCGGTTCGCACTCCCCCGGCGGCTGGGCGCCCCCGTGTTCGTTGCGATTCCGCAGCGTGCGGCCGACGGCGTACGGCAGATCGAGGCAACCGCCAAGGACCCTCGCAGCCCGGCGTTCCGGCATGCCGTGCGACTCGCCGTGGTGTTGCCAACGTCTGAACTGCTCAGCCATGCATTGCCGTGGCAGCGCGGGTACTGGATCACGTTGACGGCAGTCGTCGTCCTCAAGCCGGACTACGCGGCGACGGCCCAGCGTGGACTCGAGCGGGTCGGCGGCACGGCGATCGGTGTGCTTGCCGCGGGCCTCCTGATCGCCACCACGCACCCGTCAGGGAGCGTCCTTGTCCTCCTCATCGCGCTCGCGACCTGGGCGGCGTACACCTGCTTCGCCGCGTCGTACGCGCTGTACTCGATCGCAGTCACCGCGATCGTCGTTCTGCTGCTCGCGCCCTTCGGCGGCGATGAGCTGAGCACCGTCGCCGATCGGGGACTCGACACCATCGTGGGCGGTGCGCTGGCGCTGATCGCCTATCTCCTTTGGCCGACCTGGGAACGCGCGACGCTCGATGACTCGCTGTCCAAGCTCCTCCGCGCCCTCGCGGCGTACACGGATCTGCTGCTCGCCGCGTATGCCGAGCCTTCCCGGTACGACGCCGGCGCGTTGACGAATCAAGCGTCGATCGCCCGCCGAGCCCGGATGAGTGCGATGGCGTCGTACGACCGCGCCATGGCCGAGCCCGCGCGCGCCGGCACCGATCTCGACCGCGCGGGCGGCACACTGGCCGCCACGCGCCGAATCGTGATCGAGCTCCATGCACTTCGAGCAACCATCTCGGATGCCCAGGAGTTCGCGGCGGTTCCCGAGGTGAACGACATCCGCGACGCGATCGTTGAGTCACTCGGACGCCTGGCCGGCGACGAGACCGTTGCGGTGACAGATCTGCGCGCTATGCAGGAAGCGCTCGCGGCGGAGTCGCTCACCGACAGGGACTCACTGCACGAGCGGCGGCGGCTGCTGCTCGCCGCACATCTCGACCCGCTCGTCGACAGCGTGGATACGCTCGCTCACGTCCTGAACCGGGAGTCGCCATGATGTTCGTGGTCAACGTCGTCCTCGACCAGGACGACCGGTCCGAACTAGGGGAACTGGCGGTGGGGTGACCGACTCGCCCGACGCGGGGATGTCCGCATCGCAGGCCGCGGGCTCGGCTGCACCGATGAAGCTCTCGAGGTCCTGACCGGCGACGACCCGGGCCCGGATCGGGCCGCCCGACGCCCGGCGGTTGAGGCGCGGGACATCGAGTTCACCGTCGCTGGCCGCGATGACCAGATTGCCCGACCTGCGACCTCGAAACACGGGCGGTTCCGCAAGCAGAACACAGTGCGCGAATGCCCGGCGGACGGCGGCCAGCACCACCTTCGACATCGCGAACGGCGCAGCGTCGGACAGGTTGCACAAATACAGTCCGTCGCTCGTCAACCGGTCCGCCGCCGCTTGGACGGCGTCCATCGTGAACACCGACGTGACGGTCTCCGGCCCCTCGTACACATCGGACACGACGAGATCCATCGATGACCGGCGGGCGCGTTTGAGGACGGTCAGGGCGTCGCCGATCACGACGCGGACACCCGTCGGCGTACCGAGCGAAGCCGCGAACTGCGCGACCTCCTCAGACAGCTCGGCGACGCGCTGCCGAGAACCCGGATGAGTTGATGCGATCCATCGGGGCACGGTCAGCAGGCCCCCGCCGAGGTGAAGCGCGCGCAGCGGGCGATCGTCGGCGAATGCGGTTTCGAGGACGTAGGCCATCATCTGGACGTACTCGAACTCGAGGTGGAGCGGATCGGCGACATCGACGAAGGACTGTTCAGAACCTGCGTCGAGCAACCACCAGCCGGTCTCCCGCACCGCATCGCGCATCAGCTCGAGCGTCATCCGAAGACCTCGGGCGGCGGTTCCGAGCGCGGCTTGGCTGTCGCCCCGATCGACGCCGCCATGACGGCGGCGACCGCGATCCACTCACGTGCTACGAGGTGTTGGCCGAGGAACACCGCTCCGGAGACCGCCGCCATGGCAGGTTCCAAGGACATCAGGACGCCGAAGGCCGCTGCCTTCAGGCGCCGCAGCGCGGCGAGCTCGAGGGAGTAGGGAATGGCGGAGGACAGCACCGCGATCGCCGCCCCCTTGGCGAGTATCGCGGGCCGAACCAGTGCGCTGCCACCGACCGCGATGCCGTATGGCGCGAGTCCGACCGAGCCCACGGCCAGCGCGATCGCAAGACCACTCATCCCGGGGAACACCTGGCCGACGCGCTGCGACAGCAGGATGTACGCCGCCCAACACGCGCCGGCCGCGACCGCGAACGCGACCCCACCAGCGTTGAGATCACCACCTCCGCTCGTCAGGAGCACGACGCCGGTGGCGGCAAGCGCTGCCCACAGCAGATCGAGGGCACGGCGGGAGCCTCCGATGGCCACGGCGAGCGGGCCGAGGAACTCAAAGGTCACGGCAACGCCAAGCGGGATCCGGTCGAGCGACTGGTAGAACAACGCGTTCATCAATGCGAGCACGACACCGAACCCGACGACCAGCCCGAGGTGCCGGCGAGGTGTTCCGCGAAGCCGCGGCCGCACGAGTAGGCCGACCAGGAGCGCCGACAGTGCGAGCCGCAGCAGTACCGCGCCAGCCGGTCCGACGGTGACGAACAGCTTCGTCGCGACCGCGGCGCCGCTCTGGACGCTCGCGATCGATCCGAGAACGAGGACCGGCGCAGGCACGACCTCGGCTCGAACCACGCCCTCAAGCCTGCCATCCGGCGGTCGACCACGTCGTATGGCCTGACACGGAAAGGGGGCGCCGGCGCCGCCGATCTCGTGGGGCTGCACCCGTGGGCCGTCGCTGCCGAGTGCCCCGCACCCATGGGCCACGCGCTCCCCAGGTTCAGCAGCGGTGGGCCACGCGCCCCCCAGAACCAGCAGCGGTGGGCCACGCGCTCCCTTCACGGCTGGCGGTGTGTCAACGACACGACCTCGCGTTGTCCACGGCACCGCGCGGCCCCGGCGTCCTCCACAGTCATGGCGCGTACCAGCCACTTCGGTTCTCCGGTCGCGCACGCTGCCTGCCATGAACGACGCCATCCTGCGGTGCGCGCTCCCGGTCGAGGGCGCGCTCGTCGCGGTGTTCATCGGTGGCTGCGGCGACGTGGTGCTCCGCGTGGAGATCAGTGAGGCGACGCATCACGTCGACGAGCTGTTCCTCAGACACCTCGTGATGCTCGCGGCCGACGTCGGCGTTCCTGAGGTGGCTTTCGTGATCAGTCGTGGTGACGGCCGGCCGACCCGCATCGATCGGCTGCTGTGGCGCGAGCTGCGCGAGCGGCTCGCAGGCTCCTCGACGGCCCTCGTCGATGTGATGGTCGTCGGAGCGGACGCCTGGTGGTCAGGTGCGAGCGGTCGCGCCAACGCCCTTCGGCACGATGAGACGCATGCCGCGCTCGCCGGCCAGGACGTCGAAGACGACCCAGTGAGAGGGGATCGCAGTGAAGTACGCCTGGTTCGTGACAAGGAGCCGCTGTCCGAGGAACTGCACGCTGGTTGCGGTGTCCCAGATCACCGGTGAGTCCGTCGCACCGTCGACGCTGCGCGGAATGGTCCACGCCGTCCGCCAGCCCTTCGCGGACCGGGACACCTCCACCACCGAGTTCCCGGTCGGGCCAGCCATGGCGATGTAGACATCGCGTCGGTTTCGCGACACGGCGAAGCCGTCAGGCGCCTGCCCCACGCCGCTGGACCACAACCGATGTAGCCCACCGAACCCGTGCCGGTGCTTCAGCCGCACCCGGTACAGCCGGCCCTGCGCCGGATCGTCCTCGGAGTTCGGCGACGTCACTCCGCCGGACGCGACCGTCATCAACAGGCTTCGGCCGCCCGGCATCAGAACGATTCCGGCCGGGCCGAACAGCTCACCGTTCAGGATCTTGTCGTTGAGCCAGACCTTTGCCACCCCACCGTGCGGCGGCACGCGCCAGATCAGCTGTTGCGAGTAGTCGGTGACGAGAAGACTGCCATCTTTGAGCCACGCGGCGTAGTCGGGCTCCGGCACGCCGTCGTTGCTGGTGTTGCTGCAGTTGGTGGACCGGCCCGCGGCCGAGCAGGTGGGGACGTCGGGAAACGTCGCGTACGTCGACTGACTCCCGGTCCGCGGGTTCAGCACGATCGCCCGGGCCGGCTCCTGGTCGAGGACGTACAACCGGCCCCTGCGGTCGCGCGCGGCGACCTGGACGCCGTGAGCCTTGCCGGGGGTCTGACCTTTGATCTCGTAGGTGCGCAGCAGCTTGCCACGGGCGTTGTACTTGAAGACCTTCGACGCACCAGTGTCGCTCCCCGAGACGTCCTCGAAGGTTCCGACGAACACCTTGTGGCCAGGCGTCACCAGAGTCAGCGAGGGCTCACCGGGTTTGGCGATGTGCGCGAAGATCTTGATGTCGCCCCGAGCCCGCCCCTTGCCCGCTGCGGCGGATCCCGGCGAGCCAGTCGTGACCGCAAGCGCAACGAGTGCAACGGCGGCGACGCCGGCAGAGCGCGGGCTCAATGCTTTGCCCGCACCTCGGCGGCCGCGCGCTGTCCCGACCGCACGGCGCCGTCCATGTAGCCGTGCCAGTAGGTCGAGGTCTCCGTGCCGGCCCAGTGGATCCTGCCCACCGGCTTCGCGACCTGATTGCGGTACTCGGTCACGACGCCGGGCCCCGCAAGCGCGACCGGGCAGCCACGCGTCCACTCTTCCTGGCTCCAGTCCTTGACGACGACCGATGTCGGGGTGGGAATCTTCTTGCCCTTGTTGAAGAACGTCGAGAAGTTGCCGAGCACGTCATGGACGAGCTTGTCGTGCTTACCGGCGTACTTGCGTGCCTCGTCGCCGCCGACGAAGCCGAGCAGGCCGCCGATCTTCCCGTCGGGCGGCGAGACGTCGAACGTCGTCTTGGCCGGACCGGTGACGCTGACCGCGGCCCCGGTCAGTCCTTTGTCTCGCCACCACGGCTTGTCGAAGAATGCCTCCACCTTGATCAGGGTGCCCATCGGACTGCGCTGGAAGTAGCCGTCGTGCTTCTCCGGAAGGAGCGGCTCGAAGTAGATGCGCTGTGCGAGCGTCGGCGGGATCGCGACGATGACGTGCTTCGCGCGAACCGTACGCCGGTCCGAGTGCACCACCACGTGACTCTTCCGGTTCTCGATCTTGCGGACCGGTGAGCTCAGCACGATGTGTTGGTGTCCGATGTGGTGGGCGAGCCGGATCGAGATGACCTGCGAGCCTTCGACGAACCGTTTCGCCTGCGCCCCGCCACGGGTGTCGATCAACCGCTCGACGGTCCCCGGCGTCGACCCGTCCGTGGCCGTTGCGACGTAGGCCGCGGTGTAGAGCAGCGAGCACTCACGGGCCTCGCCGCCGACCAGTGCTTCGAACAGCGCGGACATCAGCTGCGAGACCCGGTGGTAACCCAATGGTGAGGCCAGCCCCTTGAGCCAGCTCTGCACCGTCTGCCTGTCCCACTCGCCGGCCTGCTTCGCCTCCCACGGCCGATCGACCGGGATGGTCGCGGCCATGTTGTCCAGCGTTTCGACGGCGAGGGCGATGTCACCAAGTGCGACCGGATCGGGCGGCGCGGTTCCGAGCGGGCCGGTGTCGCTGTACGCGGTCACCGTGTCACCGTCGTAGTAGGTCTGGTCCCCCTCATCGGGCTGGTCGAAGGCGTGCACCTTCATCTCTTTGGCGAGCTTCGCGATCTCGGTCTGCGTCGGCCCGATCCACGTGCCGCCGAGATCACCGTGATGGCCGTGCTTGAGCTGATGGTTCAGCGTGCGTCCTCCGACCCGGTCCCTCGCTTCCAGCACGATGACCGACTTGCCGTGCTTCTGCAGTTCGCGCGCCGCGGTCAGCCCCGCCAGGCCGGCGCCGACGACGACGACGTCCACGTCATGGCCGTGCCGGCGGAGCTGACTTGCCCCGGCCGGTGCAGCAGCCGCACCGAGCGCGCCGCCCGCCAACGACAGGCCGGCGGCTCCCTGGAGCAGCCCACGACGGCTGATGTCACTCATCGACCTACCGGTTCCTTTCCTGGGATGACCCGAGGCGCCGTGACGCGCAACGTGTCCACAAGTCCGGAGCGACGCTGCCGGACGACGGCACGCGCGATCTTCTTCGCATCGATGCCGAGCTCTCTGAACATTCCACTGATCGGGTTCGTGAATCCGGTGAACCACAGGTTCGGTGCGTGCTGCTCGGTGTGACCGCCGCGAGCGCGCGGCCGGCCGTCCGCCCGCAGCACACCGAGGTGACCGACGATCGGCGCCAAGCCGCGCTGGTAGCCGGTCGCGGCGATCACTGCATCGGCGGTGATCGCCGTGCCGTCAGCGAGCAGCACCTCGTCGCCGCTGAAGCCGACGACCGCGGCGATGACGCTCAGCCGGCCCGCTTTGAGCGCGTCGAGGAAGCCCATGTCGACGAGCGGAATCGCGTCGTCGCGGAGCACCCGCTCGAGCAGGCCTTCCGCCGGAGCCGGCAATCCCAGCGGCGTGAGATCGCCGACCGTTGCATCTCGCAGCTTGCGAGCGATCGGGTCGAAGATGCGCGGTGGGAAGTAGCGGAAGAGCACGCCGAACACCGGGTTGACGACGCCGTTCTGCTCGCGGAACACGATGTGCGGCGGGGTTCGGATCGCGACCTTGACGCTCGCTGCGCCGGTCTCGACGAGGTCCAGGGCAATCTCGGCTCCCGTGTTGCCGGAACCGACGACCACGACGTCCTTGCCGACGTACGGCGTCGCGTTGCGGTAGGCACTCGCGTGCAGCACCTCGCCGTTGAACGTCCCGGGCCAGTCCGGCAGGTCGGGCGTGTGGTTGTGCCCATTGGCGACGACGACGTACGTCGCGCTGAGGTCACGCTGCGGGCTCCGGAGGATCCAGTGGTCGCCGTCACGGTCGATCCTGGTTATCTCGGTCTGCAGCTTCACATCCAGCCGATGGTGCTCGGCGTAGTCCTCCAGATAGCGGACCACGTCGTCGCGCGCGACCCACTTCCCGTAGCGACGAGGGATCTTGTAGCCCGGAAGATGTGACAGCCACCGCACCGTGTGGAGGTGCAGCCGCTCGTAGTGTCCCCGCCAGGCAGCCGCCACCGCGTCGGCTCGATCAACGACGAGCGTCTCGACGCCCGCGCGCTGAAGCATCGCGGCGGCGGCCAGACCGCCAGGTCCAGCGCCGACGACAACGGCTTCGGGCATGCGGGGCACCGTCCAGGGGTAGGCGGATGGCCCCCTATTCTGCCCTCAGCCGAGCTCGCGTGTTGCCTTGAGGGTTTGCGCAGCGCTGCGCATCGACTCCCGCGCCAGCCACGGCGGTATCTGGCGCGAGAGCGCCTCGGCCGTGAGCTGGGCGAGCGAGTACTCCGGATCGACGGCGAAGGCCCGGTCCAGCGCGACGTTCGCGATGATGCCGTTGCCGTCGGCATACGCGACGTAGGCGAGCGTCGCGCAGAGCGGGCCGTCGTACGGAAACGGGGTTCGTCTCGCTAGTTCGCTCAGCACGGCGATGATCCGTTCGCGGTGGCGCGTCTTACCCGCCCGCACCAGAACCTCATCGCGCACCATCACGTCCTCGATCAGCGCGACGAACTCGATCACGTCGTCGTCGCTCATCTGGTTGCGCGGGTCGCGGCTGGCCGCTGCCAGCCGGCTGAGCAGGCCGCGCATCGTGGCCCGCCGCACGGGACGCCGGATCAGCTGATGGCTGCAGATGCGGTCCTCGATCTGCTCGCCGATCGCATCGGCGGCGGCAGCATCGCCCCCGTACGTCAAGGATGCGATGACGGCATCTCGGCTAGGCAGCACCGCCTTGCCGTGCATCGCATAGGCCGCCGAGAGCTCCGTCGCGCCAGGCGACGCGGCGTCGATCGGGTTGCCGTCCGGCGAGCAGCACGAAGGATTGTCACAGCCGTAGGACCACCATCGATCGCGCCCGACCAGAACGATGTCGATGATCAAGTCGCCCAGCAGGCAGCCGAGTGCATCCACCAGCTCGAGGTGCGGCAGCTCGCCAGTGTCGGGCAGCTCGTCGCTGAACACCGCGATGAAGATGTCGTCCGGTCTCGCGCTGCGGACTCGGGGCGCGACGTCCTCCTCGACCAGGGCGGAGTCTTCTAGCCAGTCGAGGTTGTAGCGCAACGTCAGACCGATCCGCTGCCGCTCCCCGTTCATGCACGCGATGACGACGCTTTCTTCGGGGCGGAACCCGAGCAGCTGGGTGAGGGCGAAGACGAGGTCACCCTGTGAGTTGATCTTGACAACTTGGGTCGGCGGTTTCGGCATACCGCGACGGTGCAGGGCTTCGGTTCCGCCGTGGGCCGCCGCAGCCGATCTGTGGACACGGATCGACTGTGCACAGCCTCGTTTGACGAGGGGTTCAGCGTGTGGCGTCCAGCTCGGAGCTGACGTGCTTCAGCAGGCCATCGCAGGCGGCTACGATCATCGCGAGGACCTGTTCGAAGCCGTCGTCAGCGTCATAATACGGGTCCGGCACGTCGAGATCGCCGCCGCGACTCGCGCGATCGAAGCTCCGCAGCCGCACGATCTTGTGGCGCTGCTCCGGCGCCGCCAACCAGCGCAACGACTGCACGTTCTTGCCGTCCAGCGCGATCACCAGGTCCCGCTCCTCGAACCAGGCGGGATCGAACTGCCGCGCGGCATGACCCGTGCCGTCGTACCCGTGCCGCGTCATCGTCGCGACTGCCCGCGGGTCCGCGCCCTTGCCAACATGCCACCCGCCGGTGCCGGCGCTGTCGACGATCACCCGGTCCGCCAGACCCGCGTCTTGAAGCTTGCGGCGCATGACGATCTCTGCTGTCGGCGATCGACAGATGTTGCCCATGCAGACGAAGCAGATCCGGTACGGCGACACGCCCCGAGTGTGCCGTGCGCGCGGCGCAGGGTTTGATGGGGTCATGCAGATCGGGTTCGGTGCGCCGGTGTCGGGAACCTGGGCAAGCCCCGCCAACCAGATTGAGATCGCGCAGCGCGCCGAAGCGCTCGGCTACCACTCGTTGTGGACCTTCTCGCGGATCCTGCTGCCGGATGCGCCGCCCGATCAGTTGCTCGCGCCGCCCTACCGCAGCGTGCACGACCCGCTCGCGGTCGCGGCGTTCCTCGCCGGAGTGACAAGCCGGGCACGGCTCGGTCTGGCAGTCGTCAATCTGCCGTTCTACGCACCGCTGGTCCTCGCGAAGCTGCTCACCAGCATCGACATCCTGTCCGCCGGCCGCCTCGACGCCGGCCTCGGACTGGGCTGGGCGCAGGAGGAGTTCACCGCTGCGGGCGCCACCCTCGAAGGACGCGGCGCCCGCGCCGAGGAATACATCGCGTGTCTGCGCGAGATCTGGTCGGAGGACCCCGTCGAGTGGAACGGCGAGCACTACACGATCCCGAGGGGTCACGTGCAGCCAAAGCCGGTACAGGACCCCATGCCGGTCCTGCTCGGTGGGACGGCACCGGTGGCGTTGCGACGGGCCGGCCGGATCGCCGACGGCTGGATCTCCTCGAGCCGCTTCCCCGCCGATCAGATCCCGGCCGCGATCGCGACCATCAACGAGGCGGCGGAAGCAGCGGGGCGGGACGTGTCGGCACTCAGGTACATCGTGCGGGGCTCGTTGCGGCTCCGTGACGTCGATCGCGAAGACGACCCGGCGCTGACCGGTACTGCGGCGAAGCTGAAGGCCGACCTCGCCGCCTACGCGGACGCCGGCACGACCGAAGTCTTCCTCGATCTCAACTTCGACGAGGAGATCGGATCGCCCGACGCCGATCCCGCCCGGTCGATGGCCGTGGCCCATGAAGTGCTGGAGACCTTCGCGCCGAGCGCGTGACGACGTACCGTGGATCGTGGCCAACGACCGACCACCGCGTCTGCGCCCGATCTCACCGGGCACGATCGCGGACAACGTGAGCTCGACCGACGGGGTCAGTGACACCGAGCTGGTGGCACGCCTCTACGAGGCGCTCGCCACGCTGCCGCCCGAGGAGCGGGCGGCCGCTGTCGTGGCGATCGGACTGAACGAAGGCGCGGTCGGTGCCGCCATCGAGCTCGGCATCGAGCCGGAGGACGCCGACGCCGTCGCCCGCAACGCGGTGCAGCTGCTTCGAGGGGCGCTCGCAGACATCGACATCGACGCACCGGCGCACTACGGCCGCCTCGAGCGGCGACGAGGCGGCGCGACGCCGTCGGTCTGACCGTTCAGGATCCGATCAGAATGCCGCGCTGATAATTGTCAACGCCAGGCCCGGGACCATTCGTTGAAAGCACATGTCAACTAGCTCGCCCAGCGCTCCGGTCGTGCCGTCCGCCGGCACGTCCGTCGATCGAGCGCTGGCTGACGGCTCGCTGCTACGACGGTCGTACCTGCGTCGGCTCAGCTCGCCGCACGGGTTGCTCGTGGTGGTCTGCCTCGGTCACCTTGCACTATCGCTCGCCCTGGTCGCCAGCCGTCATATGTGGTGGCAGCAGGACGAGGTCGTCTATCTGAGCCAGGTGGGTGCACACACCCCGGCGCTGGTGTTCACCGCGCCCCGCGCGCGCGGCCTTCCGGTCCTCCTCTACCCGCTGGTTCATTTCACGACCGATGTGACGGTGGTGCGGTGCTATCTGAGCGTCATCGGCACAGCCCTGCTCTACCTCGGGCTCCGGCCCTGGCTGAGGCTCGGTTATGGCCGCACGGTCGCGTTGGCGGCGTTGCTGTTCAGCACGCTGTGGGCAACGACGTTCTGGGGTGCACTGGTACAGCCGAACCTCTTCGTCGCCGAGGCCGCCGCGGCGGCACTGGGATATGCCTTGCTGGCGCTGCGAGCGGAGGCCGTTCGTCGCAACCTGGCCGTCACCACCCTGTGGGTCGCCGCGATGGGTCTGCTGCGGCCGTCGGACGCCACGTGGTTCGTCATTCCAGTGGTCGCGGGAATCCTTCTGGTGCGAACGGTGACCTGGCGCCGTCGCGCCGTGGTCGGCGTCGGGCTGCTGGTCGGGCTAGGTCTTGGCTGGAGCGAGTGGGTGATCGAAGCCTTCGCCTCATATGGAGGCGTGTTCCATCGCCTGCAACAGGCCAATGCGCTGAACACCCCAGGCATCCACTTCTCGCTCGGGGCCGAGGCGCGCGACATCAACGGCCCCGTCCTCTGCCGGCCCTGCAGCGGCGTACCCGTGTCCGGTTGGCACATCGCCTGGTGGTTCGCGATCCCGATCCTCGTGACGATCGGCCTCCTGGCCACTCGTGGCACGATTCGGTTCCTGCCGCTCGCACTCGCGACCCTCGGCGGCACGACCCTGCTCGCCGAGTACGTCCTCACCACGAACTACGCAGCGCCTCGCTTCCTGCTGCCCACGTATCTACTGCTGGCACTCCCGTGTGCGGACGGCCTCGGGTGGCTGGCGTCCTGGCGGGCAGCGGCGACAACCCGTGCGCGCGTCGTCACTGGGATCGCAGCACTGTTGGTAGTCCAGACTGTGAGTCAGCTGATGGCGCTGAACCACTCTGTCGTCCAGGCAACGGCCAGCCGCACCAGGTTCACAGCGGCCGCCGACCGGCTCCGTGCCGCCGGCGTGCAGGCGCCCTGCATCGTCTATGGCAACTACGGCCCGCCGGTTGCCTTCGCGCTCGGCTGCAACGACCACCCGTCTGGCAAGTCGGCCGCCAGACGGGTCCGGAGCGGCACCACCGTCGTGGTCCTCACTCGTGGTCCCGCCATCGACTACCCGAAGACGCAGACCGTCGAGCTCAAGTCGAGCACCGCTTGGGTTGCGCACATCCTCGCTCCCTGATCCGGACACACGAAAACCCCGGGCTGGTTTACCCGGGGTGCCGTGTGCCAACTCGCCAGGTCTGCCTCTCGGCACAGATTCGCTCGAAGCGACAAAGGTTGGGACCGGGGGCCATGGATCGAGCCGACTGACGTCTCTCGACGTCATAGTCAACGTATCGCACCCTCACGGCATTCCTTTAGCGCCATCCGGCGGCTAAAGCCTGACGGTTCCCCGCTTCTGGCACCATGTGCGCCATGACCCGATGGACCGCCGAAGACATCCCCGACCAGTCGGGCCGGGTGGCCGTCGTGACCGGCGCGAACAGCGGACTCGGCTACGTCACGTCGCTGGAGCTCGCCCGGCGCGGCGCCCACGTCGTACTCGGCTGCCGCAACGAGGTCCGCGGCAAGGAAGCGGTCGCGAGGCTCATCGCTGCCGCCCCCGGCGCAGATGTCGAGCTCAGGCCGCTCGACATGGCCGATCTGTCCAGCATCCGATCCTTCGCCGACAGCATTCAGGCCTCGTTCCCGGCGGTGGACATCTTGGTCAACAACGCCGGCGTCATGGCCATCCCGCGCAGGGAGACCGCTGACGGCTTCGAGATGCAGTTCGGCACGAACCACCTCGGCCATTTCGCCCTGACCGGATTGTTGCTCCCCCTCATGGTTCATCAGGCGGGCGCGCGGGTCGTGACCGTCAGCAGCACGGCACACAAACCGGGAGCAATCGACTTCGAGGACCTGATGCACGAGCGGCGCTACCGGAGGTTCGGTGCGTACTCGGCCTCAAAGCTCGCGAACCTTCTGTTCACCTTCGAGCTGCACCGCAAGCTGGCCGCGATCGATGCCCCGCTGATCAGCGTGGCAGCGCATCCCGGCACCTCGGCCACGAATCTGGTCCGTGCCACCGCCGACGGCAATCCGGTGATCGAGTTCGTGATGGCCCATGGCGTACGCCTGGTCGGGCAGAGCGAGGCGAAAGGCGCGCTTCCGCAGCTCTACGCGGCAACGGCGCCGGAGGTCCGCGGCGGCGAGTACTTCGGGCCGAACGGCCTCATGGAGAGCCGGGGCTATCCGAAGAAAGTGGACTCGAGCTCAGCGTCGAAAGATGCCGAGACCGCGGCGCGCCTCTGGACGGTCAGCGAGGACCTCACGGGTGTCACCTACGGCGCGCTGCGTCCCTGACGGCTGGCGCGGCGCGGGCGGCGGATCGGCCCACAGCTTTTTCTCGACCGGTACGGCGAGAGTCAGGTCGTCCGGCTCGCGGACGTCCTTGCGGCGGTCCCGTCCCCGAAGCGCCTCATACCGGGACGTGATCGAACCGGCAACCATGCCGAAGCCGCGCAGCATGTGCAGGCGGCGTAGCTCAGCGTCCTCTTCGGGCTTGAGGCGGTCATCGTTCACGTATTCATTCTCGGCAGGTTCCGGCCCGAACCTTTACGCCGATTGGCCGCCTACTGGGACTGCGTGGCGTTGGCTCGTCGCTTGTTGGTCCGGAACCGCTCGGCGGCGTCGAGGACGACCTTGCGGATTCGCACCGTCGCCGGGGTGACCTCGACGCACTCGTCCTCGCGGCAGAACTCCAGCGCCTGCTCGAGGCTGAGCACCTTGTGCGGGATCAACGGAACCAGCATGTCGCCGGCCGACTGCCGCATGTTGGTGAGCTTCTTCTCCTTGGTCGGGTTGACGTCCATGTCATCGGACCGGGAGTTCTCACCGACGATCATCCCCTCGTAGACGTCCGTGCCGGGACCGACGAACATCGTGCCGCGCTCCTGCAGGTTGGCGAGCGCGAAGCCGGTTGTGGGACCGCTGCGGTCGGCGACCAGCGAACCGGTCGGACGGGTACGCAGCTCGCCGTGCCACGGTTCGTACCGCTCGTGCACGTGGTGCAGGAGGCCGGTGCCCCTCGTCTCCGTGAGGAACTCGGTCCGGAACCCGATCAGTCCCCGGGCGGGGACGACGTACTCCATCCGGATCCATCCGGTCCCGTGGTCGACCATCTGCTCGAGCCGCCCCTTGCGCAGCGCCATCAGCTGGATCAACACGCCCTGGTAGTCACTCGGTGCGTCGATGGTCAGCCGCTCGACCGGCTCGTAGAGCTTGCCGTCGATCTGGCGGGTGACGACCTGCGGCTTGCCGACCGTGAGCTCGAAGCCCTCACGGCGCATCAGCTCGACGAGGATCGCCAGCTGCAGCTCGCCGCGGCCCTGGACCTCCCACGTGTCCGGACGATCAGTGGGCAGGACGCGAATGGAGACGTTGCCGACCAGCTCGGCGTCGAGCCGGTTCTTGACCAGTCGGGCCGTGAGCTTCTTGCCGCTCTGCCCGGCCAGCGGCGAAGTGTTGATGCCGACCGTCATCGAGATGTTGGGCTCGTCGATGGTGATGACCGGCAGCGGCCGGGGGTCATCGGGGTCGGCGATCGTCTCGCCGATCGTGATGTCGGGGATGCCCGCGATCGCCACGATCTCCCCCGGGCCGGCCTCCTCGATCGACACCCGCTCGAGCGCATCGGTTCCGAGCAGCTCGGTCAGCTTCACGCGCTCGACGCTGGAGTCCTGCCGGCACCACGCGACGGTCTGCCCTTTCTTGAGGTAGCCGTTGTAGATCCGGCACAGCGCGAGTCGGCCGAGGTACGGCGAGGCATCGAGGTTGGTCACGTGCGCCTGCAACGGCGCGGTCTCGTCGTACGACGGTGCCGGAATCGTGTCGCGGATCACGTCGAACAGCGGCTCGAGGTTAGGACTGTCGGGGCTCGTCCCGTCGGCTGGTCGCGTGAGCGACGCCTGGCCGGTCTTCGCCTGGCAGTAGACGATCGGGAACTCGATCTGGTGTTCGTCGGCGTCGAGGTCGAGGAACAGCTCGTAGGTCTCGTCGACGACCTCTGCGATGCGTGCGTCCGATCGGTCGACCTTGTTGATGATCAGGATGACCGGCAGGTTCTGCGCGAGCGCCTTTCGCAGCACGAAGCGGGTTTGTGGAAGTGGTCCCTCGCTGGCATCGACGAGCAGGGCAACCCCGTCGACCATCGACAGGCCGCGCTCGACCTCGCCACCGAAGTCGGCGTGACCAGGCGTGTCGATGATGTTGATCAGCAGGTCGCCGTGTCGCACAGCGGTGTTCTTCGCGAGAATGGTGATGCCCTTCTCGCGCTCGAGGTCCATCGAGTCCATGACGCGCTCGTTGACCGAGCCTTCGTCAGCCTGGTGTTCCGTGAACGCACCGGACTGCCAGAGCATGGCGTCGACGAGCGTCGTCTTGCCGTGATCGACGTGCGCGATGATCGCGACATTCCGGATGTCAGAGCGAGTGGCCACGACATTCCAGGCTACGGGTCGATCGATCCGCTGGTCGTTTACTTCGCCGCCGCCGGCGGAAGAAGGGCGGGGAGCCAGTACGTCGAGACACCAGGAGGAACGTCCCGCATGCACAACACCCGAGGCCGCGCAGCCACGATCGCCCTAGCCGTCGGCGCAGGTCTCGCAGCCACCACCGGGGTCGGACCAGGAACTGCCGACGCTCATCCAGCCGCTCATCCGGCCGCGCGGGAGGCCAGGCAGCCGCCGGCGGCCATCGTCGCCACGATCACAAAAGATGCGATCACGCTCAGCAGCGGTAACGAGTTCCAGGCCGGACGCGTGTACTTCCAGGTGACCACGACGCTCAAACACGGTGACCACACGCTGCAGATCGTTCGGCTCCACCCCGGTTACACGAAGGCCGAGTTCGACCGCGACTTGGCGGACGGCATCCAGACCAGTCAACCGGATGTGAAAGCCGTCAAACGCCTGGACCACCGCGCCACGTGGCTCGGCGGCGCGACCTCCCGCCACGGGAAGACCCGGCAGTTCGGGGTCGATCTCCCACCGGGCAAGTACTTCCTGTTCGATCAGAGCGGAGCGGGCGCCACGAAGGTCAAGGTCACAAGGCCGACCGTGCACCGGCCACGGCTGACTCGCGACGTCACGGTGAAGGGCACCTCGACCGATCGCTGGGTCATGCCGAGGGTGCTGCCGGCCAAGGGCTGGATCCGGCTGAAGAACACGTCCGACGAGGCTCATTTCTTCGCCCTCGTTCAGGTGAAGAAGTCGACCACCAAGGCGAAGGTTCGCCGGTTCATCAAGGGCGGCGAGTCCGGCAATCCGCGATGGATCAAGACGCGCCACACCAGCAGCGGCGTCTTCTCGCGTCACACCAACGTCGTGTTCCAGACCCACTTGCACCGCGGCAAGTACCTCGTCGGGTGCTTCTGGCCCTCCGACGAGACCGGCATGGACCACTTCTCGATGGGCATGTGGAAGCTCGTCCACCTGAACTGACCTGTCCGAATGTGGCGTGGCTATGACCACGCCACGATCGGACAACTTGGGGTCAGCCGCGCTCCCAGCCGTCGATGTCCGCGAGCATCGCCGCCGCCACGTCAGCGGGCATCGTGGAGTGGGTTGCCGAGGCACGCGCGAGGCGGGCGAGGTCCGCCCGGGTGTAGCCGAGATCGTCACGCGCGGCGCGGTACTGGTCGACGAGACCGGAGCCGAACAGCAACGGGTCGTCCGCCGCGAGCACGACGGGCACACCGGCGGCCTCGAGCGTGCGGATGGGTACGGCGGCGAGCCCGGCCGCGACGCCGAGCGCGACGTTCGACGCCGGGCACACCTCGCAGGCGATCCCGCGCTCGGCCAGCGACGCCATCACGTCGGCGTCCTCCGCCGCGCGCACGCCATGCCCGATCCGCGCGGGTGCGAGAGCGGCAATGGTCCGCGCGACCGAGTCCGCACCCAGCAGTTCGCCCGCGTGCGGCATCGCAGCCAGGCCGCCGTCACGGGCGATCCGGAACGCCTTGGCGAACTCCTCCGGGATCCCCCGCCGCTCGTCGTTGGAGAGCCCGAACCCGACCACGCCGTGCGCCGCGAAGCGCACGGCGATCCGGGCGAGCAGCTCGGCCTCCCACGGCGGCCGGGTCCGGTTCGCGGCGATGATGAGGCGCACCCCGACGCCGGTGGCCGTCTCGGCAGCAGCCGCCGCCGAGCAGAACACCTCGGTCGCGGTCACCACGTCGCCGAGCCGAACCGCATAGCCCGTCGGCGCGATCTGGAGCTCGAGCCAACGAGAGCCGGCCGCGCGTTCGTCCTCGGCCATCTCGTAGATCAGCCGCTGGAAGTCCTCAGGTGTCCGTAGCACGCCGCGGGCGCCGTCGTACAGCCGCTGGAATCGCGGCCAGCCCAGAATCTGCCAGGTGTCGGGATCGTCGTCGACCAGACGCGGGGGGAGCTGCACCCCCGCGCGGTCGGCGAGGTCGATCAGTGTGGCGTGCCGCATCCCTCCGGTCAGGTGGAGGTGAAGGTGCGCCTTGGGGAGGCTGATCAGGTCGGCGTCCGTGACCTCCCCTGTCATATCCAGACCATAGGGTGAGCGCCGTGCGAATCGCGACGTGGAACGTCAACTCGGTCGGCGCCAGGCTGCCCCGCCTCAACGAGTGGCTGGAGCTCGTCGAGCCTGACGTGCTCTGCCTCCAGGAGACGAAGTGCGCGGACGACGCGTTCCCCGGCGACCGCGCCGAGGAGCTCGGGTACGAGATCGCGCTGAACGGCGAGGGCCGGTGGAACGGTGTCGCCATCCTGTCGCGAGTCGGGCTGGCGGACGTGAGCCGCGGCTTCGACGGCCAGCCGGCCTACGACCCGCCGGCCGATGAAGACGATCCGGCGTTGATCGGCGCGCCGCCGAAGGTCGAGGCGCGCGCGATCGGCGCAACCTGTGGCGGCCTGCGAATCTGGTCTCTCTACGTTCCTAACGGGCGCACGCTGGACAGCCCGCACTACCCCTACAAGCTCGAGTGGCTCGCGGCGCTGCGCGATGCGCTCGCGCAGGAGGTCACGGCGGACCGCCCGTTCGTCGTGACCGGCGACTTCAACATCATTCCGACCGACGATGACGTGTGGGATCCGTCGCTGTTCATCGGCTCGACCCACGTGACGGAGCCCGAGCGCAGCGCCCTCGCGGAACTCCGGAAGCTGGGACTGACCGACGTCATGCCGCGTGCGATGAAGTACGACACGCCCTACACCTACTGGGACTACCGCGCCGGGATGTTCCACAAGAACCAAGGCATGCGCATCGATCTCGTGTACGCCAGCGCCCCGGTGGCAGCCGCGGTGAAAGACGCGTACGTCGACCGCGATGCGCGCAAGGGCAAGGGGCCGAGCGACCACGCACCGGTGGTCGTCGACTTCGACCTCTAACGCACTGGCACCGTGACCACCAGGTGCTGCGGCTTGACGCGAGGCCGGGTGCACGGGGCGGTCATCGTGATCCGCATCGTGTAGGTCTTTGGGCGCTTCCACACGTGGCTGGTACGGACGGTGTAGGGGTCCCGATGCAGCTCGCGCTTCGGTGGGTTGGGGATGCAGTCAACGGCGATCGCGTGGCCGGAGCCGTCGCCGTACCGGATGCTCGTCGCCATCAGGAACCGGCCGCCACGAGCATGACTGCGGACGATGACCGTGGTCCGCTTGCCATGCATCGGCTGCTCGGGATCCAGCGTCGTTCGGTGCTCCGGCTGCACCCCGACAGTCGTCCGCACGTGCCGTTCCGGCAGCTCTGGCCGAACACAGGCAGCGGAGAGGACGAGCGAGACGGGATAGCGACCCTCATGCTTGAAGCGCTGCTCGGTGAACACATTCACGGGCTCCCGGTACATCTCGACCCGATGCGACGGCGCGCACGACGGCGCACCCTGCCAGCAGCGATCCCCGATGCAGCCGCCGGTGATGTCGTAGTAGCGGCCGCCACGCAGCGTCCCCGTCACGTAGATCCGGACCTGCTCGCCGGGCACGGGATGCCGCGGCACGACAGTCACCGTGAGCTTGGCGTGGTGCGGAGCCGCCGCGGGGCGCGATCCGGCCGCGGCCGGCGACACGAGGAAAGCGAGGAGGAGCGCGAGCAGGCCGGTGAGCCCGGCACCGATCCGAATCCGGTTCATGGCGATTCGACGCACCAGGTCGCCGGATGGTTCAACTTGTCACGAGCCCGTTCGCAGCCTTGGTCTCGAGGTTGATGAGGACGGCCGCCTTCACCTGGCGCTTGAACCCTCGGTTCGCCGACATCTTCGCCTTCACCGCGCGGATCATCGCGGGCAGCTGGCCGGGTGACGTGTCGAGCAGCATCGTGCCGCCGGCTTTCACGAACCGCGTCGCCCGACGACCGAGCGGCGCCTTTGAAAGCGCCGACGTACCGAGATCGTCCGAGATCACCACGCCGTCGAAGTGCAGATCGCCCCGCAGCATGTTCCCGATGATCGTGGCCGAGAAGCACGCCGGGCGCGACCGGTCGATGTGCGGGTACGTCGCAGAGGACACCATCACGAACTGCGCGCCGGCATCGATGCCTGCCGCGAACGGCTTCAGGTACGCGTCGTGGCGCGTTGTCGGGTCGGTGACATGGCGCTGCGTGTCGGTGTTGCCGGACGCCCGGCCGAGGCCAGGGAAGTGCTTGAGCGTGGTCGCGACGCCGGCCGCGGTCATGCCGCGAGTGAAGGCAGCCACGTGCGGCCCGACGACAGCAGGGGTGTGACCGTACTCCCGGTCATAGCGTCCGATCGGCTGGTTGGCGTGCGCATTGCGAGCCGGTACGACGTCAGCCACTGGTGCGAGATCCAGGTCGACGCCGGCCTGCGCGAGCTGGCCGCCCCAGCTCGTCGCGTCCGCGCGCAACGTGGTCGTGCGGTAACGGCCCTGTGTGAGGGCGCTCGGGATGCGCGCGAATCCCGGGCCAGCGAGCCGCTGCACCAAGCCGCCCTCCTGGTCCGTGCTGATGAAGGGCGCCACCCGGGCGACCAGCATCCGCTGGCGTAGCCGCTTGCTCAGCACATGGATGACGTGCCGGCGGTGCGTCGTGTTGTTGTTGAGGATCACGTCACCGATCGCGTGCCGGTGCAGGAACGCGAGCTCTGAGGAGCTGACGCCGTTCGACGGCACGCCTGCCATGAACAGCTGGCCGACCCGTTCAGCCTTCGACATCCGCTCGAATGCCGCGACGGCCAGAGCGTGCGGGGTCTGGCGCAGCGTCGGCTCGGGCCGGGCTGCGGCCGGCTCGGCGATCGCCACGACCGACACCAGGACGACAGCGGCCGTCGTGCCGCTGACGCGCAATCTCCTGCTTGCCACGTGTGCTCCGTCAATCCTCGAGATGCGCGGTGTCGTTGAACCGGCGCACGATCCACCGGTCGCCATGCACGACGATCTGGGAGATCGAGGCGTTGTCGGCACCGACGAACGCGAAGTTCCCAGCGCCACTGGCCATCGCCATGATGATTCCGATCACTCCTCCATGGACGACGACGGCGACTCGCTGGTTGGGATGCGCGTCCGCAATCCCCGTGATACCCCGCTTGATGCGCTCGCTGAACGCCTCGGTCGACTCCGCGCCAGGAATCACGTCCCAGCGCTGCTCGGTCATCATCTGCACGGCGATCGGATGTGCCTCGGTGATGTTCTTGCGGAACGCGGACCCCTCCCATTCACCGAGGAACACCTCTCGCAGGTCGGGTACGACGGCCGGCGTGACTCCGAGCTTCGCGGCGAGCGGGGCCGCGGTCTGCGCCGTACGACGCAGGCTCGTCACGTAGATCGCGGCGATCTCCTCCGAGGCCAACCGATCCGCGAGCCGGAGCGCTTGCGCCTCGCCCACCGGGTCCAGCTCCGGGTCGGAGTGCCCATCGGTCAGCGCCGCCTCACGGTCCGCTCGGGCGGGTGCGGACTCACCGTGCCGGATGAGCAACAGGTCGGTAGCCCCCGGAGGTAGGGCAAATCGGTACTGGCGGTACTCGGTGGGTTCTGAAGTTTCCTGATCGGGCACGCCGTCAACGCTACGTTGACTGATAGCCGGGGGGTCGTTTTCCAGAGAGGCAGCCCATGCCATCGCCGTCAACCCACGTCCGCCGCCGCACCGTTGCTATCGCTGTCGCCGCCTTGGCGGGTACGGCGTCGGTTGGCCTGCCGAGTGCCGCCGCCCATCCGTCGAAACACGTCCGGCCGGTGGCAGCACACAGTCGCTATCTGGCGCTGGGTGACTCGATCTCGTTCGGCTATCGGGAGTCGAACTCGAACCCTGCGCCCGATTTCAGCAAGCCGAAGCAGTTCGTGGGCTTCCCCGAGGACGTCGCGAAGAACCTCGGGCTTCGGCTCACCAACGCTGCCTGTCCGGGCGAAACCACCGTCAGCTTCATCAACGCGACGAAACAGAGCAACGGCTGCGAGAACTCCTACCAGCCGGGAACCGGCATGGTCGCCGGCGGCTACCGGACCGCCCATCCCCTGCACACGAAGTACAAGAGCGCCACGCAGTCACAGCTGCAGTTCGCGAAGGCCTTCCTCAAGAAGTATCCGAAGACCAGCCTCGTGACCTTGATGATCGGCGCGAATGACGGCTTTCTCTGCCTCGCGAAAACCACCGACCAGTGCCAGGGGCCGGGCGAGTTCGCGAAGGTGCAGGCCCAGATCACCAAGCACGTGAAAAGGATTCTGAAGGGCCTTCGAGGCAAGGCGCACTACAAGGGCCAACTGGTGATCGTCTCGTACTACGCGACCGACTACACGGACTTCTACTCGACGTACGAGTCGCAGGGCCTGAACAAGGCGCTGACCGATGCTGCGAAGGGATTTCACGCAACGATCGCCGACGGATACGGCCAGTTCGAGAAGGCAGCGATGCAGGCGAATGGCAACACCTGCACAGCGCAGCTGCTCACCGCCCTGACCGGGCCGGACGAAGGCACCTGCGGGGTGCACCCGAGCCTGACCGGCCAAGCGCTCCTCGCCCAGGCAGTCGAGCAGGCCATCAAGAGGTAGCGTCCGGCGACTTGTCCGAGTTGAGCGTGGTCAAGGCAACGTCACGTTCGGACAACTCGTGCAGCGGACGGGCGGATCGTTACGGACATCCGGGCACCAACGGCGCTCGCAGTCTTCGGCACGCAGTGCTCCCAGTCATCCTGGCAGCGCCCGCCCATCACGACGAGGTCACCGAGGCCCGGGCGCAGGGTGTGCTCGATGCGGCCGCCGCCTCGGCGGCGCAACTGGAATTTGCGCCGCGCCCCGAGTGAGACCGTGGCGACCATCGGCTGCGCCACCGTGTGCCGGTGGCGGTCACCGTGCCAGGCAACGCTGTCCTGGCCATCCCGGTAGAGGTTGACCCAGACCCGGTCGAAGCAGATCTCGTACCTCGCTGAGAGCAACTCGCACATCTCGTTCAAGAGGGTGGGAGCGTGCTCGGCCTTCGTGGTCCAACCGGCGGTCAGCCGAGGCTCGAGAACCTTCTTGTCCCACATGGTCACCGTGCGCTGCTGCCACCGCGCCGTCGCCGCGAGATGCTCGAAGACGGCGTCGGAGCCGGCCAGCCAGCCCGGGCAGTAGTCGACCCAGGACGTCGCGTCCAGCTGGATTCGATGCAAGCCCGCGTAAGAGACGTCGATCGTCGGAAGCCCGCCGTCGAACAACGACGGCTGCCACGAAACCCCGGTCTTCACGCAGCCGACGCTACGAGGCGCCTCTGACAGGAACCCGGTCAGGCGCGCTCCGGACTGTCGCCGTAGATCGAGCCGAACGGCAGGTTCGCGTACCTGCCGCCCGCCGCCACGTCTTTCGGCGCGAGGTCGTCGAGGCGTTGCAGATCGGCCGCGCTCAACTCGATCTCGCAGGCAGCGAGGTTCTCCTCGAGATACGCACGGCGCTTCGTGCCAGGGATCGGTACGACGTCATCGCCTTGCGCCATGACCCACGCGAGCGCGAGCTGGCCCGCCGTACACCCCCGCTCCTCCGCCATCGAACGGACCGCCGCAACCAGATCCAGGTTCTTCGTGAAGTTCTCGCCCTGGAACCGGGGCTGGTTCCGCCGGAAGTCGTCCGGGCCGAAGTCGTCCGGGCTGGTGATGGCGCCGGTGAGGAAGCCGCGACCGAGCGGACTGAACGGCACGATGCCGATGCCGTGGCGGCGGGCGGTCGCGAGGACGTCATCCTCGAGATCCCTCGTCCACAAGCTCCATTCGGACTGCAACGCGGCGATCGGATGGACGGAGATCGCGCGCTCGATCGAGGCGGAGCTCGCCTCGGACAGGCCGAGGTGGCGGACCTTGCCCGCCTGCACGGCTTCGGCCATCGCGCCGACGGTGTCCTCGATCGGCACCTTCGGGTCGACGCGGTGCTGGTAGTACAGGTCGATGTAGTCCGTGCCGAGCCGCTCGAGGCTCGCATCGACACACGTCCGGACGTTCTCCGGCGAGCCGTCGATGTGCATGCCACCTGAGTCATCCCGCGACAGCGTGAACTTCGTCGCGAGCACGACCTTGTCCCGCCGACCCTTGAGCGCCTCACCGACGAGCGCCTCGTTGTGGCCCATGCCGTAGACGTTCGCGGTGTCGAGGAAGTTCACACCGAGCTCGAGCGCGCGGTCGATCGTCGCCAGTGACTCGGTGCGGTCGGCCGGCCCGTAGGACTGCGACATGCCCATGCAGCCGAGGCCCTGCATCGACACGGTCAGACCTGAGGTACCGAGAGAACGGGTCGGAATCGCCATGACTACATGTCTAGTCCGTTGCGGCACTCTGGTGACATGGGGTCCGAGGATGACATGGGGTCCGAGGGTGCCATGGAGTCCGAGCCGCCGGAGGTCCATCAGTGGCGCATGCTCCGCGAGGCAGCTGGCGCGGACGTGACGATCATCGACCTCTACGAGCTGGTCGCGCGGCCAAGGGGCCTCGCCCCGCACGACCTCCCGCTGGCGGAACGCGTCGCGCTCGCGAGGTCCGTCATGCCAGACGTCTGGCCGGGGTTCGAGACCACCGGTGGGAGCAGCCGGCTGGGTGACCGCATCGAGATCGTGGCGTACGACGATGACTGGCCGCGGCGATACGACTGGTGGCACGACATGCTCAGTCGTTCGCTCGGCAGCGTTGCCCAACGAATCGAGCACGTGGGCTCGACCGCCATCCCCGGCCTGCCGGCCAAACCGATCATTGACATCCAGGTCAGCGTTGCCGACCTCGCCGACGAACCGGCATACGTCAACCGGATCGAAGCCGTCGGCCTGCAGCTGCGAAGCCGCGATGACCTCCATCGCTTCTTCCGGCAACCCGCGGGGACGCCTCGCGTCGTACATGTTCACGTATGCGCGGTCGGCTCACCGTGGGAACGCGACCACCTCCTGTTCCGGGATCACCTGCGAGCCGAGCCTGACGCGCGCGCTGCCTACGCGGCTGTCAAGTACCAGGCGGTCAGCAGGTGGGCCGATGACGGGTGGGCCTACACCGACGCGAAAGGCGAGGTCATCCGAGGTCTCATCGCTGCTGCGCGACGAGACCGGGCGCGCTAGCCGGAGAGGAGTGCAGCCATTCGCTCGCGCAGCATGGTGGCGGCGGAGTACGGCCGGACCATCACCGTGAACTCGGTGATCTTGCCGTCCCTGATGCGCAAGATGTCGACGCCGTCGAGCGTGCGGTCACCGACCCGAGCGTCGAAGTGCAACACATGGCCGGCGCCGTCCACGTCGGCGTACTCGTTGCGATAGCTGAAGTCCTCGAGGACCTGGATCACGCCCCGGAGGATCAGCCCCACCTCCTGCGGGCCCACGTAGTCCTTGAAGACGATCGGGCTGTGAAACACGACGTCATCAGCGAGCAATGCGATGGCAGCGTCCATGTCCTTGGTCTCGACGGCCCGCCGGAACTCGGCTGCGACATCACTCATGCCGCAGCACCCTAGACAGGAACTGCCGCAGCCGCGGACTCGAGGGGTTCCCGAGGACCTGCTCCGGCGGGCCGGACTCGGCGACGACACCCTGATCGAGGAAGCAGACCTGATCAGCGATCTCGCGGGCGAATCCCATTTCATGGGTTGCCATGACGATCGTCATGCCCTGGGCCTTGAGCTCCTTGATCAGGTCAAGCACCTCGCCGACCAGCTCGGGATCAAGGGCACTCGTCACCTCGTCGAGCAACAGTAGCCGCGGGTCGTTCGCCAACGCCCGCGCGATCGCGGTCCGCTGCTGCTGCCCGCCCGAGAGCCGATCGGGGTAGGCATTCGCCTTGTCGGCCAGGCCGACGCGAGCCAGCAGCTCGCGCGCTCTCGACTCCGCATCGGCCTTCGCCAGCTTCCCCACGACCCTCGGCGCGAGGCTCACGTTGCGCAGCGCCGACATGTGGGGGAACAGGTTGTAGGACTGGAAGACGACGCCGATTCGGCGGCGGACCTGGTCGGCGTCGACCCGCGGGTCGGTGATGTCTTCCCCGTCCAACCGGATCACGCCGTCCGTGACCACCTCCAGCAGATTGATGCAGCGCAAGAGCGTTGACTTTCCCGAACCCGATCCACCGATCAGCGCGACGACCGTGCCTTCGCTCACCTGCAGATCGATGCCACGCAGCACCGGCACATCGCCGAAGTCTTTGCGCACTCCTGACACATTGAGCACGGCGGTCATACGACAGCGCCTGCCTGCTGGCGACGGATCTGCCGCGCCAGCATGTAGTCGGCGAACCGGGCGCTCGGGATCGCCAGCACGATGAACAGCAACGCAGCGACGACGTACGGCGTGTAGTTGTACGTCGAGTAGTTGTCGATCTGCGCGGCTCGCACCGCGTCGATGACGCCGAGGATCGACACCAGGCCGACATCCTTCTGGAGCGAGACGAAGTCGTTGAGCAGCGGCGGGATCACCGCCCGCACGGCCTGCGGCAGCACGACCAGCCGCATCGTCTGAGCGTGGTTCAGACCCAACGATCGAGCCGCCGCGCGCTGGCTCGGATGGACGGACAGGATCCCGGCCCTGAAGACCTCGGCGTGGTAGGCGCCGTAGGACAGCACCAGGCAGACCGTTCCGAGGGTGATCCCCGAGGACGGCAACCATGATTCGCCGAGCGCCGGGATGCCGAACCCGATCAGATAGAGCAGGACGATCAGCGGGATGCCGCGGAAGACGTCGACGTACACCGTGAGGATCCCGCGGACGGGGAAGAACACCGCACCCTTGACGGTCCGCAACGCTGCGACGGTCAACCCCACCGGGAGGATGATCGCCTCGGCAACTGCGAGGATCCGAAGGTTGGTCCAGAGGCCGTGAAGCACCCGCGGGAACGAGTCCGAGAACTGCGACCCGCTGAAGTACGTCGACTTGACCTGCTCCCAGCCCGGCGCGTGCGTCACCGCGACGAGCAGGACTCCGGCGAACACGAGCGTGCTGACCGCGGCGATGGCGGTCGACCGCCATGCCCGCTGCCGCCGGTAGCGGCGACGATCCAACTCGACCGCGCTGAGCGCGACCGTCCCCTCAGCAGCCGAGGGCTGCGTGCTCACTGCAGGACCGGGGCGTTACCCGCCTGTGCCAACCACTTGTCCTGGATCTTCGCCAGCGTGCCGTCTGACCGCAGTGCGTCGACCGCCTTGCTCACGCACGACGTCATCGCGCTGTTCTTGTTGAGCAATGCGCCGAACTGCTCTGGAGTGCCGCCCGCCGAGGGGAGCTGTCCGACGATCACGCCGTGCGGGATCTGGACCGCCGTCATGAAGAACGCGGTCGGGAGGTCGACGACGATCGCGTCGACCTGGCCGTTCTTCAGCGCCTGCACCACATCGCTGTTGCTGTTGTAGACACCAGGCGTCGGGTTGGGCTGGATCTGATCGGTGATCGCCGAGTAGCTCGTGGTGCCGACCTGAGCGCCCAGCTTGAGGGCTTTGAGACCCGCAAGGGTGGTGATCCCGTCGGCTTTCGACCCAGCTGTCGTGACGACCGACTGGGTCACGTCGTAGTACGGCGAGGAGAAGTCGACCACCTGCTGCCGCTTCGCCGTGATGGAGAACTCGTCGAGGTCGAAGTCGAAGTTCTTCGGACCGGGACTGATCGCCTGGTCGAAGGTGATGTGGCTGAAGTCGATCTGGTCGGGCGTGTATCCGAGCTTGTCGGCGATGGCGAAGTTGACCGCGCCCTCGAACCCCTTGCCGTTGCTGGGGTCGTTGCCCTTGAACCACGGTGGGTACACCGGCTGGTCGACGCCGATGGTGAGCTTGCCGGCCTTCAGCGTGTGCATCACATCAGGCGTGCAGCCGGGGATTGCTCCAGCGGCGGTCGATGATGTCGTGTCGGTTCCGGTCGGCGTACCTCCCGAACTACTGCTTCCGCAGCCGGCAACGACAACCGAAGTCGCGGCCAGCGCCGCCAGGCCCAGAGCGACGCGATTCACGAGTACTCCTTAACCCCGCATAGCGGTAGTGACGAGACCAGGCAGTTTGGCCCACGAGGGCTTGGCCATCAACTTGGCGAACATCTCGCCAGATTTGTGTGCGGTCTTGTTCGTGGCGAACCAGGTCGGCTTGAACGGCATCCGGAACGGCCCTCGGACCACCGTCTTGTCGATGTCGGACTCCGCAAGCATGATCGAGTTGTGCACGAAGCCGATGCCTGACTGCACGTCGTCGATCGTGTGTCCGGGGTAGGCACCCCACGGTGTCGACCCGAGCAGGAAGCCGATCGCGCACCAGTGGTTGACGCCGATGGTCCCGTACTTGAGGTCGGCAATCCCCTGCTCCACCGCACGGTTGATCTCGGGGTTCTTCATCGACTTCGGGTGCACGATGATCGAGCAGCCGAGGGTCCCCCATATTCCGTCGTTCGCAAACGCGACCGCCTTGCGGATGTAGTCGACCGTGCCGCTCGCGTCGATCCCGACCTCACCGAAGATGCCGTTGAAGGCCTCGGTCGAGAACGCGATCTCGTTCTCGGCGTCGGGACGCAGCCCAGGGATCATCGTCCACGGCACGCAGCCGGGGCCGTCGTCGCCAAATCGCTCGGCTTCCGGATGAGCCTCGACGAAGGTGTCGAACCTCGCCCTGGCGCCCGGGTAGTACGGGTGGCGCTGTGCCGTGCCCTGCAACGTCTCGCCGACCGCCTTGAGCAGTGCGTCGCGCTGATCCCAGTTGTTGTCGGTGATGATCGCTCGCAGCGCGATGCAGTTGAAACCAGCGTTCTGGCTGAGCATCGAGGCGATGTTCTGCGCCTGGAAGGCGATGTCCTTCGCCGTCCACGGGCCGGGTACGACGATGACCGGCGACACGTTGCCCAGCTCCCCCGTCACCGGCTTCGTCACGATCGGGTCGAGCTTCGCCTTGCGGGCTTGGCCCTCCGGGCCACCGCCGAACACGATCGCTTCGAACGTCTTGTCGGAGCCGGTGACGTGGACGTCGGCGACGCTCTCGTGCCGCACGAGATGGGTGCCGACCTCTGCCCCGCCGTACACGATTCGCAGCACGCCACGGTCGATGAGCTCTTTGCAGATCGTCGTGAAGATCGGGCCCAAGTAGTCGTTGACCGGATTCATCTTGAGGATCACCGGGTGGCGCGCGATGAACAGTCGATCGATCGCGTCGGTGATCGGGATCGAGGCCTGGTTACCGGCACCGAGGACCAGTGAGACCCCGGGCTCGCCGCCGCCGAACCATGCCTTGGCCTGGTTCTCGACCGCCTGGCTGCCGGTGACGCCGCGGCGCAGCCAGACCTCCGCAGTGAAGCCGGACAACGCGGCCTTGTCGAAGGCGTCGACCGGGAAGGCCGGAATGGCGGTGTGACCGCCCGTGACCGGGTGCGGTTTGCCCGGCAGGGTGGGCTTCTTGCCCGCGGCGATGTCGCGCATCGCGGCGGCCAGCAGGCGCAGGTAGCGCGCCGTGACCGTGATGTTGGCCCACTCCTCGCCGGCGACCGGCTGGTCGCTGGGGATCTGCTTGCCGGCGCAGCACGCGTCCACCCACGTCTGCGAGTGCGCGACCACGGCGTCGTTGAGTCGCTCGAGGAGGCCGATCAGGTCCGCAGGTTTCTCCTCGAACCAGCTCTTGGCGTTGTCCGCGAGTACTGCGATCGCGGCGTCACAGTCCGCAATCGAGGTGGCGGCCTGGGTCGCCGTCGCCTCAGGAATCGCAATCGTGCCGTGCTCAGCCAGCTGCGTCATATGTCTGACCTCCGCCCAAAAGTATGACCGACGCGCGTAGGTTGAGCGAATGAGCGTCGCGGAGCTCGCTGCCGACACGTTGGAGGACCTGGTCCAGCTACGGCGGGCCCTCCATCAGACTCCCGAGCTAGGCCTGGACCTCCCCCGCACCCAGGAGCTCGTACTGACCGCGCTCGACGGTCTGCCGCTGGAGATCTCGACCGGAAGCTCGCTGTCGTCGGTGACCGCCGTGCTCCGTGGCGGCGGAGACGGTTCGCGGACCGTGCTGCTGCGCGGCGACATGGATGCCCTTCCGGTCGTTGAGCGCACCGGGCTGGATTTCGCCTCGCGGAGCGCGAACATGCACGCCTGCGGACACGATCTGCACACGGCCATGCTGGTCGGAGCCGCGCGCGTGCTGACCGCGCAGCGAGCCGACCTACCAGGCGATGTCGTGTTCATGTTCCAGCCGGGAGAAGAAGGCCACGACGGGGCGCGTCACATGGTCGATGAGGGTGTGCTCGACGCGGCTGGTCGCCGGGCCGATGCGGCGCTCGCGCTGCACGTCACGTCCGCCATGCTGCCGGCCGGCTACTTCGCCAGCCGCGCCGGAACGATCATGTCCGCGGCAGACACGCTGCGAGTCCGGGTGCACGGCGCGGGCGGACACGGTTCCGCCCCGCATCGCGCCAAGGACCCGATCCCTGCCGCCTGCGAGATGGTGACCGCGCTTCAGACCTTCGTGACCCGCCGCTTCGACGTGTTCGACCCGGTGATCATCACGGTCGGGCAGTTCCACGCGGGTACCCAGGACAACGTGATCCCCGACGACGCGTACTTCGAGGCGACGGTGCGCTCGTTCACCCCGGCGGCGCACGAGCGACTGATCAACGAGATCACCCAGGTCTGTACGGGGATCGGCAACGCCCATGGCCTAGAGGTCGACGCCGTACTCGACATCGCCTATCCGGTCACGGTCAACACGGCGGCACAGGTCGATCTCGCACACCAGACCGTGAACGAGGCGTTCGGGCCGGACCGCTGGATCTCGCTGCCCGATCCGCTGTCGGGTTCGGAGGACTTCTCGCGAGTGCTCGACCAGGTGCCGGGCGCGATGGTGTTCCTCGGAGCTTGCGTCGGCGACCCCGAGAAAGCGGCGTTCAACCATTCCCCGCAGGCCGCCTTCGACGACTCGGTGATGGCCAACGGCGTCACCGTGTACGCCGACTTCGCCCTGCGCGCGCTCGCCGAGTGACGGCTCGGCGATTCGTTCTGGCGTCGGCATCGCCAGCGCGGTTGCGGCTGCTGCGTGACGCGGGGATCGAGCCGCAGGTGGTCGTCAGTGGCGTCGACGAGGACGGCTTTCCGGTCGAAGATCCGCACCAGCTCGTCGAGCTGCTGGCGACGGCGAAAGCGGGCGCTGTCGCGATCGACCTGACGGAGCCCGCCCTCGTGCTCGGGTGCGACTCGATGCTCGAGTTCTACGGCGAGGTGCTCGGCAAGCCCGGTACGGCGGAGGCGGCGACCCAACGCTGGCAACGGATGCGCGGCAAGACGGGCCGCCTTCTGACCGGACACTGCGTGATCGACACGGCAACCGGGCGCCGGGCAACCGGGGTTGGCGAGACGGTGGTGCACTTCGGCACACCGTCCGACGCCGAGGTCGCGTCCTACGTCGCCAGCGGAGAACCACTGCACGTGGCCGGAGCATTCACTCTCGATGGCAAGGCGGCACCGTTCATCGACGGCATCGAGGGCGACGCGAGCAACGTGATCGGCCTGTCGCTGCCGTTGCTGCGACGTTTGCTGGCCGAGCTGGGGGTCGGTATCACGGAGCTATGGAACGAGAACCGCTGAAAATCGGACCGATCACGGTCGATCCGCCAGTGGTGCTCGCCC
>JAFAZI010000157.1 GCA_019239875.1 Frankiaceae bacterium
CGCCCGCCATCGCCAACGCCCCGAACCCACTCCACGCCCCGATCGCCCGCGACCGGTCCTCCGGGACGAACGAGCTCTGCAGGATCGCGAGACTGCCTGGCGTGAGCAGTGCCGCGCCGACACCTTGCAGGGCGCGCGCCGCGACGAGCGTCACTGCGTTCGGCGCGACGGCACACCCGGCCGACGCGACCGCGCACCACACCACACCGATCATGAAGATCCGTCGCCGGCCGAAATGGTCGCCGAGGGTGCCGCCGAGCAGCAGGAAGGCGGCCAAGGTCAACGTGTAGCCCGTCACGACCCACTGGAGTACGGCGAGGCCCGCGTGGAAGTCCGTTCCGATCCTCGGCAAGGCGATGCCGACGACGGTGGCGTCGAGCGACGCGAGGCCGGAGCCGAGAATGGTCGCGGCGAGCACCCACCGCCCTCGCGCACTCCGGTAGGTCAGCATCACCCCATCCTGCCCGCGCTCAGGGTCATCGGGCGCGGTAGTCCACCCAGCACGGTCGCTGCGCTCGGGCGACCCCGCCGATCTGCCGACGACGTGGTGCTGCCGTCTGGAATCGGGGCGTGATCTCGTAAGCGTCGACGAACCGCCTGGTAGCGATCCGGATCGCCGTGATCGAGAACCGCGACGCCGGACATGCATGGTGGCGATGCCCGAACGTGCTCACGAGCTCGCGCGCCGGAAGGTCGACCACCAGCTTTCGGCCCTGGTAGTGGGCAGGGTCGAACGTCGACAGCCCGGGCTCGACCGTGGTGTTGGTGACCGACAGCATCGTCGTGACGAAGGCGCCCTTACCGATCCGGTAGGCCTCGGTGCCGTCGTCGACCGTCACGGGCTGGAGCACCTCACGCAAGGTGATGGACCGCTGCGCCATCCGGATCGACTCACTCGCCACGCGCTCGAGCAGGTCGTCGTCACCCGCCCTCACGCGGTCGAGCAGGTCCGGCCGCGTCACGAGGTTGACCACCGTCCACGCCAATGCGGCGTACAGGTTCGACAGGGCACCGACATGGAGCATGATCACGTCGCGCGCGGCACCGACGAGCTGGGCCTCAGGCTCGAGATCGGAGTAGGACTCGACGAGCTGTTCGAGGAAGTCTCCGGCCACCTCGCCTCGCTGCTGCCGACCCGCCCAGATCTCGCCGACGACGGCCTCGATGCCACGCATCGCGGCGCGCTCGCGCCGACGATCAGTCGCCATCGTGAGGAACGCCTGCGCCGGCCGCACGAACGCCTCCGCGCTGTCGATCCGGTCGAACATCGGAATCAGCCGGTCCAGGTACTGCGGTGACGCGGCCTCCTTGCCGGCCCAGGAGGCGAAGCCCAGGCGGTGCGCGACGCGACGCATCTCGGTGAAGATCTCGAACCGGCCACGTGATCCGAGCGCCTCGATCTCCGCGTCCGCGGCGTGCTCCAGGCTGGCGATGTAGCCCTCGACCTGCTGATTGCCGAACAGCCGATGCGGCGAGTTGCGGCGCCCCATCAGGAGTTCGGGCGGCAGCTTGAACTTGATCAGCCGGTACGTCGCCAGTCCGAAGCTCGCCTCGGCCTCGGGCAACTGGTAGAGCGAGCGGACACCCTCCGGGGAGAAGACGCAGAACAGCCTGAACCCGAACGCGTCGACGACGAAGGTGTCGCCGTACTTTCGTCTCGCCTTCGCGAAGAAGGTCGTGGGATCGCGCAACAGGGACAGGCCGGCGCCGAGGACCGGGAGTCCCCCGAGCACCGGCGGCATCGGATCGACGGTCGCTGGTGCCCCACGATCCATTCGCGGATCGTATTAGTGAGGGGTCAGGCCTTCGCGTCGACCGTCTTGAGACCCTTGCGGATGGCGCGCTCGAGACCGGGCTTGATGACCCGGTCCAGGCCCGGCGCCACGGCACCGAACTCGATGACGTAGTTGAGGTGGCTTCCCGTGCCGGTCGAGGAGAAGGTCATCGTCCCGTGGTGGTTGCGCAGCGGGCTCCCCTTCGTGATCTCGTAGTCGATGGACTCATTCGCAACAGCACCGGTCACGGTCTCCTCGAAGGGCGGCAGGATCCCGATCCGGAGCTGGCGGACCGAACCCACGCCGTTTCGGGAGTCGTCGCCGTCGCGCACGCGGGCGACCTTCGCGCCGAACATGGGCCCGAGATTCTCGTGCTCCGCGAGGTAGGCATACACGCGCTCGACGGGAAGCGCGAAGTCGTGGTCGATCTCGATCCGCTGCATCCGGGAACCCTAAACGGCACGGTCCGAGCGAGCGGTCACCGGGCGGCCCCTATGACGATCGTCACAGCATTCAACTGAACTGGGCAGCCCGAACCGCCCAAAACGGTCACATAGTGTGGCTGGATGGCCCGGGACCTCGAAAGCCGCCGGCAAGCCATCGCAGCGGCGCTCCGGGCCGTCATGTCCGAGCCTGCCGATCCCCCGCCAGCGCCAGCACCGGCCGCGGCGACCCCGACCGGCTCCGACGAGGTCCGGCCGGAGCTCCCCTCGCTTCGCGCGTCGCTGCAGGCGCAGATCGACTGGGACGAGGTCGATGAGCTTCCCGCTGACGACGCCGACGGCGACTCCCCGCCGATCCCGCCGCTCGAGCTTGCGGGCGCGATGTCAAGGACAGCGTCGATGGCGCTGTTCGGGCACGCCTGAGGCGCGCTTCGATCAGCCGTCGGACAGCGACGAGTGCATCTCCCACACCAGGATCTCGGCCGCATCCCGCGCCGTCACCCGCTGCCCGCCGGTGGCGGTGAACCGCACCGCATCGCCCGCGTTGAGGTCGCCCGCGCCTTCGAGGGCAACACTTCCGGCCGCGACGAACAGGTGCACGTACGGGGCCGCCGGGAGTTCCACTGATTTCCCGGGTGCCAGCCGCGCGGCGTACAACGCAGCGTCTCGGTTGCCAATGTGGATTGCCGTCTCGCCGTCGTGCTTCGGCATCCCGGAGGCGACCGGCACCAGTGCGTCACGCAACGTGTCGTCGCCGATCTCGAGCTGCTCGTAGCCGGGCGTCCGCCCACTACCGTCAGGCACGACCCACATCTGGACGAAGTGAACCGGGTCTGCATGGGTCGGCCCGGAGAGCCGCCAGGAGTCGTTCTTCTCGGAGTGCATGATGCCGCGGCCCGCGCTCATCCGTTGGGCCAGGCCGGGGTAGATGACGCCGGAGTGGCCGGTGGAGTCCTGATGCACGAGCGAGCCGCGGAGCACCCAGGTGACGATCTCCATGTCCCGGTGTGGGTGGGTGTCGAACCCGGTGCCCGGGTCGACGATGTCGTCGTTGTTGACCAGCAGGAGACCGTGATGCGTGTTCGATGCGTCGTAGTGCTGCCCGAAGGAGAAGGAGTGCTTCGAGTCGAGCCACGAGATCGACGTCTTGTAGCGGTCGGAGGCGCGGCGGACGTCGACGATTGGAGCAGTCATGCCAACCCAAACCGTGGCGACACCACGGTTGTTCCGGTCGTCGAGCCGGCTGAAGACCGCGCCTCGAGCGGGCTCAGAGCAGGACGCCAGGGTTGAGGAGGCCCGCCGGGTCGACCGCCTCCTTGATCGACCGCATCATCGCGATCTCGGTCGCCGACCGGGACAATGGCAGCCAGTCGCGCTTCGCTCGTCCGACCCCGTGCTCCGCGCTGATCGAGCCACCGAAGGATGCGACGAGCTTCAGGACTGCGTCACTCACGGCCTCGTCCTGATCCAACGCGTCGAGGATGTTGACGTGCAGGTTGCCCTCGTTGACGTGACCGAACAGGATCAGTCGGCTGGCTGGCGCAGCCGCCGCCACCGTGTCCGGTAGCGCCGCGACGCAGTCGGCGAAGGCGGCGAGCGGTACGGCGACGTCCAGCTTGACCGGGATCCCGGCCGCGCTGATCGACTCGGTGTGTGCCTCCCGGTAGGTCCACAGCGCATGGCGCCCGCGCGTGTCGCTCGCGACGGTCGCATCGAGCACCACGTCACCCGCGGCCTCGATCGCCGACAGAAGATCGTCACCCGGGTCCTCACGGTCCGCGCACTCGACGAGTACGTAGGCGGGATGCGGCTCGGCGAACGGTGCCGGCAGGTTGGTGTGCGCTCGGACCAGTTCAAGCCCGTCGGCGTAGAACAGCTCCGCCGCCTCGAGCGACGGCACGGCCCGCACCGCGCGGACAAGTTCGACCGCTTCGGCGGTGCCGGCCACCGCGACCAGTGCGACCGCCCTGGCGGGCAGCAGCGGCACCAGGCGGAGCCGGAGCTTGGTGATGACGCCGAGCGTCCCCTCGGCGCCGGCGAGCAGCGAGACCACGTCGTACCCGGTGTTGTCCTTGGGCAGGCCGGCCAGCCGGCTCACCACTGCCCCGTCCGGCAGAACGGCCTCGAGGCCAACGACCTGCGCGCGCATCGTGCCGTACCGAAGCACCCGTTCACCGCCCGCATTGGTGGACGCCATCCCGCCGACCGTGCAGGACTCACGGGCGGCGAAGTCGACACCAACGTCGAATCCGAGCGGCCGCACCGCCTGCTGCACCGCGGCGAGGGTGGCCCCAGCCCCGACGGTGACCTGGGCGGCTACCTCGTCGACGGCTTCGATCGGGGCGATCCGCAGCAAGCTGAGCAGAACCGCCCCGTCGACGGGCACGGACCCCCCGACCAGGCCGGTGTTGCCACCCTGCACGCACACGGCGACCCCAGCTGCGAGGCAGGCACTCAGGACCGCCGCGACCTCCTCAGTGGATGCCGGCCGAACGACGCATCGCGCGGTTCCACGGAACCGGCCGGTCCAGTCGGATTCGTACGACGCGACAACCGACGGATCGGTCAGCGCGTGCGCCTCGCCGACGATGGCTCGAAGCGCAGCGACCAGGTCGTCCGTCACGACAGCACGCGAAGTCGAACCGGCTCGGCCATTGCCTCGAGCTGATCCGGGACCCCGGCCGGGTAGTCGACAGCGACATCGGTGATCACGTAGCCGAGGTCGCCACGAGTGCCGAGCAGCTGGCCTTCGATGTTGACCTTGTTGTCGGCAAGCAGGCCGTTGATGTTCGCGAGCACGCCGGGCACGTTGTGATGCAGGTGGACGATTCGATGCGTGTCGGGACGCACCGCCAGCTGAAGCGTCGGCAGGTTGACGCTCATCGTCGTCGTTCCCTCCACCACGTAGTCGCGCAGTTTGGCCGCGACGTACCGACCGATGTCTTGCTGCGCCTCCTCCGTCGATCCACCGATGTGCGGGGTCAGGATCGTGTTACGCATGCCGCGCAGCTCGGAGATGAACTCGTCGCCGCGCGTCTTCGGCTCGACCGGGAACACGTCGACAGCAGCCCCCGCGAGATGTCCGGACTCGAGGTGGTCGCGCAGCGACGCGTGGTCGACCAGGAAGCCTCGGGACAGGTTGAGGAACAGCGCCCCCGGACGCATCAGCGCGAACTGCGCCTCGCCGAACATGTCGGCGTTACCGGGCCGCCCGTCCACGTGGAGGGTAACGATGTCGACCGTCGACAGCAGCTCGTCGAGCGATTCGCACCTCCGGGCATTGCCCAGCGCGAGCTTGTCCGCGGTGTCGAAGAACGACACGGACATGCCGAGTGACTCCGCGAGCACCGACAGCTGCGCGCCGATGTTGCCGTACCCGACGATGCCGAGGCGACGGCCCCGGATTTCGTGGGCGCCGTCGGCAGACTTGTCCCAGACACCGGCGTGCAGATCGGCGCTCTTGTCGGTCAGCCGGCGCGTGAGCGCGATGATCTCCGCTATGGCGAGCTCCACGACACTGCGGGTGTTGGAGAACGGCGCGTTGAACACGGCGAGCCCGTCCTCCGAGGCGGCGGCCAGGTCGATCTGGTTGGTGCCGATGCAGAACGCGCCGATCGCCAGCAGGTCGTCGGCCGCGGCGATGACGTCGGCCGCGACGTCGGTCTTCGACCGGATGCCGAGCAGGTGAACGCCGCGCAGCCGATCGATCAGCTCGGCGGCGTCCAGGGCACCGCTCGCGGTCTCGACGCTGATGCCAGCCGACGTGAGGATCTCCTCCGCGTCGGGGTGCACGCTCTCGAGCAACAGCGCGCGGACAGCGCCGAGCGGCAACGATGAAGGCACGATTTTCCTTGCGTCACAGGGAATCCAGCCAGTTGAGTCTACCGGCGGCGGCGCAGCGCATCCCCGCGGTCTAGGCCGTCCGAGTGAGCACCGATCCGATGCCGCACGCGCACCGAATACTTCTCGTGATGTCTAAGCGTGACGACACCGGACGCAATGTGCGCCACAGTGGTCGCATGTCGCCGGCTGCGCTCGAGGACGCTGCGCTCCTCGAGTCCGTGGGCCGTGGCGACGAAGAGGCCCTCGAAACCTTGTACCGCCGGTACGGCGGTGCGTGCTTCGCGCTCGCGCGCCGGATCCTCGACGACAACCACCTCGCAGAGGACGTCGTCCAGCAGGTCTTCACGGCACTGTGGAAGGGCAGCGGCTTCGACGTACGGCGCGGTGCGCTCTCGACCTGGCTCATGTCTGTGACACACCACAAGTCGATCGACGTGTTGCGCAAGGAAGCGCCACGCCGCAAGCGCCTCGCGTCGGAGCAGGCGTTGATGGAGGTCGCGGTCTCCGGACCGGGGCCCGACGAGGAAGCCTGGATGCGGATGCGCGCCGAACGCACCCGCGACGCGCTGAAGACGCTACCGAGCGAGCAGCGCGAGCTCCTTCTCCTCGCCTACTACGGCGGGTACACGCAGAGCGAGATCGCCGGTTTGACCGGCCTGCCGCTCGGCACCGTAAAGAGCCGCACTCTCGCCGCCATGCGCAAGATGCGTACCGCGCTCGGTGGCGACCTGGACGCGCTGGGGGGCGCCTCATGACCGAGCACGAGTACTGGGACGAGCTCGCGGCCGGGCATGCCCTGCACGCGCTCACGGGCGAGGAGGAGTCGACGTTCCTCGATCACCTGTCGACCTGCGCCGAGTGCGCGGCGAGTGTCTCCGACCACGAGATGGTGGCCGCCCAGCTGGGATCGATCGCGCACTACCGTGAGCCGGAGGCGGCGACGCCGTCCTGGGAGTCCATGCGTGCCGCGATCGTCGGTGATCGAAGCGCGGAGATCACCGATCTCGGCGAGCGCCGCCGGCGACGCCACGAGCTGTCGCGGCGGTCGCTCAGTGCCGCCGCGGCCGCTGTGGTGCTCGCCGGCGGCGGCGTCGTGGCATGGCAGCTCTCCTCGAGCGGCGGGACGTCCTGTGTCGCGTCACAGGGGTGCCACGTCGTCGAGCTCCAGGCCGCCGGGGGCAAGACCGCTGCCTCGCTCACGGTGCGGAACTCGATCGTGACCATGGACGCGAGCTCGATGTCCGCCGCACCGATCGGCAAGGTCTACGTGTTGTGGCAGCAGCCACGGGACGGGCGCGCGAAGCCGATCAAGGAGTTCACCGCGGCGTCGGGCGCAACGGTCGCGGCGAGCCTGACCACGCCGTACTCGGACACCCAGCAGTTCGCGGTGAGCCTGGAGACCGTCGGGCCACCGCCGTTGGCCCCCTCGAACCTGCTGGCCTCCGGCGTCGCCTGACCTCCGCCGTCTGCTTTACGCCCAACCGTCTCAAATCGTTGGTTCGAGCCGTCTCAAATCAACGATTTGAGACGGTTGGGCGAAAGCGCTAGGAGATCTGCGCGGCGATCGCGGGGTCGACGCGGACGACGCCCGCCATGTTCGACAGGGGTACGGCGGTCAGCTTGACGACGTCGCCGGTGTGCGGCGCCACGAGCATCTGGCCGTTGCCCGCGTAGATCGCGACGTGGTCGACGTACGTGGGGTTCGTCGGGTCGTAGTGCCAGAACAGCAGGTCGCCGGGTCGGGCGTCCTTGTAGGCCACGTGCGGTCCGGTGAAGAACTGCTCCTGCGCGACTCGTGGCATCCGGATGCCGACCTGAGCGAACGACCACTGCACCAGGCCCGAGCAGTCGAAGGAGTTCGGACCCTCGGCGCCCCACACGTACGGCGCGCCGACCCGGCTCGCTGCCGCGTTGAGGAACCCGGAGATCTGGTCGCGGGTCAGGAACTCGCCGGCGTCGCGGGTGATGATCACCTCGCGGAGCAGCTCCGCGTGGCCGTGCTTGCCCATGATGCCGTCGGCGGCTTTGCGCAGCGCCAGCGGATCCGCCTTCGGCGCGCTGAGCAGCACCCCGCCACGGTGCTGGAGGCCAATCTCGCGCGCGCGGGTGCTCGACACCACGGCGTCCACGCTCGCCATCCCTACCGAGGCGAACGCCCCGACCCGGACTGGAGTGACGCTGTGGTGGCCGGTCACCGGCACCGCGTTGCCGAGCGGCAGCTTGGCGTTCTTACCCATGTCGAACGACGCCGTCAGGTCACCACGGCTCACGCTCGCCCACAGCGGGTTGCTGTCGGCCGTCAGCTTCGGGGTCCAGGGCCGGAAGGTCTGCGGGTTGACACCGACCACCATCGCTCGGTTTCCGTCGACCTTCGTGCGCCCAGCGGCGATCGTGATGGTGCGCTTCACATGGTCGATGTGACGCAGCTGGTGGAGCTGGCGATGGGTCAGCGCCCGGTCGCTCGTCACCAGCAGCGTCGCCTCGACCAGGCGCTTCGGCCGGGTCGAGTAGTGAATGGTCTGCGCGGCCGGCGTCGTCTGCGGCGCGGCGGTGGGGCCGGTGGCGCTGGAGCCGAGCGACTGGGTGTAGCCGGAGCCCTGCGCAGGATGGTTTCCATCGCGCAGCTCAGCAGTCACGGCGGTCGCGGCGGTTCCGAGGCTGACCACCAGGAAGGCGACGACGATCACCCCGGTGGACCGGCTGTTGAAGCTGGGACGGGGAAGCGACGGCAGGGTGAAACGAGCCATGTTCTGGTGCTCGACCTCCCTTGCTTCCCCCAGTACCTACCGGTCTGTTATGTATAACGAATCGGAAGACGATCCGTGACGGCTTGAGTCCTGCCAATCCGTCTTCTTTGCTATCTGTTCTACGCGATGAGCGCCGATCCTGCGATCCGCAGGTCGCTGACCAGGCCTTGGTATGCCGAATCGCGGTCGTCGGCCCGCAGCACGGCCGACGGGTGCAGGGTCGCCAGTGCGTAGGCGCCGGACGGCGCGGTCTCCTCCTCAACCTGGCCGAACGCGGCGGGGTCGTGGGCGGTCGCAGGCCACGGCATGAGCACGCCTCGCTGGCGCATCACGCGGAACTGCGGCCCGAACAGCGCCCGCCCAGCGGTCGCGCCGAGCGCCACCACCACGCTCGGTGACAGCAGCGCGAACTCCGCGAGCAGCCACGGCCGGCACGCGGCGACATCCCCCGCGTCCGGCGTGGCATGGATCCGACGCTTCCCACCTGTTGTCGCCTTGTGCTTGAAATGCTTGACGGCGTTCGTCGTGTAGATCTCCGCTGGGTTCAACCCCGCCTCAGCGACGGCTCGGTCGAGCAGTTGCCCGGCCGGTCCGACGAACGGCTCGCCCTTGCGGTCCTCGACATCACCCGGCTGTTCGCCGACGAAGACGACCCTCGCGTTGACCGGACCCTTGCTGAAGACGGTCTGCGTCGTGTCCTGATACAGCGGGCACCCGGTGCACTCGAGGGCAGCCTTGCGCAGCCGGTCGATGTTGGCGCCGTCGGGGATGAAGTCCGAGGCGGAGCTCACGGAACCGGGTCCGCGGCGTCGTACTTGGCGAAGCTCGGATACCTGGCCGCGAGCAGCAGCATGCCGACGATGCAGGCGAGACCGCCTGACACGATGGAGAACTCGGTGCTCACGAGGCTGGCGACGGTACCCGACTCGACGTCGCCGAATCTGGGCCCACCGGCCACGACGACGATGAACACACCCTGGAGTCTCCCCCGCAACGAGTCGGGTGTCGCCACCTGGAGGATGGTGCTGCGGAAGATCGCGCTGACCATGTCGGCGGCACCAGCGATCGCCAGCATCACCAGTCCCAGCCAGAGCAGGTGGGACAGGCCGAACCCGGCGATCGCCGCGCCCCAGACGCCGACCGAGACGAGAACGGCGAGTCCTTGGCGCCGAACTCGTCCGGACCAGCCCGACAACCCGGCGCCGACGAGAGCCCCGACCGGCGGCGCGGCGTACAGCAGGCCGGCGGTACCCGCCCCGCCGTGGAAGGTGCCGGTCGCGAGGGCGGGGAACAGCGCCCGAGGCATGCCGAAGACCATCGCGTTGATGTCGACGAGGAAGGTCATCAGCAGGTTCTTGCGGGGACCGAGGAACCGCAGCCCCTCCGCGACCGACTTGAGCCCAGCCTTCGAGACCTCGCCCACGGGCGGGGCGGGCGGCAGCCGCAGCAACGCGTACAGAATCGCGAGGAACGACAGCGCGTCCACGCCGTAGGCCCACGAGAAACCGAGCGAGCCGACCAGCAGGCCGGCCAGCAACGGCCCGCCGGTGAGCGCGGTGTTCTGACTGATCTGGCCAAGCGAGTTCGCCGCCGGCAACAGCTCGCGGCGGACGAGGCGCGGCAGCATCGCACCCCTCGCGGAGGAGTCGATGCTGAAGAACCCTGCCTGTGCGCCGAGCAGGACGTAGATCACCCAGACTCGGTCGAGTCCCGCGGCCGCCTGCACCCACATCAGACCGGCGAGCACCGTGTCGATGCTCGTCGTCAGCAGCATGAGCTTGCGGCGGTCCATCGCGTCGGCGATCGACCCGCCGAGCAGGCCGAAGACGATCAGTGGGATCACCGTGACCAGCCCGGTGATCCCGACGTCGAAGGACGAGTGGGTCAGGCGGAAGACCTGGAGCTGCGCCGCCACGATGGTGACCTGGCTGCCGACGTTCGACACCATGTATCCCGCCCACCAGCGGCGATACTCCGGACTCTCCCGCAGCGGAGTGACGTCGGCGGCGATGCGTTGCCACAGCGGCGGCTTCGGCTCGGCTTCGCCGCCCTCCGGCATCGCCGCCGTCACGGGCTCAGCCGCTCGACCCGCCACCCGTCATCAGTCGCGATGTAGCGGAGCCGGTCGTGCAACCGGTCATGGCGTCCCTGCCAGAACTCGATGGTCTGTGGCCACACGTGGAAGCCACCCCAGTGCGCCGGGCAGGGCACCTCGCGTCCGTCGTACTCGGCTTCCAGTTCTGCGGTACGGCGCTCGAGGGCCTCGCGATCCTCGACCGGACTGGACTGGGCGCTCGCGACGGCTGAGAGCTGCGCGCCGCGCGGCCGGGTGGCGAAGTAGGCCTCTGACTCCTGACGCGACACCGGGCGCGCGACGCCGTTGACGATCACCTGTCGCGAGATCTGGTGCCAGGGGAACAGCAACGCCACGCGTGGCTCGTGTGCGATCGCCTGACCCTTGCGAGACATGTAGTTGGTGAAGAAGGTGAACCCCGTCGCGTCGGCGCCCTTGCAGAGGACGGTCCGCACGCTCGGGCCGCCGTCGGGGTCGACGGTCGCGACGATGACCGCGTTCAGCTCCGCGATGCCGCAGTCCTGCGCCTCCTGCAGCCAGCTCCACCACAGCTGGATCGGCTCATCGGGCAGGTCGTGACGGGAGAGGCCGACTGCTTGGTACTCATTGCGCAGTCGGGCCAGATCGATCGGTTCCGTCACGGCTCGACGCTACCGATCGGCCCGCCGCCGCGCCCTCCCGAGTCACCGCGACCTCGGGGGGTCCGCGGTCGACCGCGCCGCGGCACGCACTACTGGCGAGTAGCACAATGGAACGGAGACCACGAAGGAGTGCGACATGGCAGACGAGACGGTTTTCAAGCCCGGGCTGGAAGGGGTCGTCGCCTTCGAGAGCGAGATCGCCGAACCCGACAAGGAGGGCTCCGCGCTGCGGTACCGCGGCGTCGACATCGAAGACCTCGTCGGCCGGGTGTCCTACGGCAACGTGTGGGGGCTGCTGGTCGACGGCAAGTTCGCGCCGGGTCTGCCGCCCGCTGAGCCGTTTCCCGTCCCCGTCCACTCCGGAGACATCCGGGTCGACGTGCAGAGCGCTCTCGCCACGCTCGCTCCGGCGTGGGGCATCCAACAGCTGCTGGACATCGACGACGAGCAGGCCCGCGACGACCTCGCCCGATGCTCGGTCACCGCGATGTCGTTTGTGGCGCAGTCCGCCCGTGGCATCGGCCAGCCGATGGTGCCGCAGAAGCGGATCGACGAATGCTCCTCGGTCGTCGAGCGCTTCATGACGCGCTGGCGCGGCGAGCCGGACCCCGATCACACGAAGGCGGTCGACGCCTACTTCGTCTCGGCCGCCGAGCACGGCATGAACGCCTCGACCTTCACCGCCCGCGTCATCGCGTCGACCGGCGCCGACGCCGCGGCCTGCCTGTCCGGCGCGGTCGGCGCGCTGTCCGGCCCGCTGCACGGCGGCGCGCCGTCGCGCGTGCTGAAGATGCTCGACGACGTTGCCGAGGAAGGTGACGCGCGCCGCTACGTGAAGCGGCTGATGGACTCCAAGCAGCGGCTCATGGGCTTCGGCCACCGCGTCTACCGCGCGGAGGACCCGAGGGCACGCGTGCTTCGTCGTACCGCGAAGGAGCTGAACGCGCCCCGGGTCGAGGTCGCCGAGGCCCTCGAGAACGCAGCGCTCGAAGAGCTCAAGGAGCGCTACCCGGACCGAGTGCTCGCGACGAACGTCGAGTTCTGGTCGGCGGTCGTCCTGGACTTCGCGCAGGTGCCAGCGCACATGTTCACGTCGATGTTCACCTGCGCGCGAGTCGCCGGGTGGAGCGCTCACATCCTGGAGCAGAAGCGGACCGGTCGCCTGATCCGGCCATCCGCGAAGTACGTCGGACCGGCCAACCGCGGTGTGGAGGACGTCGAAGGCTTCGCCCAGATCGGCTGACCCGAGGCCGCTTCGCAAGCAATGTCACATTGCCCTGCCGCGCGGGAAGCAATGTGGCATTGCTCGCCCACGCTGCGACTGATGTGGCATTGCTCGCCCGCGCTGCAAGCGATGCCACATTGCTTCCACAGGCCGCGCGTGAGGCTGCCCCATCCACACATCTGCGGCGCGGTGACCACACCGGCTGACGGCGGGCGAGGGTCGTCGCATGACCCAATCCCTTGCGCATCTGCTCAACGCCCAGGACCAGCTGCTGACCCGGCGACAAGCCTTCTGGTACTTCACACCAGCTGAGGTCGATGCCCATCTCGGGAGGGACTGGCAGGTCGTGCTCCCCGGTGTCTACGCAACGTTCACCGGTGCCCTCACGAATCGGCACCGGGCTCGCGCTGCGCTGCTTCACGCCGGCGAGAGTTCGATGCTCAACGACGTCGACGCTGCAGCGCTACGGCCTTCCGTACGTCCCGACCTCCTCGACGGTGCGAGTGCTTGTCGATGCAACCGTCCAGCGGGTGTCTCGGGACTTCGTCGTGCTGCGTCGTACGACGAGATTGCCGCGGCCGATCGTGATCGAAGGATTCCCGGTCGCGCCGGCGCGGCGCGCAATGGCTGAGATGGCGCTACGGCATCCGAACGAACGGGACACGCTTGCCGTCGCAGCTGCTGGCCTACAGCGCAACCGCTTCACCCTCGATCAACTGGTCGAGGAGGCGAAACTCGGTCCCGCCAGAGGGCGGCCTCGACTGTTACGAGTCATCGCCGAGCTCGAGCGAGGCATGCGTTCGGCCCCAGAGGCCGACGTGCGACGACTGATCCTGTCGAGTCGAATCCTGCCCGAGCCGCTGTGGAACCCGTTGATCCAGTTGCCGGACGGTCGCAAGATCAGTCCCGATGCCCTGTTCGTCGACGCCGCGATGGTGCATGAGGTCAACGGCCGAGACGCCCACGCCGAAGCCGAGGCCGGCGAAGACGCTTTCGAGGACATGCACGTCCGGGCTGATGCCATGGTCACGGGGGGCCTGACCGTGCTCGGCAACACGCCGCGCCGGATCAGCACATACGGCCCGGACGTCCTGCAACAACTCGAGACGTGTTACCTGCGCGAACGCGGCAAGGGCCTGCCGCCCGGCGTGATCATCCTCCGGGCCGGACCACCTGGAACCCCAAGCAATGCGACATTGCTGGCCCTGTGACCAGGTGATGTGACATTGCCTGGTGCTGGGCTGGGCAATGTGACATTGCTTGCCAGATCGGTTGGGTAGCAACGCATATCCTCGTGGCGTGACGACTCCCAGGCCCAGCGACTCCCTTGCCATCCCGGCCCATCTGCGACCGAGTGACGGCCGGTTCGGCTCCGGGCCAACGAAGGTCCGTCCCGAGCAGCTGACGGCACTCGCAGCGACCGGTACGACGTACATGGGCACCTCGCACCGACAGGACGGCGTCCGGTCCGTCGTGAAGCGGGTGCGCCAGGGCATCGCCGACTTCTACGGGCTGCCGGACGGCTACGAGGTCGTGCTCGGCAACGGCGGCGCTACGCAGTTCTGGGACATCGCGACGCACTGCCTGATCGAGCGGCGCTCGGAGCACCTCGTCTTCGGCGAGTTCTCCTCGAAGTTCGCGAAGGCCGTCAGCGAGACGCCGTACCTCCAGGACCCGGTCGTGCACACCGCCGACTACGGCGACGCACCGACTCTCACCACCGAGGCGGGCGTTGATGCCTACTGCTGGCCGCACAACGAGACCTCGACCGGCGTGCAGACGCGGGTGGAGCGCCCGGCCGGCGCGGACGACGGCGCGATCACGTTGATCGACGCGACCAGCGCCGCCGGCGGCCTTCCGGTCGACCTGACCCAGGCCGATGCGTACTACTTCGCCCCGCAGAAGTCCTTCGCTTCTGACGGCGGCCTGTGGCTGGCAATCCTGTCTCCCGATGCGATCGAACGCGCGCACCGGCTGGTGCCGGACCGATGGGTGCCGGCCTCCCTCGACCTCACCATCGCCATCGAGCAGTCCCGCCTCGAGCAGACCTACAACACACCTGCGCTCGCGACCCTGTTCCTGATGGCGGAGCATCTCGCCTGGGTCAACGGCAAGGGCGGTCTGAAGTGGGCCGTCGAGCGGACCGCCGACTCCAGCCGCATCCTCTACACCTGGGCCGAGAAGTCACCGTACGCCGAGCCGTTCGTCACCGACCCCGCCAAGCGCTCGATGGTGGTCGGCACGATCCGGCTCGCGGACTCGATCGATGCGAGCGCTGTGGTGAAGGCGTTGAAGTTCAACGGCATCGTCGACGTCGGCGCCTACCGCGCGGCGGGTTACAACGGCCTGCGGGTCGGACTGTTCCCGGCGATCGAGCCGAGCGACGTCGAGGCGCTGACCACGTGCATCGACTGGGTCGTCGACCGTCTCTGAAGCGTTATCCCCAACACGGTTGATCTGCCCCGGTTTCCGCGAAAGCGGACATTAGACTCACGCGCAACGCGGTTCGAAGCCCACTCGGCCGCCGATGGAGCGCTCGTGAACAAGCCCCTGTCCTTGCTCGCTGCGGTCGTCGTGGCGTCCGGGGTGATCGCCACCGTGCCCGGTTCGACCGCGCACGGTTCGGCGCCGCGGGCCGTGCAGGTCGCCCACCTCAAAGGCGTGAGGTGGCATGGCTGCAACTCCTACCGCTATGCGTACGTCGTCGGTTTCGGGTCGGTCCGGTGCGCGACGCTTGCGGTCCCGATGAACCACAAGCGGCCGCACGGCAAGAAGGTCAAGCTCGCCCTGTCCTTGATCCGCCACACTTCGAGCGCGAAGCACTACGAGGGGGTCATGCTGTCCAACCCCGGCGGCCCCGGCGGCGAAGGCCTCGACCTCGGTCCCTATCTCGCCAACAGCCTGCCGCAGAAGGTCAGCGGCAGGTACGACTGGATCAGCTGGGATCCCCGCGGCGTCGGCGCCAGTCGGCCCGCCCTCACATGTGACGGCGGGTACTTCAAGGGTCCCCGCAAGCCCTACCGACCCACCACCAAAGCCATCCTGCGCTACTGGCAGAAGCGGTCGAAGGCCTACGCCGACAACTGCGAGCGGAAGTTCCCGGACCTGCTCCGCCACATCACCACCAAGGACACCGTTCGTGACATGGAGGCGATCCGCAAGGCGGTCAAGGTCCACAAGATCAACTACTACGGTTACTCCTACGGCACCTATCTCGGCCAGGTGTACTCGACGCTGCACCCCACCC
>JAFAZI010000189.1 GCA_019239875.1 Frankiaceae bacterium
CCCGCCGCAGCCGAAGCGCCGCTTCCAGCAGACGCTGTTCGGAGGCCAGGTCGCGGCGCATGCGCTGCGCGCCGCGATCGCTACGGTCGATGCGGAGCATGCGCCGCACTCGCTGCATGCCTACTTCCTGCGGCCCGGCAAGAACGACGCGTCGACCACCTTGCGGGTAGAGCGACTCCGTGACGGGCGTTCCTTTTCGACCCGCACGGTGGTTGCGTGCCAAGACGACGAGCCGATCTTCACCGTGACGGCGTCGTTCCACAAGGACGAGCCAGGCGGCGACTTCGCGACGCCGATCGCCACCGACGTCCCCGGCCCCGACGACCTCGCCGACTCGCAGACCGAGCTGTCGCGGACGTTGTGGGGTGAGGACTCACCCTTCGAGCGGCTCGAGGTACCGGAGTACTCGCACACTCGCCAGAGCCCGACACCGCGCCGCGCGATGTGGATCCGTTCCCGGGCAGCGCTGCCCGACGATCCGGGCTTGCACGCGTGCGTCATCACGTTCCTGTCAGACATGGGCGTCCTCGCGGCGGTGCGGGCGGCGCGTAGCGGTTCCGAACGGCCCGCGATGGCGGCCAGCCTCGACCACGCCGTGTGGTTCCACCGGCCGGCGCGAGCCGACGAGTGGTTGCTGTTCGACGTCGCGGCGAGGTCGAGTGCGAGCTCACGCGGCCTGGGAATCGGAACCATGCACACCCTCGGCGGTGTCCATGCGGTCACGGTCGGACAGGAAGGTCTCGTGCGCCTCTAGCCAGTTGCCGTCCGCGCGCATGGCCCATGGGTGCGGCGCTGCGGGTGCGCATGGCCCATGGGTGCGGCGCTGGGGGTGCGTATGGCCCATGGGTGCGGCGCTCAGGGTGACGCCTAGCGCGACGATCTGGCCGCGCGGGTGCGGTACTCGTCACGGAGACGGCGCTTGTAGAGCTTCCCGCTGTCGGCACGCGGAAGCTCGGTGACGAAGTCCACCGACCTCGGGCACTTGTACGACGCCAGGCGTTCCCGCGCGAAGCGCAGCAGGTCCTCACCGAGCTCGGGTGTCGGCTCGACGCCGGGTTGTGGCTCGACGACGGCGAGGACGGTCTCACCCCATTCCTCGTCGGGCACGCCGATGACCGCGACGTCGCCGACGGCTGGATGTGTGATCAGCGCGGCCTCGATCTCGGCGGGGTAGATGTTGACGCCGCCAGAGATGATCAGGTTGGTGCTGCGGTCGGTGAGGAACAGCCAGCCGTCCTCATCGACATAGCCGACGTCACCGAGCGCGTAGTAGTCGCCGCTGTACGTCCGCGCGGTCTTCGCCGCATCGCCGTGGTAGTGGAACCGGCCATCGTCCGGTGCCTTGATGTAGAGCGTGCCCGGCTCGCCCGGCGGCAGCAGGTTGCCATCGTCGTCACGAACGACGATCTCGCCGTCGAACGGCTTGCCCACCGTGCCCGGTCGCTCCAGCCACGCTTTGGAGTCGACGATCGTGGTGAGGCCTTCGGTGGCGCCGTAGTACTCCCAGATGATCGGTCCGAGCCACTCGATCATCGCCTGCTTGACCGGCACCGGGCAGGGCGCTGCGCCGTGCCAGATCAGCCGCAACGAGCTGACGTCGTACTTGTCGCGGAGCTCCGCAGGCAGCGACAGCATTCGATGGAACATCGTCGGCACGAGGTGCGTGTGCGTGACCGAGTGCTCCTGGATCAAACGAAGAGTTTCCTCAGCCTCCCAGCCGTCCATCAGTACGACGGTCGTGCCGACCGTGAGGGGGAGGCTCATCGTGAAAAGCAACGGCGCCGCGTGGTACAGCGGGCCGGTTACGAGCGTGACGTCTTTGCCAGCCTGATAGCCGGTGGCGGTGACGAGCTCGCGGAGCTGCGTCATCGCTCGCTCGCTCATCGAGCCGGTCATCTCGCGCTGCACGCCCTTCGGGCGACCGGTGGTTCCCGACGTGTACATCATCGTGGTGCCGAGGCTCGGGTCCGGCAGATCATCGGCGTCGTGTGGCGCGATCGCCGACTCGTAGTCGTCGAACCCAGGAATGCTGCCACCGATCGCCAGTGCCACGTCCGGCTTTGCAGCCGCAACCGCGGCCTCGGCGACGGCCGCGAAACGGGCGTCCGCGATGAACGCTTTCGCCTCGCAGTCGGCGACGACATACGCCGCCTCGTCGGGCGTGACGTGCCAGTTGATTGGAGTCAGTCGCAGCCCTGCCCGTGCCGTCGCCTGGTGGACCTCGATGAACTCCGGGCGGTTGGAGCAGAGCAGCGCCACGGCGTCGCCAGACTGGAGGCCGGCGCCGCGGAGCATCCGGACGACCTGGTTGGCACGCCCCGAAAGCTCGGCAAAGGTGCGGTTGCCACGATCCGAGATGATCGCCGGCACGTCCGGTTGGAGCCTGGCCCACAATGCGTTGATGGTGCCGGTGCGTTGCGCCGCCTCGATGGGACTTTCGGTCACGCGGGCACGTTACCGTAGGGCGGTACTCACGGGTACCGAAGGTTGGGAGCGGGCATGAGGATCGGGATGACCGGGGCCGGGTCGGGACCGGAGGCGGTGGTGCGCCAGGCGCAGCGCGCGGAGGCCGACGGCTTCACGAGCCTGTGGTTCGCTAGCGCAATTCTCGGCGACCCGCTGGTCGGCATGGCCCTCGCCGGGCAGTCAACCGAGCGCATCGAGCTCGGCACGTCGGTGCTCGTGACGTATGCCTGTCACCCGGTGCTGCAAGCCAAGAGGGTGGCGGCGGTCGCGGCGGCGATCGGTACGCCGGGGCGGCTGACACTCGGCATCGGGCCGTCGCATGACGTGGTCGTCGAGGGCGCGCTCGGCTTGTCCTATTCGACCGTCGGCCAGCACGTCGAGGAGTACGTCGAGATCGTCACCACGTTGCTGCGCGGGGAGCCGGTCGCGTTCTCGGGCAAGGAGTTCCGGGCCAACGCGGACCCGCCTTCGCTGGTCGGCGACGAGCCGATCCCGGTGCTGCTCGGGGCGCTGGCGCCGCGGAGCCTGCGGGTCGCGGGCCGGCATGCCGCCGGAACGATCCTCTGGATGGGCAATGCCGTAGCGATCCGCGACCACATCGCGCCGCGCCTCACCGCATCGGCGTCCGACGCTGGTCGGCCCGCGCCGCGGATCGTTGCCGGGCTGCCCATCGCCGTACACGACGACGTAGCCGAGGCGCGCGAGACCGCAGCGAAGCAGTTCGCGATCTACGACACGTTGCCCAACTACCAGCGGCTGATGGCGCGGGGTGGTGTGTCGTCGGCCGCGGATGTCGCGGTCGTCGGCAACGAGGAGAGTGTCGCCGAGCAGATCCGTGTGTTGTTCGACGCAGGTATGACCGACCTGTGGGCGGCGCCGTTCGCGGTGGGCGAGGACGCAACGGGCTCCCGCGCCAGAACCCGCGCGCTGCTCAGCGAGCTGGCGAGATCGTGACCCGAAACGATGTGACAGCGTTATCGCTATTGCGATAACGACGTCACATTGTTCGGCGAGATCCGGAGCGGCAGGCTGCGCGGACCGCGAACCTGACCGGCTGCCCACGTCACGGCGGCGGGATCGGCGAGGGTGAACTCCGGGATGCGCTGCATCCACACCTCGAGCGCTACGCGGAGCTCCATCCGTGCGAGGTGTGAACCGACGCAGCGATGGATGCCCAGACCGAACGCCGCATGCTTGTTGACCTCGCGGTCGATGACGACCTCGTCGGCGCGGTCGAACTTCGCGGGGTCGCGGTTGGCGGCCGGGAAGGACAGCAGGACCCAGTCCTCCGCCTTCATCTGCACGCCCTTCCACTCCATGTCCTCGCGCACCAGCCGCGCCATCGTGACCGGCGCGAACGCGCGCAGGAACTCCTCCATCGCGGTCGGCAGGAGGTCCGGCTCGGCCGCCAGCCGCCGCCGATCCGCCTCGGTCTTCGCGAGATGCCACAGCGATGCGCCGATGGCGCTCCACGTCGTGTCGATGCCGGCGATGAGCAACAGGACCATCGTGCCCGTGACGTGGAACGGGTCGAGCTTCTCGCCGCCCATCTCACAGCCGAGCAGGTACGAGGTGAGGTCGTCGCGCGGGTTCTCGAGGTGGTCGTACACCTGCCCCATGATGTAGTCCGCGAGCTTGCCCATCCCCGCGATCTGTTCCTCGAGAGTCCCGTTGATGCCTTCGAGGGCGTGGTGGATGAACTCGCGGAACTGTTCCTGGTCCTCGGGCGGGAAGCCGAGCATGTCGGCGATGACTCGCATCGGGATGTACTGCGCGTAGTCGTGCGCCGCGTCGATGACGTCCTTGCCGGCGAACGAGTCGATCAGCTCGTGGCAGAACGCACGGGTAGCAGGCTCCAGGTTCGCGACGTTGCTCTTCGTGAACGCCGGCAGCAAGAGCTTGCGGGCCTCGTGGTGGAACGGCGGGTCCGACGAGATCGGGGGAGTCGCGCCGACCGGCGCGAGCTCCATCATCGGGCGAATGTTGCCGACCACGACGGCTCGTGAGGAGAACCGCTCGGTGTCGTAGGCGATCTCGGCGATGTCGTCGTGCCGGGTGGGGAGCCACGCTCCACCGAATCGTTCGGTGTGCGCGATCGGGCATCGCTGCCGCAGGTCGGCCTGGATCGGGTAGGGGTCGGCCGCCCACTCCGGCTCGGTATGTGACCAGTCCGACGTCCAGTCGCTGACCGGGCCGGTGATGGCACGGTTGACCGTTGCCTTCGCGATTCGCTCGTTGTGCATCGCCTCGAGCTCTTCCTCGGACAGGTTGAATCGCTCGTCGATGCTCACGAATTGCTCCTCATCGGGGCCGGGTGGAGCTGAGGGTTCGAGTGAAGTGGCTGGCGAACGGGAAGGGGCCGAACTTGCCCTTGGTGTCCCCGACATCCTTGACGGAAAGTCGCAGTGCTGGGGAGAACCACTCGGTGTCGGTGGTGGTTGACCTGACGCCACCCGAGGTCTTCAGCGTGCTCTTGATGACGAAGACGGGTACGGCGACCCGGCCGACGGTCGCGGTCCGCCGGCTGATGACCTGGCCGGTGCCGGAGACGTGGATGTTGCCGCAGTCGCCGCTGCCGTGGAACGTCATACCGACTTTCAACGGCCAAGGTGGGAGAGGCAGCCCCGGATGGAAGTGGCACCGGATCGTCTCGGTGTGTCCCGCGAACTTGTAGCGCTGGACGCTGGCCAGCAAGAACATGCCGTGCCGGTTGAACTGGATCGTCTGGTCACTCGGCGGTTGCTGAGAGTCGATCACCATGTGCGACGTCTGCCTGCCGTTCGCCCGCGGTTGCGCCACCGACAGCGTCCCCTTCGGATCGAAACCGCTGGACATGCCGGCGATGGTCTGCGAACCGGACTGGCGGTACGTGTAGGTGCCCGTCGTCACCGGCTTCGGCCCGGTGGGGTTCGGGCGCCTGTGGTCTCCCGATCTCGACGTCCCGGTTGTCGAGTGGCCCGATCCACTCGCCGAGGTACCGCCTGCGGTCACGTGATGATTGCTGCCAGACGAGCCCGGCTTTGGCTGCGAGCCGCCGTGGGTCGAGGCATGCTTCGGCCGGGGTTGAGCATCGTGGTGATGTGTCGGTTGGGTGCTGGGCCCGCCCGTTCGGTGGCTGCTGGTCGGCGCGGCGGAACCGCCGACACAGGCGGCGAGGAGGAGCGCGAGCCCGCTGCCGAGCGCGACCGTCGCACGTCGCTGCTTCGCCGTCATGGCCCTCCTGGTACCCATGAGTACCGGCCCATGGTACCGTTGAGTACCACACCGGCACAACTCGGAGCAGGCGAGAGGCTCGGACGTGACGATCGCACCGGCATTCACCGAACCGGTGGCAGCGCTGCCTTCACGGGAGCGCTTGTTGCGAGGCCTCGCCGCGTCCATCAAGGAGCGCGGTTACCGGGAGACCAAGATCTCCGACATCGTGGCTCATGCGCGCACCTCGCGTCGTACCTTCTATGAGGTCTTCGAGACCAAGGACGACTGCTTTCTCGCGTTGCTCTTCGAGATCCACCAGCTGCTGCAGGCCGAGATCGCGGCGGCAGTCGATCCGAAGGCGCCCTGGGACGAGCAGGTGCGGGCCGGCGTCGGCGCGTGGGTGGACACGATCGCCGCCGAGCCCGAGGTCGGGCTCAGCTGGATCCGCGAGCTCCCCTCTCTCGGGACTCGAGCGGTCGAGGCGCAGCGTTACGCGATGCGGACGTTCACCAAGCTGCTGATCGAGCTGTCGAGCACGGCAGAGATGCGCAAGGCCGGCATCGAGCCGATCAGCGAGGCCCGCGCTGTGATCCTGCTCGGTGGCCTGCGGGAGCTGGCGGCCGGTGTCGTCGAGCACGGCGAGGACATCCGAACCATTCGCGCCGAGGCGATCGACGCCGCCCTGGCGCTGTTGGCACCACTGGCGAAGCCCGCGACGACATCGCGTCGCCGCGGGTCTCGATCGAAGGAGAACAGCTGATGCGAGGCAAGTCGAAGAAGGTCCCGGTCCGCCCGGTGAAGCTGGACGAGGAGTTCGCGGATGTGCCGCGTCTCTTCGCTCACGACGGCGACCTGATCGTCAGCCACGTCGTTGCGGCCCTGTCGTCGGTCTTCCCCGACGGTGAGGACTTCTTCGTGCGATCGGTGAGGCATTACAAGGACCGGATCGAGGACCCGGAGCTCAACGCTGCCGTCCTGGGGTTCATCGGCCAGGAGGTGACGCATGGTCGCGAGCACCGTGCGTTCAACGCCCATCTCGACTCGCTCGGCTACCACACGAAGTTCGTGGAGCGCCTGACCCGCCGCGGCATCGCGTTCCGTGAGCGCCACTCGCCGGCGATCGCCAACCTCGCCTCGACTGCTGCGCTCGAGCACTTCACCGCGACGTTGGCCGAGCTCGTGATGACCAGTGAGGAGACCCGGGAGTCCTTCGGTCACGAGGCGGTGCGAAACCTCTTCCTCTGGCACGCGCTCGAGGAGGCGGAGCACAAGGCCGTGGCCTTCGACGTCTACCAGGCGGTCGGCGGAGGAGAGCGGCTGCGCATCCTGATGATGAAGATCGCTCGCTATGCGTTCGTCGTGAGCATGAGCATCCAGGTGATCCTGGGCCTGCTGCTCGACCGGGAGACCTACAAGCCGGGCCGGCTCCGCAAGAGCCTCGCCTACACCCGCAAGCAGCCGCTGTTCAGCCGGGAGAGCTGGAACCAGCTCAAGGCCTACGAGCGCAAGGGTTTCCACCCGGACGACCGGCCGACAGGCGACTTGGTGGAGCTGTGGCGGGAGCGGCTGTTCGGTGTTGACGGCGCGATGACCGAGTCGGTTCGCGGCGCCGCATAGCCGTCCAAGCTCCCGAGAGAAATTCGCACACCGACTGCTATAACGGGGTCCGTGACGACGGACGCGCACCCGGCGATCTCGCTGTCGGAGGCGACCGACGGTCGGCTGGCTCGGTCGGCGCGGACCCGCCTCGCGATCGTCGATGCCATGCGCGCGCTCAACCATGCCGGCGACCTTCGACCGACTGCAGCTCGGGTGGCGGAGCGCGCCGGTGTCTCGCTGCGCACGGTCTGGCAGCACTTCGACGACTTCGAGTCGCTGCTGCTCGAGGCCGGCCAGCGCGACTTCGAGATCGTCATGCGCCACGTCACACCGATCGACCCGTCGCTCCCGCTCGAGGACCGGATCGACGCGCTGATCGAGCAACGTGCCAGGACGTTCGCCGACCTCGCACCGGTCTGGCGTGCCGCCCGGTTGCAAGAGCCGTTCTCGGTGGAGATCCGGCGCAGTCGGGACCGGTTGGTCCGCGCCGCGCGAGACCAGCTCCAGCGCGTGTTCGCGACCGAGCTCGCGCGGTTGCCGGACGTCGACCACGTCCGAACTCTGGACGCCTTGACCTTGGTGACCAACTGGTCGGCGTGGGAGGCAACCCGGACCGAGCTCGGCCTGTCACCGGAGCAAGCTGCGGCCACGATCCGGGTGTTGCTCCGCGAGCTGCTCGCCGCCTGAACCGCCCCGGACGTGTAGGCGCCTACCTCCGTTAACAAATCGCATTGACCGTGCTAAAACAACTCGACTGGTTCCACGGCCAAGGGATCTCGACGTTGACCTCGCACGCGCGGCGCTACCTACCGTTCGCGGCGTTCGCCGCCGCCCAGCTCGTCGTCGTACTGCTCGCCCCATCTCGTCCGGCGACCTCGTCCGGCGCAACGCTCGGCGGCGCCTCTCCGGACCTCACCGGGTCCGGCACGGCGACGTCGTCCGGCCAGACGGCAACCGGCGGAGGGGGCCCGGCCGGGACCGCGACCGGCGGCGGCGGGCTCGCCGGAGGCGGTGGCGCCGGAACTGCCTCCGGTAGTGGCACCGGACCGGGCAGTGCGTCGGGGGGTCCGGGGACCCAGGGCGGTGGGGCCGGCTCGTCCGGTGGCCAACGCGGCTCGCAAGGC
>JAFAZI010000191.1 GCA_019239875.1 Frankiaceae bacterium
CGGCCACCTTCCCGGGCGACCGCCCGCGAGTGGGGGCGTTGCGACGGGGTAGCGATCAGAACATGACCAACCAGCCAGAGGGCTCCGAAGCGGATCGCGCCGAGCAGAGCAGTCCGCCAGACTCCGAGGACGACCGACTGATCGACATCGCGGAGGCAGACCCCGCCGACGCAGTCGAGCAGAGCAAATCGGTCGAGGCCGAGGAAGAGTTCCCGAACGACTCCGAACGAGGCGTCTAGTTCCGCACCGCACGAGGTAACCGGCGCGCCGTAAGGTGCGGTCATGTCGACACCGCAACCGAAACCAGTTGCACTCGTCACGGGTGCCAGTCGCGGCATCGGCAAAGCCTGTGCGATCGCACTGGCATCGGCCGGGTTCGAGGTGGCGTTCACGGCCCGCACCGCCCGCGAAGGCGACGGTCGCGACGACTCTGACGCCGGGGGCGGGAGCTCGATCGAGGGCAGTCTCGAGCGCACCGCCGAATCAGTCGTCGCTGCTGGGGCGACGGCGCTCCCGCTTGTGGCGGATCTGACCGACTTCGCGTCACTCGAATCAGCAGTTGCCTCGACCCTTGCAACGTTCGGCCGGCTCGACGTGCTCGTCCTCAACGCCGTGCATACCGGCGCCTGCAGCATGTTGCGGCTCCTCGACACGCCGATCGAACTCCTCGACACGAAGCTCAAAGCCAACGCGCTCGCCCAGGTCGTGCTCGTCAAAGCGGCACTGCCTGCGATGCTTGCTGTCGGCGCCGGCCGCATCATCTCCATCACGTCCTACGCGGCGACGCACGAACCGAGCGCGCCGGTCGGCGAAGGCGGCTGGGGCTACGCGTACGCCGCATCGAAGGCGGCGTTCCATCGGCTGGCTGGCCATCTCGCCGTCGAGCATGGCCCGGACGGCATCGTGGCGATCAACGTCGACCCGGGACATGTGACCACGGAGCGGATGGCAGCGAACAGCAAGCGGCTCGGCCTCGAGGGCCACTACCGCGGCGCGCCGCCGTCGGCCCCGGCGGCCGCGGTCGCATGGCTGGCCACAGCCGCGGAGGCCCGCGAGCTGAACGGCAGGACAGTCGAGGGGCTGCGACTCGCCCTCGACCGCGAGCTCCATCCCGACTGGCGCGAGGTGCCCGCGGACTGACCGGCGCCCGGTCACAACCTTCAACCTGTCAGAGATGGTGTCAGGTATGTCGCGCGTCGCGTGCTCAGGTTGCTAAAAGCTGATCTTGGGGCTAACGTCGGATTTGTCTCAGCAGCGAGCACTTCCCATTTCTGGGGTGTTTCTCTGATGACGAGGCGCCTCCTGGCAGAGAGGAGCGCCGGATGTTGTCAGACGAGTACTTGTGCGATCCCATGACCACGCAGACCGCCGCGATCCCCCAGCCCGCGCGTGCGAGTGACCGCGACTGGACCGATTTGTGCGCTCGGCTCGTCAGAGAGTTTCCTGACCTCGACGCGAAGCAGATCTTCAATGAAGTCACGGGCGCCCGCGATGCCACCGAGCTGTTCGAGGTCGACCCGGCCGAACGCCTTCGGCTTGCGACGATCATGGCGCGAAACAACCTGACACTGCTCTCCGGCGGCGCGGACCTGGCCCGGCTGGACCCGGAGCGTCATGTGCGGGAAGCCCATACCGACAGCTAACGCGCGATTCCGAGGCTCGCTGTTGAGCTGACGGCGGCGTACCCAGCGTTCCTCCCCCGTAACCGGGAGTCGCGACCTAACCTGATCGGATGCGGGCGCTCGCGACGATCCTCGCGTCGCTGGCCGCCCTGATCCCAGGTGCCACCGGCGCGGAACGAACCGCCCACTCTGGACCGACGTCAGTGGTGCGGATCGACTCTGTCGGGTTCATCAGCGGCGAGGCGAAGCCGGCATATCTGATGACGAGGACCGCGCTGTCCTCGCCGTCGTACGACGTCATCGACGACCAAGGGGCGGTCGTCATGTCGCGAACCGTGCCCGAACATCCGCAGGGCAGCTGGAGCACGACCTATCCGTACGTCTACCGGCTCGACCTCTCGGGGCTGCACGCCGTCGGCACCTACCGCGTGCAGGTGCACGGCAGCGCGGCCACCACGTCGCCGCCCTTCGAGGTCGTCGCGTCGCCCGCCACGCTCTGGCAACCCGTGGTGGCCGACGCGGTTCGGTTCTTCCAGAACCAGCGAGACGGCACGGACCAAGTCGCTGGGCCGCTCAACCGCGAACCAGCCCACCGGCACGACGCCGCCGCTCGGATCTACCGGACTCCGCGCTTTCCGCATCCATATCGCAGCGACCGGATCCAGGGTCGGTTGCACCGGATCGGTCACCGTACCGTCGACGTCGAGGGCGGCTGGTTCGACGCCGGCGACTACCTGAAGTTCACTCACACGGCGGCGTACGCGGACGTGCTGCTCGAAGCCAGCCAGCGCGCGTTGGCCGGATCGGCACCGCAATCGCTCGTCGACGAAGCGCGGTTCGGCGAGAAGTGGCTT
>JAFAZI010000140.1 GCA_019239875.1 Frankiaceae bacterium
CAGCCGTGACGCGGTCGCGATCGGTGCACCGGCGGTGACTGCGGGCGCGGTACCGAAAGGAACCGCCGCTGTAGTGACCGAGTAGTCGCCGGTGTGGCCGTAGGCCGTCGTCTTGGGAAAGATGTAGACGGCCGAGCCCACGTAGGTGTCGGCCGCGTCGAAGTTGTTGGTGGTGACGACGAACGAGTCGGCCGCCATTCCGATCATCGGGAAGTCGTACCTGCCGCCCTGTCCGGTGGTCAGGAAGCCGATCCGCCACGTACCGCGAGGCTGCGGGCTGTTGGACACCGCGACATACAGCCGCGCCGTCGCCGCGTCGCTCGCGACGACGATGAAGCGACTACGCGTCGTGTCGAAGGCAACCCTGGGCTGCACCAGATCATCGGTCGTCCCGAACATCGTCTCCAGCGGTGTCGACCCGAGCTGCGTCCCGTCGGCGTCGTACACGTTGATCGAGCTCTCCGCGACCTCGACGATCCGGTCGGCGCCCTCGACGATCGAGACGTCGGCCGGCGAGCACGAGCACTGGCCCTCGGCGATGCCGTCCGTCTTCCGGCTGGCGACGTTCGGTTGCAGCCCGCTGTCGGAGCCGGTGGCTGGGTGGCGGTGGCGGGGCGACCGAAGCGTGACGTCCCCCGCATCGTGCATCCGCGTCGCGGTGGTGAAGGCGCTGTGCGACGCGCGAGGGTTGCCCGGTGCCGGCGCCGCACGCGCCACATCGACGGTCGCCGCCGTGGCGAGTACAGCGGCGGTCAAGCTAGCAATGGCGAATCTGCGATGCCCGATCATGCGATTCGATTCCCCTGTCGAACGGACCGAGAGTCACGGCGTTCGATCCCCCGTGGCGCACAGTATGTCTCGACCAGGGCTGGAATCGGAACCGAGGTTTGCGAGATCAAACAGACCGTGACGAGCAGTAACAGAGGGTTACAAGGCCGCCGCTAGCCGGACCCGGGCGACGCTCGCCTCAGCGGGTGCGTGGTGGGCAAGAACCGCCGCCCGCCCGGCCGTTGCCATCGCGGCCCGCCGCGCTGGATCTCGCAGGACGTCGACCAGTGTCCGAGCGAAGGCGCGCTCGGTTGTGACCGCTGCGGCGGCCTCGACGTCGATCAGCCCCTCGATGCCCGCTGTGGTTGTCACGACCGGTACGCCGTTGGCGAGCGCATCGAGGACCTTCATCTTCGGGCCGCTGGTCGGCGGGCACGGGAACGCGAAGACCGACGCCTGCGCCAACGCATCGCGCGCCTGGGCGACCTCGCCCAGCACTTCGACACCGGGCACCTCAGGCGCCGATCTCATCCCGCGGCCGGCGAGCAGCAGCCGCGCCCCCGGGACCTGTTCACTGACCTGCGGCCACGACCGGATCAGGCGGTCGAGGGCAACCCGATTCGGCGGCCAGGCCCAGTTTGCGAGCATCAAGACAACGGGCTCCTCCACCAACGAGACGGGAGTGGCCGGGATTGGCAAGGTGACCGGCAACAGGTTGTCGATGCCGATTGCTCGGGCCACCCGCGGTGAGAACGCGATCGCCGTACCCGCACTGCGCACCGCACGTCGCTCGGCTCTTGCCGACTGCACGATCGCCGCTCGCGGCTGTCGAAGTGCAACGGCGTCGAGGACCGACGAGTGATACACCGTGACCGCTCTGCGTGCGGCGGCTTCGATCGCTGCATACGACTCCGGCTCCTCGGCCCAAGCAATCGCGTCGGGCGGCGGCTCCCAACCGACCTGCGCGAGACCGCCACGCGGCCGCCGGATCGTGCGAGGCAACGCGCGCCACCCACCCGGATCGTGAAAATGCGCGCAACGAACCCACGCCGGCGGTTCGAGGCGATCAGGCACATCACCCCAGCACCACGCCTGCACCTCGTGGCCCTGCCGCCGCACCTCATCCCACACCGCGAAGACGTGTCGACCGGTCGCGGTGCCATCGGGATGCGGCAGGTGATAGCTGACGACCGAAAACTTCATCCGGCAAGCTCCGACCAGAGTGCCTCGATCCGGTCCGCGTTCGCTTCCCAGCTGAAGTCCTCGATCACTCGCGCCCGACCCGCCCGGCCGGTCTCTGCCGCAGCGGTCGGGTTGCTGAGCAGCCCGACGATCGCTTCGGTGGCCTGCTCGACGTCATCGACGACGATGAGCCCAGGGCCGTCGCCAATGCCCGCAGCCGCGAGCGAGGTGGCGACGACCGGTCGCGCTGCCGCCATCGCCTCGAGCACCTTGTTCTTGATGCCTGCACCGGAGGTCATCCAGTCGACGTGCACCGCCATCCTGAAGAGCTCAGCGCGAACATCCGCCACATCGGCGCGCAGCGACACCCCCTCCCCGACAAGAGCTCTCACCGCCTCGGGTGGCCGACGACCGACCAGTACCACCTCGGCTCTCGGAACTTTCCGTCGGACGCGCGGCAGCAGGTCGCGCACGAGGTGGCGGGCAGCATCCACGTTCGCCCGGCTGTCGTAGACACCGTGGAAGCCCAGCACCGGCGCGGTCGGGTAGTTGGCAGGATCGGCGCCGGCGTCGACACCGTTCGGCACGACCTCGACCCGAGCCCGCGGCGCGAGTGCACGCACTGACCGCGCGTCCGGATCGGTCACCACGACGACCGCGCCGAGCTTCGGGTAGTGCCTTCGCTCATGGGAGGCGATCAGCCCCCGCTGCTCCAGCTCGAGGAGCTGGCGCCCGAGTCCGAGCCGCCGGTTGTCCGCATTCACCGTCCACGGGTCGATCGCCACATGCACGGTCGGGACCTCACCGACCGCGCGCCACAATCCCGCCGTGCCCCAGCCGTGGAGGTGTACGACGTCAGCGTCGGCCGCCGCCGTACGCAACGCCGCGACCAGACCGGGGCGTTCGACATACCCGACGTGTGCGGGCTCGCGATGTCGCACCGACCAGACGCGGCGCGACACGTAGTCGAGCATCGGGGTGGTGCCGCTGCCGAACCACTCGATCGACACGCCGGGCAGGTCGGCCATGCTGGTGAGATTGGTGGCAGAGGTGACGCTCGGCGCACCCGCTGACAGCAGGGTGATCTCATGACGGCGCGACAGCCGTCGCAGCTGGTGGTCGAGGACGAAGGCGGCGCCGTCATCACGCCGCCACGGCTCCCACGCGCTGACCACGACGACCCGCATCCCGAGGACGGTATCTGGAGGGCCGGCCGAGCGACCGCCGGATAATGGCCCCGTGACCGTCTCGCTCGCTGTCGTCGTCTGCAGCCGCGACCGACCGCAGCAGCTTCGCGAGTGCTTGCGCACGGTGGTCGCCCAGGACGCCGACGACATCGTGGTGGTGGACTCGGCATCGACGACCGCCGCGACCGCCGAGGCTGCCGGCGAGGCGGGCGTCCGATGCATTCGAGCCGATGTTCCCGGCCTCGCGCACGCCCGCAACGTCGCGATGCGGGCGACCGGTGCCGATGTCGTCGCCTTCACCGATGACGACTGCCAGCCGGAGCCGGGCTGGGCTCGTGCCATCAGGTCGCAGTTCGTAGCCGGCGACGGTGTGGGCGAGCGAGTCGGGTTCGTCGTCGGCCGGGTTGTCGCCGCTGGCGGCGGCGAGCCCGTGTCGGTGGTGCTCGACGCGTTTCCGCGGACGTACGGAGCGGACGACGACCCCAGTCACATCGGCCACGGCGCGAACCTGGCCGTGAGCCGGGCATGTTGGGACTCCCTCGGCGGCTTCGACGACATGCTCGGAGTCGGAGCGGAGCTGCGCAGCGGTGAGGACACCGACTTCCTGTGGCGGGCGCTGCGCGAAGGGTGGATCGGGCGCTACGACCCCCACGCCGCGGTGAGCCATGAACAGTGGCGAGATCGCCGCGCCGCACTCGCCACGTCCTATGGGTACGGCGTCGGTGCCGGTGCGGTTCGCACGAAGGTGCGGCGGCTCGGCGGCAGCCAGGCCGCCCGCGACTTCGCGGCCGGCAGCGTGCGCGCGACGCTTCGCCAGGCAGGAACCGATCTGCGGGCTGGCTACGAGTTCGGGTTCGCAAGCTCGGTGATGCGAGCGGTCGGATTGATCGTGGGACGCACGACAGCCTCCCGGCTGCCGCTCGTCCACGGACACCTCACGCCGCGATGACGCGCGGACCGCGTTACGTCGCCGACGGTCGCTTCCTCGCCGCGGCTCCCACCGGGCTGCACCGCGTGGCGCGAAGCTTCGCTCTTGCGGCGAAGCGGGCCGGGGCCGACGTCGAGATCTGGGCCCCCAGCGGCACCACCGATCCGCTCGCGGATCGCCTCATCCACGCCCCCGGCGGCCGGGTCGGCGGCCGGATCTGGGAGCAGCTGCTGCTGCCTACAGCGGCCCGCGGCCGGACGATCTGGTCCCTGACCAACACAGCGCCCCTCGTGTCACCGGGGGTGGTCGTCGTCCACGATCTCGCCGCGATGGTGGGTCCCGAGTGGTTTGCCGGTTCGATGCGTGCCTACGCCGCAGCAATGCGACGAAGCGCCCGTCGTGCCAAGCATGTGATCACCGTGTCGGACGCGGTCCGTCGGGAGCTGGTCGATCTCGGGCTAGATCCGAGGAAGGTGTCGGTCGTCCCACCCGCCGTCGATTCGAGGTTCGCGCCGGCGACTCAGGAGGACGTCGTCACCGTCCGGGAGCGCCACGCACTCGATCTTCCCTATGCCGTGGTCGTCGGATGGGCCGATCCTCGCAAGGACGTCCACACGGCCATCGCCGCTCACCAGAAGGTCGCCCGCGACTTGCCGCACGACCTCGTACTGGTCGGCGGCGGACATCCGACGTTCGCGCCGGTCTCCCTGCCGGCGGCGCCGACCATCCGGCAGGTCGGGCGCGTCGGCGACGAGGAGCTCGTGACACTGCTGACCGGCGCCGCCGTCCTGCTCTATCCGAGCCGATATGAGGGATATGGACTGCCGCCCCTCGAGGCGATGGCCTGCGGCACACCGGCGGTGGTGAGTGACATCCCGTCGCTGCGGGAGAGTACGGCGGGCACCGCACGGTTGGCGCCGGTCGGCGATGTCACCGCGTGGGCGGCGGCGTTGCGGGCCGGGCTCGAGGGCGGGCTCAGTTGCCCGTCTCGTCCTCCGAGCCCGTCGCAGCAAGAGGTGGGACAGCGACTGGCCGCGACACTGTCGGCCGGATCGGCGCCGTAACCGAGCCGTGCAGCGCGACCTCCTCCATCACGTCGTCGAGCCGCGCGACGAAGGCGTCGGCAGCGAACTGCTGCGCCCGGCGACGGACCGCGCGACGTGACACGATCCGGCCGTTGTCGCTTTCGGCGATCTTGCGCATCTGCTCCGCGAACGCCCACGGCGTCGGTGGCAGCAGCCATCCGGTCACGTTGTGGATCACGCTCTCCCGCGGACCGCCGGCGTCGACCGCGATGACCGGCGCACCGGAGGCCATCGCCTCGAGCGGCACGACGCCCCAGTCCTCGTTCGGCGCGGTGAAGACGACCGACATGCAGCGGGCGTACAGCGACGCGAGGTCCTCGTCACTCGGGTCGACGACGAACTCGACCGGCAGGCCCTCCGCGTGCTCGCGCAACGTCTGCAGATACGGCCGACTCTTGCTGTCAACGCCGCCGGCCACGACCATCGACACGTCGAGGCCGTGCTCCCGCGCGGCGCGCAGCGCCTGGATCGCCAGCTCGATTCGCTTCTCCCACATGATGCGACCGGCGACGAGGAAGAAGCGCTCCCGCGGCAGGGTGGGATGCAAGGTGAACTGCTCGAGGTCGACACCGGGGTGCAGGACCTCGATCTCGCTGTCGGTGAGCCCCGCCCGCTCGATGCGGTGCGCGGTCTCGTAGCTGTTGGCGAGGACATGGCGATAGCGCTTCCACATCCGCTTGTCGACCATCGAGAAGCCGGGACCGAGGGCGAGCAGCGCGGCGTACTTGCGGGCGTCGCGCTCGCGCAGCGCGTCCTTCGTGACCGGGTCGTGCAAGATCTTCAGTGGCGTGTGGCAGTAGCAGACGGTCGGCAGCCGGTTGCGCGCCATCACGAAGTCGCCGAGACCCTCGGAGGAGACCAGCAGCGCCTGCTCGTCGCGCAGCGGCAGCTGCGAGCGGCCGATCCGGTACGCGGCCTGCGCCAGCGCGGGCAGCGCCCGCCGTACGGAGACCTGCGGGTCGAGCACGACGACCCGCGCGTCACGCAGCCCCGGGAACGTGCTCGCCGAGTCGTAGTGGTGCGTGTAGAGCGTCCAGTCGTGCCGGCTCCGCTCGACGATGTGCAGCAGGGACCGCTCGATACCCCCGGTGACGTAGATCCACGGGTGATACAGCGCAAGCTTCACGAAGTGGCCCTTCTCGCTGCGCCCACCACCATGCCGATCACGGTGGCAAGGGTACGTGTCGCGACCGTCAGCGCTCCGAACTCATATCCCTGACGAAGATCTTGCACCACTGATCGCACTCCTTGCGTGACCAACGCCTCCTTAGCGATTCGGCGTGCCCGCGGCCGATCCCACGTCCGGAGACGGGCAAGCCGAACTCCCATTCCCTTGCCATAACGCCAGTCGAGCGACAAAAGTTGCGGCCTGGATCGCCATTGTTCGTGCTCAGCGGTGGCACGCGGCTCGAACATACCCAGGTAATTCAGTCTAAAAAGGCGATCGAACAGATCGAGGTCTTCGGCGCTTGCCGCCCATGTCCCCGGACCGAGCCGCTCGTCGAAGCCGCCGACGTCGGACAGCGCCCGCCTGCGGACGGCGAGGTTGGCGCTCGCCCCAAGATCGCCCTGGGTGTCGGGTCCCAGGCGGGTCCGCACGGTCTTGGAGCTGATCGCGACCGGCCGCTCGGCCGCCTCCTGCCCGACGGGTACGACGACACCCCCCGTCACGAACTCCACGGTTCCGTCCGCCTCGAAGCCCGCGACGATCGCGTCCGCCCAGCCGCGATGGACGCGGACGTCATCGTCGACGAAGCCAACGAGCTCGTGGCTTGCGGCCCGCCAGCCGAGGTTGCGGGCGAGGCTGGCACCCGGCAGGTCAGAGCGGATCAGGCGGGCGCCAGCCTCGTCCGCGACCTTCGCGATCGAGCCAGGCTCGGCCGATCCGGAGTCCACGACGATCAGCTCGTCGGCAGGGCCGAGATCTGCTCGCAGTGCCGCGAGACAGCTCGCGAGCAGCCCGGGACGGTCCTTGGTCGGAACGACGACCGACAACGGTGCCCTCATCGGCCGATCGCCCGGCGGTAAACCTCCCGGGCCGCGGCGGTCACGGCGGCCACGGAGTGCAGCCGCTCCGCGTTGGCCTGTCCATGCCGGCTCAGCTCGGCCGCGGCCCGGTCGTCGAGCAGCAGCGTCGTGAGCTGGGTGCCGATCGCCCCGGCGTCGGCGGCGGGCACGTTGACCACACAACCCAGCGACGCCGCTACGTCGAGCACCGCAGGATCATCGGTGGCGACCACCGGCCGCCCGTGCATCGCGGCCTCGACCATTGCAAGCGACGACCCCTCGGGTCGCCGCGACGGCTGGGACGCGACCACGACGACCCGAACCCGCCCGAGCAGGTCCGACACGCCCGTCGCATCGAGGTGACCGAGGAATCGCACCCGATCCCCGAGCGGGGCCGCTCGCCGCTCGAGCTCCGCGCGCGACGGGCCGTCGCCGGCGATCAGCAACCGGCTCTTCCCGACGGCTGCGATCTCGAAGCCTTCGATGGCGACGTCGACACCCTTGTCGGGTGCGAGGCGCGCGACGACGGCCACGTCGTGACATTCGGTCACCGCCTTCGGCGGCGTCGCGGGCGCTTGGGCCGGCACCCTGACGGTCGCGACGGCGGGGAAGTCCGCCGCCCGCAGCGCTTCGCTGACCGGCTCGGACACCCCCATCGTCGCCGCGAGCCGGCGTACGGCGGTGCGCCTGACCACCGCCGCCGACATCCGCTCCGAGATCCCACGCGGCGTGAACTCGTGGTGCTCCAGCCCACCGATCAGCCGAAAGTCGTGGACGGTCATGACCTTCGGCACACCACGCGCCGCGGACAGGACGCTGCCGGACAGCTCGCGCGCGATGTTGTGGAAATGCACGACGTCGGGACCGAACCGGGTGGCGTGGTCATTGATCAACCGTCGCGCCGCCGGGTCCCACAGGTCGAGGCACCGACCGACGCCGCGATGCCTGATCTGGCCGGCGACCACCTCGACGGCATCGCCGGCCGCGCGCAGGCCGTCGACCAGCCGACGGATGTAGCTCTCGGCGCCGTACCCGCCGTCGATGGGTTCGTCGTGCACCATCAGGACGCGCATCAGCCGCCGGATCCACGGTGCGTGTTCTTGGTGAAACCGGCGACGAGTGGCATGCCGCCCTGGTTCGGCTCGACCGTCTCGTCGTCGCCGTGCGCGAGGGTGTTCTGCACCAGGTCGAACAGGCCGTCGGTGCCGCCGTCCCAGGCGAAACCACTCCACCCCCAGTGGTGTGCCTCGGCGTAGGCGATCACGTTCGCGTTGTACGTGCCGTCGACACCGCGGTCCGGCCAGCCGAACTCGGTCACGAGCACAGGGTGCAGCTTGCCGAAGTCCACCCACCGGCCGAGCAGAGGCGACGGATCGTACGGATGTGCCGATGCGCACTGCGGCGGCGCGGCCGATGGACAGGTATAGGAGTGGATGCCGTAGACGACGTTCGCGCCGATCACCCCCTGTGTCGGCGGCCGGCTCGCGAAGTCCAAACCGCTGACGATCACGAGGTTCAGGGCGCCGGTATCGCGCACCGTGTCATAGAGCTGCTGCATCCCGACGGCCTGAAAGTTCTGGTTGTTGAAGGTGAAGGGTCCACCGTCGAGCCATGTCGACTGGTTGACCTGCGGCTCGTTGAACAGGTCGAAGGCGACGAGGCCGTTGGTCTTGTAGCGGTCGGCGACCTCCTGCCAGAACGTGATCGCCGACGGCGAGTCGGCCATCGGCGTCAGACCTGGCGTCCCGCAGTCGCCGAGGGCCGCGAAGTGAAGGTTCAGCAGGGCGACCATGCCGCGCGAGGTCACCCAGTGCACAACCTTGTCGACCTGCGCCGGATAGCCCTTCTCGTAGTGACAGTTCGTGGTCAGCCACTTCTGCTCACCGAGGGAGATCCGGACCTCGTTGGCGCCCCATAGCTTGAGCTCACTGATCTCCTGCTCGTCCGGCAACTTGGTCTGCGTCCCCCCCTCGAGACCGAATCGCTGCAGTCCTCGCAGGATGACCGGCTGCTTGTTGCCGTCGAAGATCTGGGCACCGTACGTCTGAAGCGGCGGTACGACGTCGGTCGAGCCACCTGGCGTCTGCTGCAAAGACGCGTCGTCGACGACGTGCATCGCACCCGGGCCGACCACCGGAAACACGACGCCGAGCTGGACCTGCGCGGTCCCCTTCGGGGCGATCGCCGCCACGTCGGGCAGCTGGGTCCAGCCCGTGAGCGAGTCCGTGACGAGACTGCCCGTCTCGGTGTCGGTCGTCTGACCTGAGGCGTCGAGGAAACGAAGCTCCGCCTTCGCGCCCCGGATCGCGGTGATCGCTCGCACCCAGGCACCACCCACGTACCGGTCACCACCCACCGCCTTCGCCGGCGGCGACCAGGCGGTCATCTGGCCACCGAGCGGGTTCGCCGTACTCAGCTCGAGCGCCCCATTGCCGTGCTGCACCGGAGTCGTCGCACGCGTCAACGTCGTGCCCTCGCCGGCCCAGTCACCGGTCGAGGCGTCGAACCGCGCAGCATCGCCCGACAATCGGCTCACCGGTCTGACCGAGGCGACGTCATGGACGCGGGGGACTGCGGCAGGTGACGCCGTGGGATGTGGCGTCGGTGGCGGCGGCGAGTCCTGATGCGCGATCACGACGCCTACCGCAACCACGATCGTCACGACGAGAGCCGAGAGCACGAACAGCCCTTGGCCGCCCAGCGAATCGCGACCCGGCTCACTCACGACCGCCAACCCTAGCGAGGCGAGGCGCAGCCATCGCCCCGCCTTCGTGGCCCGACGGAGCCGGGATAGATTCTCGCGCATGGATTTGAACGGTTCCTCGGCAGTTGTCACCGGTGGCGCATCAGGTCTCGGTGCCGCGACCGCCCGGCTCCTCGCGCAAAACGGCGCGGGGGTCGTGGTCGCCGATCTTCAGGACGACAAGGGTGAGGCGCTCGCCAAGGAGATCGGCGGGGTGTTCGTCCACACGGACGTCACCAACACCGACCAGATCATCGAAGCCGTGGACACGGCGCTCGGCATGGCGCCGCTGAGGTCCCTGGTCTGCTGCGCCGGCCTTGGCTCGGCTCAGCGCACGGTCGGCAAGGACGGCGAGTACTCCTCCGCCTTCGACCTCGACACCTACAAGTTCGTGCTCGCGGTCAACCTCACGGGGACCTTCGACTGCGTGCGGATCGCCGCGACCGCGATGGGGCGCGGCGAGGCCGACGAGCAGGGCCAGCGCGGTGCGATCGTCCTCACGGCATCGGTCGCCGCGGAGGACGGCCAGATCGGTCAGGCGGCGTACTCCGCCTCCAAGGGCGGCATCGTCGGCATGACGCTGCCGGTCGCTCGCGACCTGTCCGCGATCGGCGTACGGGTCAACACGATCCTGCCGGGCCTGATCGACACCCCCATCTACGGCGAAGGCCCCGGCGCCGAGGAGTTCAAGAACCGGCTCGGTCAGGGCGTGCTTTTCCCGAAGCGACTCGGACGGGCGGAGGAATATGCAACGCTTGCCCTTGAGATGCTCCGCAACGACTACTTCAATGCGGAATGTGTCCGATTGGACGCCGGAATCCGGATGCAACCCAGGTAACTCGGTAAGGGGAACACGCTGACCTACTCGCGCAGGACAGCGTTCGTCATTGCACTAGCGCTCGTCGGAGTCCCACTTTCCCTGGCCAGCGCTGCGACGCCCGGCAAAACGCCATCGTCACCCGCCAAGGCGCCGGTCGCCGGCCTCGCTGCCATCCCGGTGTCCGGGGCGGCGCCGCTACGCGTCACCTTCGATGGCTCCCAGAGCGAGGAGCACAACCCGCGCGGCCACATCGCCGACTGGACGCTCCGCTTCGGTGACGGCAAGCAGCGCTCCGGCGCGGGTGCCCCGCCGCCGCGGATCCCGCACGTCTATCACCGCAGCGGAATCTTCGACGCTCAGCTCCGCGTCACGAACGCGCTCGGCCGAACCGCGCGCGCGGCCGAGACGATCACCGTCGCAGCCGCCCCGAAGGGGGACTCGAAGGCACCCGTGCCGCATCTCAGTGCCGCCCCGCAGACCACGCTGACCGGGATCCACAAGATCCAGCACGTCGTCGTGATCATGCAGGAGAACCGCTCCTTCGACGAGTACTTCGGCACGTATCCCGGCGCGAACGGCATCCCCCGGGTGAACGGCAAGCCGACGGTGTGCGTGCCCGACCCGCAGGCGAACGCGTGCATCAAGCCGTACCACGACACCAATGACGTGAACGCCGGCGGACCGCACGGCGTCGCGGACTTCGTCGCCGACTACAACAACGGGGCGATGGACGGCTTCATCTCGCAGGCCGAGGCGCCGTTCCCCGCCGAGTGCGGCAACCCGAACGGTTGCAGTGCGCCCGGTGGGCACGGCAACACCGACGTGATGGGTTACCACACCAGCGCCGAGATCCCGAACTACTGGGCGTACGCGAAGCGCTACACGCTGCTTGACCACATGTTCGAGAGCGAGAAGGGCTGGAGCGTCACCGCTCACCTCGGCATGGTGTCGGGGTGGTCGGCCAGCTGTGACCCTCACGACCCGATGAGCTGCGTCAGCGACCAGGACCCGCTGATCCCCACGACGGTGAGCGACTACCCCTGGACCGACCTCACCTACCTCCTCCACGCCCAGGGCATCGACTGGCGGTACTACGTCGGGACCGGAAGTACGCCGGACTGCGACGATGACGCGGCAACGTGCTCCGCGAGCTCACAGACCGCGCCGCAGCCGAACATCTGGAACCCGCTGCCGAAGTTCGACACGGTCGCCGACGACGGTGAGCTCGGCAACATCGTCAACGCGGCGGAGTTCTATCCGGCCGCGCAGCAGGGCACCCTGCCGGCGGTGTCGTGGATCGTGCCGAGCGGTCCGGTCAGCGAGCACGCGCCGTCGCCGGTGAGCTACGGCCAGGCCTACGTGACCGGCCTTGTCAACGCGATCATGTCCGGCCCCGACTGGAACAGCACCGCGATCTTCCTGACGTGGGACGACTGGGGCGGTTTCTACGACCACCTCGCGCCGGACCAGGTCGACGAGAACGGCTACGGCCTGCGGGTCCCCGGCATCGTCATCAGCCCCTACGCCCGCTCCGGCGTCGTCGACCACCAGACCTTCAGCTTCGACAGCATGACGCGATTCATCGAGGACGACTTCCTCGGCGGGGCGCGGATCGACCCGGCCACTGATGGCCGACCCGACTCCCGGCCGAATGTCCGGGAGAACCTGACCGGCGACTTGCGTGACGCCTTCCGCTTCGGCCAGACGCCGATCCAGCCGCTCCTGCTCAACAGCGGACCGCCGTGGGGGCCTGCGGACACCACCTCCGGGGCGGCCGGGGCCTCCGGAACGGCACCGCTCGCCGTGCGGATGGTTCCGCGTGCGCACCGCACACACGCGCGCATCACCGATTGGCGGCTGTCGTACGGCGACGGCAGCCACGTCGCCAAGGGTCATGGTCGCCCGCACCGCACGGCGGTCACGCACACGTACCGCAAGCCCGGCACCTACCACGCCAAGCTGCGCGTCACCGACGCCCGCGGCCGCACCGCGACCACTGCGGTCGGGATCCAGGTGAGCGACCCACAGCCGGTGGCCGCGCTGACGGCGTCGCCGCCGGGCGGTCCGACACCGGCCACCGTGCATTTCACCAGCACCGGTACGACGGACCCGGCCGGCCCGATCACGAGCTGGACGCTCGCCTACGGCGACGGACTCAACGACTCGGGCGTCGGGGCGCCGCCGGAGGATCTTGGCTCGCACACGTATGCCGTCGGCGGTCAGCACGCCGCGTCGCTCACGGTGACCGACGACCTGGGCAACTCAGCCACCGCCTTCTCGGTGGTCGACGTGCGCCCCAGGCTCGAGCTCGACCCGGACGGCCACCTGCCCGGCACCATCAGCGCGGGCACGACCACGTCGGTGACAGGGTCTGGTTTCGCGCCCGGCGAGTCCGTCCAGCTGAACTTCGGCACGACGCCGTGGGCCACGACGACCGCAGATGGTGGCGGCCAGATCGGCCCGCTGTCCCTCGTCGTACCGATCCATGCCAAGCAGCCCGCGGTGTACGCCGTCACGGCGACGGGTCTGACGAGCCAAGCGGTGCGCATCCTGCCGACCCGCATCTCGGCCGACTACCCGAACGAGCGCGGTGGCACCAACGGCACCGGCGTCACCGTGGGCGAACACACCGTCTTCCCGTCGAACGTCGGCAATCTCGTCGCGGGCAACACCCTCGCGACGACGGGCGGCAGGCTGACCAACCCGATCGCCGCGGACGGCGGCGTGATCGTGTCCTCGGCTGACGGCAACATGTACCTGTTCAACGACGAGCGAAGCCAGCTGCGCCAGCACTGGATCGTCGGGCCGGTCGCCGGCTCAGCGAGCACCGACGGCAAGCAGATATTCGTCGGCCGCAAGGCGGGCATGCGGGTCTTCAACGGACCGTGCCTCACCGACACCGAGCACCAGTGCCGCGCCGGCAACGACCTGCTGATCGGAAAGATCGACGCATCGCCGATCGTCGACGACCACACGCTCTACTTCGGCGCGGACAACGGCACGATCTACTCGGCGCGGGGCGACCTGTCCGTGCGCTGGTCGGTGCCCACCGGCGGACCGATTCGGACCACGCCGGCGCTCACGGGCGCGACGGTGGTCGCTGGGTCTGATGACGGGATCGTCTACGGCCTCGACACGGGCACCGGTGCGACGAAGTTCACGGTCGATCTCGGTTCGCCGGTTCGCTATGGGCCGGCGATCGCCGGTGGCCTCGCCTTCGTCGGCACCGCCGACGGCCGGATGGCGGCGATCAAGATGTCCTGCCGCGGCACCTGCTCGCCGGTGTGGTCGACCGCCGTCGGTACGGGAACGCTGACCGATCCCGCGGTGAACGGCACGAGCGTGTTCGTCGGATCCTCGGACGGGAACCTCTACGTGCTCGGCACCGCGACCGGGGTCACGAAGTGGACCCTGCCACTCGGCAGCGCGATCACCGGCGCCCCCTCGGTGGCGAACAACGTCGTCTACTTCGGGGCGGCGAACGGCATGGTGTACGCCGCGGCCGCGACCGGGTGCGGCGGTGCCCTCACCTGCCCGACCCGCTGGTCGGCTGACACGGGAAGTCCGATCTCCACCACGCCGGTGATGTCCAACAGCGTTCTGTTCGTCGGCTCCGACAACGGATCCCTTCACACGTATCGGATGCCATGACCGCCGCGCGCCGGCGCCGTACCAGGTCCACCGTGGTCGCCGTGGCTCTCGCCGCAACGACCGTCACGGTGCCGGTGATCGCCGCAGGGCACGGGGCCGCTGCTGCCACCCCGAAAAAGCCGGTGGCCGAACTCGGCGCCCTCCCCGCCGCCGGCACCGGACCGCTGACGGTGACGTTCGACGGCGGGATGAGCACCGACACGAACCGCGGCGGGCACATCACGTCGTGGTCACTGGCGTTCGGCGACGGCAGCCACACCACCGGCGAGGGACAACCGGACACCACGACGCACACCTTCACCAAGCCGGGGATCTACGCCGCGAAACTGACGGTTCACAGCAACTTCGGCCGGAGCGCGTTCAGCACGCAGACGGTCACGGTCAGCCGGGCGGCGCGGCACGAACCCGGCGCGCCGAGGCCGTCGCTCAGTGCCGTCGCGGTGCCGAACGCGACCGGCATCGACAAGATCCAGCACGTCGTCGTCGTCATGCAGGAGAACCGCTCGTTCGACGAGTACTTCGGCACCTTTCCCGGCGCCGACGGGCTGCCGAAGACCAACGGCACGTTCGACACCTGCATGCCGGATCCGGAAGCGCAGAAGTGCGTCAAGCCCTACCACGACAGCCGTGACGTCAACCAGGGCGGATCGCACAACGAGGAAGATTTCGTGGCCGACCTGAACGGTGGCCAGATGGACGGGTTCATCTCCGACTTCGAAAACTTCTACCCCAACCAGTGCGGTCGTCCTACCGGCTGCTCCCTGCCGGGGGGCCACGGCAACACCGACGTCATGGGTTACAAGACCGCAAAGGACATCCCCAACTACTGGGCCTATGCGCGGCACTACACGCTGCTGGACCACCTCTTCGAGAACGAGGCCAGCTGGAGCCTCCCGGCCCACCTGGCGATGGTGTCGTCGTGGTCGGCGGCCTGCTCCGATCAGCACGATCCGATGACCTGCACGAGCAACCTCGACCCCGGTCGGACCGGCACGACGCTCTACCCGTGGACCGACCTCACCTATCTCCTCCACGCCCAGGGCGTCGACTGGCGCTACTACGTGGGCACCGGCGGCAATCCTGACTGCGAGGATGACGCCGCCACCTGCGAGGCCACTGCACTCGGCCCGCCGATCACCGGTCCGTGGAATCCGCTGCCCCGCTTCACTGATGTCGCCGAGGACGGGGAACTCGGCAAGATCGTCAGCACCACGGAGTTCTATCCGGCGGCGCAACAGGGCACGCTCCCCGCAGTGTCGTGGGTGGTGCCGAGCGCATCGGTCAGCGAGCACCCGCCGGCCCGGGTCAGCTATGGCCAGGCCTACGTGACCGGACTCATCAACGCGATCATGTCCGGGCCGGACTGGGGAAGCACCGCGATCATCCTGACGTGGGACGACTGGGGTGGTTTCTACGACCACGTCGTCCCACCGACCCTCGACGAGAACGGCGACGGTTTCCGGGTCCCGGGCATCATCATCAGCCCGTACTCGCGCCCCGGTCACATCGACTCGGAGACACTGAACTTCGACAGCTTCAACAAATTCATCGAAGACGACTTCCTGAACGGATCTCGGCTCGACCCGGCTACCGACGGTCGCCCGGACTCGAGGCCGACGGTCCGCGAGAACCTGACCGGTGACCTCCAGAACGCCTTCGACTTCACGCGGAAGCCGTTGCCACCGCTGCTGCTGAACAGCGGTCCACCTTGGGGATCCACGACGGTGGAGACGCCGACCGCCGTCCGCGGCGGCGCTCCGCTCGACGTCAGTTTCAGCGGCGCGCAGAGCCGCGCTGGCAAGTCCCGGATCGCAAGGTGGCGGCTGACTTTCGGCGACGGCACGAAGCCGCGGTCAGGTAGCGGCGCTCCGCCGGCCACGTCGATCGACCACACGTACCGCCACAAAGGGAGCTACCAAGCCACCTTGCACCTCGTGGACAGCAAGGGCCGGCGGTCCACGTCGTACGCAACCGTCAACGTCCTGACGAATCCGCCGGTCGCGGTGCTCACCACTGATCCGCCCGGTGGGCGCGCAGGCGTCTCGGTCGACTTCAGCAGCGTCGGCACGAACGACCCCTCGTCCGCCATCACGAGCTGGTCGCTGTCCTTCGGCGACGGGAGTGCGGACCTCGGTGGCAGCGGTCCGCCTCCAGATGATCTTGGTTCGCACGTGTACTCCCGCGGCGGGCTTTACAGTTCAGTCCTCACAGTCGCGAATGCCGACGGCGCGGTGGCGCACACCACCCACATCATCGACGTGCGCGCCACGTTGGGGCTCTCGCCCGACGGTTCGACGGCATCCGTGGTCGTGCCCGGTACTCCTGTCAAGGTGAATGGTCGCGGCTACCAGCCAGGCGAGGCGGTGGCACTCACCGTGAACGGGCAGCCGTGGGCGACCGTCACGGCGAACTCCGCTGGTCGCCTCACCACCACCGACCTGCCGATCCCCTCGACGTTGCCGGAGCCCGGCATCTACGACGTCACGTCCAATGGCTTGACCAGCGGGCTCCACGGGCTGACCACACTGCTCGTCTCGTCAGACTGGGCGAATCCGCGTGGCACCACCGCCGGCACGGGAGTCAACTCCTCCGAGGTCGCCATCACGACCGCCAACGCTTCCCGACTGCAGGCCGGCACGCTCCGTGCAAACACCGGCGGGACGATCACGGGCAGTCCGATATCAGTGGGCGGCAACACCCTCGTCCCCGTCGACGATCGCAAGCTGTACATGTACAACCTCCAACACAACGATCTGCGCGAGGCCTTCGACGTAGGCCCGGTGACAGCAGCAGTAGCCAGCAACAAGAACGAGTTCTTCGTGCCCAAGCGGCTCGGCCTCGAGGTCATCTTCGGTACGTGCATGCGCAACTTCGTCGACCCGTGCCGGATCGCGGGCACCATCCCCATCGGCCAGACCAGCGGTTCCCCCGTCGTCGACCGCCAGACCGTGTACGTCGGCACGGCGGACGGCAAGGTCTACTCCCTGAACGGCGACCAGACGGCGATTGGCATCAACTGGTCGACCCCCATCGGTGGCACCGTCAATGGCACCCCAGCACTATTGGGCTCCACCGTTGTGGTCGGCTCGAGCGACGGCTCGGTCTACGGTCTCGACGCCCAGACCGGCGCGATCCAGTTCACCGTCCCGCTCGGGTCACCGGTGACCGGTGGCCCCGCAATCGACAACGGCCGGATCTTCGTGACGACGCAGGACGGCACTACCTCAGCGATTCCGCTCAACTGCTCCGGCACATGCACGCCACTGTGGTCGCAGCGCATCGGCACCACGACGTCCGCGTCAGCGCCGGCCGTGCTCGGCAACACTGTGTACGTCGGGTCCAGCGACGGGCACCTGTACGCGTTGAGCGCGGCAGACGGGTCCCTGCAGTGGCAGCTGACGCCCGGCGGCAATGTCACGGCGGCGGCCGTGTCCAACGGCGTCGTCTACGTCGGCTCGAGCAACGGCAAGCTGCTCGCTGCCGACGCGGCTGGATGCGGGGCGATCGCCTGCACGCCGTTGTGGACGAAGCCCATCGGCAGCGCCATCCCCTACGGCCCGATCATCTCCGACGGCGTGGTCTACGTGACGACTGCGGATGGCAAGTTGCGCAGCTACGCACTCCCCAAGACCTGACCCACTCTCAGGTGGCGCCGTCAGTGCTCGGCCTTGCGCGCGGCCTGCCGCTGCTCCCGCAGCCGTGAGGCGGCCAGGCTTCCGACGACGGTCATCAGCACGAGGCCGGGCAGCAGAGGGAGAAAGCCAGGCAGCGTCGTACCGCCTGCGACGAACAGCGCGAACCCTAGCAGCGCCCACCAGCGGTAGGGCCGATCGATGACGGTCCGGAACAGCTGGTACGGCGTGATCGGGTCGGGCGGCCGCAACGACGGGCGATCGCCGTACTCCGGAACTCGCATCCAACGACGCTAGTGCGCTTGATGAGACCGGGCATGAAAGGGGATCAATGCTTGAACACCCAGTGCCGGCCGGCCGTGAAGTTCACCGTGGCGATGAGCGCGACGGCAATCGCCTTGCTCAGCAAGTAGTACAGCCCGAGGTGGGTCAAGCCGAGCACGATCAGCAGCGTCGACCCGAAGTTGAAGGCCACGAGCACGCCGTACTTCACCATGGTCCGGTGATGGTCGGCCTGCGACTGGAACGTCCAGTTGCGGTTCAGTGTGTAGTTGACCACCAGGCCAGCAGCGAACGCGCAGATCGTCGACACGACCAGGCTGACGCCCGCCCCGGAATGCAAAGCAGCCAGCGTGCCGGCATCGGCCGCGACAGACAGCCCACCGGTGATCCCGAACCGGACCAACGCCCCCAGCAGCGAGCGCCTGCCCTCCGGCTGGTGGGTCAACCGAGCGACCACCCGGTCGAGCACCGTCGTCTCGGCCACGGAGTGACATTAGCGGCAGATTGACGCGGGCGCGGCCTGATGCTGCGATGAGCCGTCACCGCTGCCGAACGGGGGATCGACGATGACTCGACGGAGAGGCAAAGGTCGCGCGCTGGGTCTCGGCGCGCTGGTCGTCGCGATGTCAACGGCGGTGCTGGCACCCGCGATCCCCGCACACGCAGGCGCGACTGGTGGAACCACCACGGTCGTCGGCACCATGCGCTGGTGGAACGGTACCCAGCGCTCAGCGGCGTTCGGCAACGGGGACAATCTTGCGCCCGCGTACGGCCAAGTGATCACCCCCGTGAGCGACTCGACGCTGGACCAGTTCGTCTTCCTCGTGAAGCTCGATCCGTCAGTCCTGGTGCGCGGGTTCGTGTACCGGTGGAACGCCGGCACACCGGCTTTGAGCGGCGCCCCGCTGTGGGTAGGCAAGGCGCGTCACACGACCTCGGGCACCGGTTACGAGAAGCTGCATCTCGACACCGGCGGCCTTGCACTCACTGGCGGAAAGCGGTACGTCGTCTTCCTGTCAACGCTCGGCATCCCGCAGCCGGACAGCCCCACGGCAGGGGAGTTCGCCGTGCCGTCCGTGAACCACCGCGACGAATACAGCGGCGGGGGGTTCGTCTACTCCTACAGCAAGGTGCGCTCGGAGTGGCACACGGTGGCCTGGGGACGCTTCTCGTGGGACTTGTGCTTCCGCGCCGTCCTGACCAGCTAGGGCCTCAGCCCTGCACCGTGATGTCGACCCGCTCGACTCGCCCGTAGTCGGCCGACGCGGTGGCGTCGCCGCTCGCGCCGCCCGAGGCCAGCGCGCGCAGGTTCCAGTCGCCCGGACGGGCGTGGAACCGGTACGCGCCAGACGCCGAGGTCACGACCTCCGCCGTGAAGTCGCCGTTGCTGTCGAGCAGGCGGACGTAGGCACCGGCCGCCGGCTCACCGTCGCTGCGGTTGACGAGGCCCTGGATCACGGCCTCCTTGTTGATGTCCACGCCGCCGAGCGACAGGTCCTCGACCTGAGTTGCACCGCACATGATCAGACGTCCTTCTCGATCGGAACCCCGACGAGCGAGCCGTACTCGGTCCACGACCCGTCGTAGTTCTTGACGTTGGGCTGCTCGAGGATCTCGTGCAGCACGAACCAGGTGTGCGCCGAGCGCTCGCCGATTCGGCAGTAGGCGATGGTCTCGCGACCGAAGTCGACGCCCTCGCTCTTGTAGAGGTCAATCAGGTCCT
>JAFAZI010000177.1 GCA_019239875.1 Frankiaceae bacterium
GCCGCAGCGGGCGTTACTGCCTGGCTGCTCGGGCAGGCGATGGTCAACATGGGGGCGGTCGTCGGCCTGCTGCCGATCACTGGCATCCCACTGCCGCTCGTGTCGTTCGGCGGATCCGCCCTCGTGCCGACCATGTTCGCCGTCGGCATGCTGATCTCGTTCGCGCGCCGGGAGCCGAGTACGGCGAAGGCGCTCGCCGCCCGAAAGGCCACGCGGGGCAAGTGGCTGCCCAAGGTAGCCATCTCGCGGTGAACGTCCTGCTTGCGGGCGGGGGCAGCGCCGGACACGTGTCGCCGCTGCTCGCGCTCGCCGATCGGCTCGTCGCCGACGACCCGGCGACCCGAGTCCTCGCGATCGGCACGTCCACCGGACTCGAGGCCCGGTTGGTCCCCGAGCGGGGCTATGAGTTCCACGAGATCCCGAAGGTGCCGCTGCCCCGCCGACTGGCAGTGGACCTGACGCGGTTGCCGGCCAATCTGCGGTTGGCGGTCCAGGCAGCGGGGACGGCCATCCAGCTGGTCGACGCCGACGTCGTCGTCGGCTTCGGCGGCTACGTCGCGGCGCCTGCGTACCTTGCGGCGCGTCGTATGAAACGACCGATCGTCGTCCACGAGCAGAACAGCCGGCCAGGCTTCGCGAACCGCCTGGGCGCGCGGCTCACCCGACACGTGGCGGTCAGCTTCCCGGGTACCCCGCTCCCGCACGCGACCCGGACGGGTCTGCCGCTACGCCGCGAGATCACCAGCCTCGACCGCGCCGCGGTGCGGGCCGAGGCACGCGCGTTCTTCGGGCTGCATCCCGAGCACCGGACGCTGCTCGTCTTCGGCGGCTCGCTCGGCGCGCAGCACCTCAACGATGTGGTGCCCGCGGTGGCGGATGATCTTGCTGGTCGCGGCGTGCAGGTGTTGCATGTCTGTGGAACCGGCAAGCACGTCGAGCTTCCCGAACGGGCCGGCGGCCCGCCGTACCGAGTTGTGGAGTACGTCGACCGGATGGACCTCGCCTACGCGGCGACCGACCTGATCATCGGGCGGGCGGGTGCGAACACCGTCAGCGAGATCACGGCGCTCGGCCTTCCTGCGGTCTTCGTGCCGCTCCCGATCGGCAATGGCGAGCAACGGTTGAACGCCGAACCGGTGGTCGCGGCCGGCGGCGGACTGCTGGTCGACGACGCGGCGCTCACTGCTGGGTGGCTGCGCGACAACCTGCTGCCGCTGCTCGACGACCCGGCCAGGTGCGAGGCGATGGGCCGGGCGGCCGCAGCTTTTGGCCGGCTTGACGCGGACGAGCAGCTCGCCGACCTGGTGCGCGCGGCGGCTCTCCGATGAGCTTCGTGGAGAGCGTCGCAGAGATCCCCGCCGCGGACCAGCTGGGCCGGGTCCATCTCATGGGCGTCGGTGGCGCCGGCATGAGCGGGATCGCACGGATCCTGCTCGCTCGCGGCGTGGCCGTCAGTGGCTGCGACGCCAAGGACTCCACCGTCCTCGCACCCCTGCGGGCCCTCGGGGCACGCGTCGACGTCGGTCACGACGCTCGACACGTGGCCGATGCTGACACGTTGATCGTCTCCAGCGCCATTCGGCCGTCCAACCCCGAGCTCGAGGCGGCACGGACCCAGGGCCGTCTCGTCCTGCCCCGCGCCGCGGCGCTGGCCTCGGTGATGTCGGGCCGGGTCGGGCTGGCCATCGCCGGTACCCACGGCAAGACGACCACGACGTCGATGCTGACGGTTGCGATGCACGCCTGCGGACGTGACCCCAGCTATGCGATCGGTGGCGATCTCAACGAGCCCGGCTCCAACGCCCACAACGGCAGCGGTGAGTTCTTCGTCGCGGAGGCCGATGAGAGCGATCGGTCGTTCCTGCTGCTCTCCCCGCATGGGGCCGTCATCACGAACGTCGAGCCGGACCACCTCGACAACTACGGTGATGCCGGCGCGGTCCACGACGCGTTCGCGGCGTTCGTCAGGCGCCTCGACTCCGACGGCGTGGTGCTGCTCGGCGCCGATGACGAGGGATCGCGAGCGCTCGTACCGCTGGCCAAGGAACACGGCCTGCGGGTCCGCACTTTCGGGCGCTCCGACGACGCTGACGTGCGAGTCGACGACCTGTCGTTGGTGGGCAGCGGCTCGTCCTTCGACCTGGTCGCGGAGGGTCGGCGGCTGGGACGGGTGAAGTTGGGCGTGCCAGGTGCGTACAACGCCGTGAACGCGGCGGGCGCGCTCGGGCTGGGCCTGGCACTGAACCTGCCGTTCGGTGACATGGCGCGAGGTCTCGAGGGGTTCGCAGGAGTGCGGCGCCGCTTCGAGCTCAAGGGTGTCGGCGGGGGAGTGCGGGTGTACGACGACTACGCCCACCACCCGACCGAGGTAGCCAACGCCGCGCTGCATGCAGCGCGCGGCGTTGCGGGTAACGGCCGGGTGATCGCGGTCTTCCAGCCGCATCTGTACAGCCGAACCGCGACGTTCGCGACGGGTTTCGGGGCTGCGCTCGGCGGGGCGGACATCGTCGTGGTGATGGACATCTACGCCGCCCGGGAGGACCCCGTCCCCGGGGTCACGGGTGCGCTGATCGCCGGCGCGATCCCGCTGCCACCGGAGCAGGTGCACTATGAGCCGTCGTGGTCAGCGGTTCCTGGGCTGGTCGCGAGCCTGGCGCAGTCCGGCGACGTCGTGGTCACCATCGGAGCCGGCGACGTCACCATGATCGGTCCGGCAGTTCTCGACCTGCTGACCTCTTCCTCGCGCTGACATCGAGACTTTCCCAAATTCAATCTTCTGCACTATCACGCGGGGATGATGCAACCAACCTTGACCCGCCGAAGCCCTCACCCCTAAAGTCTGCGCACCTCAGCGGGCCAGAACGACAACTGTCTAGTTGAGGTTGAGAGTATCTGCGGCTCACCAGCGCCGTAGTAGGCCGCCATCTGTCGACGACACCTTCCCCGGGTCGTCGGCAGCGGCGGTCGCCTCGGCACAACTGGCCCGGCAAGTCGAAGGAAAGGCGCAACGCTCGTGGCAGCACCTCAGAACTACCTCGCTGTTATCAAGGTCGTCGGGATCGGCGGTGGGGGCGTCAACGCCGTGAACCGCATGATCGAAGTCGGGCTCAAGGGCGTCGAGTTCATCGCGGTGAACACCGACGCACAGGCCCTGCTGATGAGTGACGCTGACGTCAAGCTCGACATCGGACGGGAGTTGACGCGCGGCCTCGGTGCCGGCGCTGACCCGTCGATCGGGCGGCAGGCCGCCGAGGACAACACCGAGGAGATCGAGGAAGTCCTCAAGGGTGCGGACATGGTGTTCGTCACCGCCGGGGAAGGCGGTGGCACGGGCACCGGGGGTGCGCCGGTCGTGGCCCGGATCGCTCGGGAGCTCGGCGCCCTGACGATCGGTGTCGTCACCCGGCCCTTCTCGTTCGAGGGCAAACGGCGCGGCACCCAGGCGGAGGAGGGCATCGCCGCCCTGCGCGAAGAGGTCGACACGCTCATCGTCATTCCCAACGACCGTTTGCTGTCGATCAGCGACAAGCGGGTCAGTGTCCTGGACGCGTTCCATTCCGCCGACCAGGTCCTGCTTTCCGGCGTCCAGGGCATCACCGACCTGATCACGACTCCGGGTCTGATCAACCTCGACTTCGCCGACGTGAAGTCGGTGATGTCCGGGGCCGGATCGGCGCTCATGGGCATCGGCTCCGCGCGTGGCGATGACCGCGCTATCGTTGCCGCTGAGGGCGCGATCGCCAGTCCGCTGCTCGAAGCCTCGATCGAGGGCGCTCATGGCGTGCTGATGAACGTCTCCGGTGGCAGCGATCTCGGTCTGTTCGAGATTCACGAGGCCGCCCAGCTGGTGGCGGACGCCGCCCATCCCGACGCGAACATCATCTTCGGTGCGGTCATCGACGATGCTCTCGGTGACGAGGTCCGGGTCACGGTCATCGCTGCCGGCTTCGACGGCGGTGCGCCGCGCGCGCGCATCTTCGAGCCACGCCGTGCCCAGGTCCGCGAGCCGGTGAACGAGGTAGTGCCTGAGGTCGCCGAGGTCGAGCACGTCGATCTGACGGTCGACGAGCCGGCTCCCGCCCGGACCCCGGAGCCGGTGCGCGCGAGTCGCCGGCCCGAGCCGCCCCGGCGGACGATCGTGTTCGACGACGCCGACGACCTGGATGTCCCCGACTTCCTGAAGTGACGGTCAGCTCGACGCTTCCCGTGCTCGACGCCCGGCTCCCCGCCGGTGCCACAGGGCTGTTCACCACGCGGGACGGTGGCGGGAGCGCGGCGCCCTGGAACGAGTTGAACCTCGCTGTTCACGTCGGCGACGATCCGGTGCAGGTGTCGGCCAACCGTGAGCTGCTGGCGGCTCGACTCGGTACGGCTCGGCTAGCTGCCCTCAACCAGGTCCACGGGCGAGACGTCACGATCGTCGATGCGGACAGCCCGGCGATTCCCACCGCCGACGCGATGGTCACGACCGAGGCAGGTGTCGCCCTGATGGTCCTGGTCGCCGACTGCCTCCCCGTGCTGCTCGTTGATGTCAGGCATGGTGTCGCCGCCGCCGCCCACGCGGGCCGGCCCGGGTTGGCCGCCGGCGTGCTGCAGGCGACCGTCGAGGCGATGACCGATGTCGGCGCGTCAGCGCGCGACACCGTCGCCGTGATCGGCCCCGGCATCTGTGGGGGGTGTTACGAGGTTCCGGCTGACCTGCGCGACGAGGTCGAGCTGACGGTTCCAGGTTCTGCCGCCACCACGCGCTGGGGCACCCCGTCCGTGGACCTGGCAGCGGGCGCGCTCGGCATCCTCGAACGGCTTGGCCTCGGCCAGATCCGCCGTACCGACTCCTGCACGTTCGAAGACCCGCAGTTGTTCTCCTACCGGCGTGATCGCGTGACCGGACGGTTTGCCGGGGTC
>JAFAZI010000080.1 GCA_019239875.1 Frankiaceae bacterium
ACAACTCGAAGCCCTCGGACACACCGTCACCCTCGACGCCGCCTAAACGCGCAGCTGATCGACCCGCACCACGCGGTCAACTCACCCTGCCCAACCTGCGGACATTCTCGAGTCAACGACCGCCCTTTACGTCGCGCCGCACTGCGCCGGAGCGTGCAGCGGCAGGGCGTCGCCGCGGTTGTGTTCACGAACGGGAGCCCGGTGAGGCGGAAGGCGGCGGTCAGCGCGGACCGATGATGCGGTCCACGGTGGCGTTCTTCCGCCGGATGTCGTTGACCTTGTTGCGCGTGGCGTCGGGCAACCGACGCTGCGCCAAGGCGATGACCTTGTGACGGACCACGTCGCGCACCCTCACGTCGGCGAGGTCCGGCTTCGAGTGGCGACGGCTGCGCCGGCGGGGTGACGGCGGCCGGAGCGGTTTGTCGGCGACGGGACGTCGCGGCGCCTTGAGCCAGTTGATCGTTGAGCTGCGCTGCCGTTCTCGCAGCGCGGTGCCGAGGAGGAGGCCCGTGTCGCTCAACGGCGCCACCGGTTCGGGACGGGTCGGCTCGTAGTTGAGGAAGCGGGCGAGCGGGCCGGTCTTCGCAGCGACCCGTTCGAGCGCGGAACCGCTCAGGTGGTCGGTCCAGGCATCGACGTGCGATACGTCGATCGGGGTGTCGGTCCGGGTGAAGCCCTCGACCTGCTGTGCTGCCCCTTGGGTGTGATGCTCGAGGACGGCCGGCGACCAGGGCTCGCCGAGCCAGTCCAGCAGCGCCCGCATGACGGGCTCGGGGGAGCTGACCAGGTCCTCGTACCGGAGGACGACGGCGCGGTCGCCGAGCGATGCGCACTCACGCAGCAACTGAGTCGTGGAGCGTTTCCAATGCTTGGCGCCACGCTTCACCGGACGCCGGAACCGGCGGCGCAACGAACTCGCGACCGCGCCTGGGTGGCGCACGATGCCGACCACCTGAAGATCGGGGAACATCCGAGCCGCAAGGTCGAGATGCCAGACGTTGAACGGCGTCTTGTCGCCCCACCGTTGCTTGCCCTGAGAATCGGCGTACGACGCGAGCAGCCCGCCGTAGAACTCCGCGAGCCTTGCCGTCACCTCGGTCTCGGACAGGTCGAGACTCTGAGCCCATCGGTCCCCGAGGTTCCAGTACGGCACCCATTCGTGCATCGCGGCGAGGCGCATCACACCGGTCTCTGGTGGAATCGCGATGTGCTCGTGGCTGTCGAGGATCAGCCGCAGCAGCGTCGTGCCTGAACCGTTGGCACCGACGATGAAGATCGGCCGGTGCGCGGGCGGTGACGCTGTGTCATCGGGCACGCATCCATCTTCCCGGGTACGACGCCGGCGCCCGACGTGGCACCCCGGTCGGGCTGCAGCGACCGCCCTAAACTCAAGCGATGGCACCGTCCGCGGAAGGTTTCGACACCGTCCTCGTCGTCGACTACGGCGCGCAGTACGCGCAGCTGATCGCGCGCCGGGTCCGGGAGTGCCGGGTCTTCTCTGAGATCGTTCCGTCGTCGATGCCGGTTGCGCAACTGCTGGCCAAGAAGCCGAAGGCGATCATCCTCTCCGGCGGACCCTCGTCGGTCTATGTCGAGGGCGCGCCGCAGACCGATCCCGAGCTGTTCGATGCCGGCGTCCCGGTGTTCGGCATCTGCTACGGCTATCAGGCGATGGCGCTCGCGCTCGGCGGTGAAGTCCGCAAGACCGGCCTGTCGGAGTTCGGCCGCACCGAGCTGACGGTCGCCGGCGACGGCGGCGTCGTACTCGCCGGTCTGCCGCCGCAGTACAAGGTCTGGATGTCCCACGGCGACGCCGTCTTCGCCCCGCCGCCCGGTTTCATCGCCACTGCTGCCACGGACGGCGCCCCGGTCGCGGCGTTCGAGGACCCGGCCCGCAAGTTCGCCGGCGTGCAGTTTCATCCGGAGGTGCTGCACACCGAGCACGGCCAGAAGGTTCTCGAGCACTTCCTCTACGACGTCGCCGAGTGCCGACCGACGTGGACGATGGTCAACATCGTCGAGGAGCAAATCGACCGGATCCGCCTGCAGGTCGGTGGCAAGCGCGCGATCTGCGGGCTGTCCGGCGGGGTCGACTCCGCGGTCGCGGCTGCGCTCGTCCAGCGCGCGATCGGAGATCAGCTGACGTGCGTCTTCGTCGACCACGGTCTGCTCCGCAAGGGTGAGGCCGAGCAGGTCGAGCAGGACTTCGTCGCCTCGACCGGCGTCAACCTCAAGGTCGTGGACGCGTCCGAACGTTTTCTCGCCGCCCTCGACGGCGTGAGCGATCCAGAGGAGAAGCGCAAGATCATCGGCCGCGAGTTCATTCGGGTGTTCGAGCACGCGGCGCGCGAGGTGATCGAGGCGAACGAGTCGGCGGGGGAGACGGTCGACTTCCTCGTGCAGGGCACGCTGTATCCCGACGTCGTCGAGTCCGGCGGCGGTGAAGGCGCCGCGAACATCAAGAGCCACCACAACGTAGGCGGCCTTCCCGACGACCTTCAGTTCGCGTTGGTCGAGCCGCTCCGAACGCTGTTCAAGGACGAGGTACGCCGGGTCGGCGAGCAGCTCGGCCTGCCCTCGGAGATCGTGTGGCGGCAACCGTTCCCGGGCCCCGGCCTCGCGATCCGGATCGTCGGCGCCGTCACCCGGGACCGCCTCGCCGTCCTCCGCGAGGCAGACGCGATCGCCCGCGAGGAGCTCACGGCCGCCGGTCTCGACCGCGAGATCTGGCAGTGCCCCGTCGTACTGCTCGCGGATGTCCGATCAGTGGGAGTGCAGGGCGACGGCCGCACCTACGGCCACCCGGCGGTCCTCCGCCCGGTGTCGAGCGAGGACGCGATGACCGCCGACTGGACTCGCGTTCCCTACGACGTGCTCGCGCGGATCTCGACGCGCATCACCAACGAGGTGCGCGAGATCAACCGCGTCACCCTCGACATCACCAGCAAGCCACCCGGCACCATCGAGTGGGAGTAGGACACCGGGTCTGAGTTTTCGCCGTAGGGGTCAATGCCCGATCTGACACGCCCTCAGTGCCCTCAAGGCGTGGCTGCCGAGCGTTGCGACGCGCCGGCCGCGAGACCGACGCCGAGGTTGACGAACAGCGGAAGCAGGACGGCCTCGACGGCATCCTGGTGCGCTTCGAAGAACCCGGCGAGCTCCAACATGACGAACCCGTGCAAAGCGCTCCACAGCTGCGCGGCAACGCATTCCGCATCATCACGGCGAAACTGCCCATCGGCCATCGCTCGTTCAGTGGCGGCAACCAGCACGTCGAACGTATATCGGCCTTGCTCCAGCTCTGATTCGCTGCGGCGGTACCCCCCGAGTGACGCGGTGCCGAACATGACGGCGTACAGCTCGCGGTTCTCCATCGCGTTCTGGCGATACGCCCACCCGAGCTGGAGCAAGTCGTGTGCGGCGTCGTCGGTCCGCGGAACCGCTGCGAGATGTGCGGCGAGCCTTGTGAACCCTTCGTCGACCACCGCTTGCACCAGCTGCGGGAGGCCGCCGAAGTAGGTGTAGACCGCCATCGTCGACGTACCCACGCTGCTGGCCAGCCGACGCGTGGAAAGTGCTGAGGGGCCTTCGTCGGCGAGCAGCTGGGCGGCGGCTTCGATGAGACGGCGGCGGACTTCGGGCTCGACGGTCCTCACTCTTGCCATTGTGGCATAACAGCGTTATACAGGATCCATAACAGTGTGATGGCTTTGGAGGCTGACGTGGGCGCAACCGCAGGCAACCCGTACCTGGAGGGCAACTTCGGCCCGGTGGCAGAGGAACTCACTACTGGCGAGCTGGAGGTGACGGGGCGACTGCCGGAGTGGCTCGACGGCCGCTACCTCCGGATCGGGCCGAACCCTCTCGGTGCCGTCAATCCGGAGACCTACCACTGGTTCGTCGGGCATGGCATGGCTCACGGCGTTCGGCTCCGCGATGGCCGTGCGGAGTGGTATCGCAACCGGTACGTGCGATCCGACGCCGTCGCCGCAGCCCTCGGTGAGCCGGCCCGGCCCGGTGGAGTGCACGCGGGCTTCGATTTTGCCGCCAACACGAACATCGTCCAGCACAGCGGGCGGACGCTCGCGCTCGTCGAGGGCGGCGCGCGACCGTACGAGCTCAACGAGACCCTCGACACCGTCGCGAGGTGTGACTTCGACGGAACGCTCCGAGGTGGCTACACCGCCCACCCTCACATGGATCCGGCGACGGGTGAGCTGCACTCGATCTCCTATTTCTGGGCGTGGGGGAACCGGGTCCGGTACGACGTCATCGGGACCGATGGACGAGTTCGCCGCAGCACTGACATCACGACCCACGGCCGCGCGTCGATCCACGATTTCGCCCTGACCGAGAACTTCGTCGTGATCCTCGACCTGCCGGTCGCCTTCGACACGAAGCGGGTGGCGTCGTCAGTACCCCCGGCGATGCGGCCGTTCGCGAAAGCGACGCTGGCCGCGGTGTCTCGGATCGCGCTGCCACCCCGGGTGGCCGCTGTGCTCGGCGGCGGCGCAGATGCGAGCGGTGATTCCGCTGGCAGCACGATGGGCTTTCCGTACAGCTGGGACCCCTCCTACCCAGCGCGGGTCGGGCTGCTGCCCCGCGAGGGAAGCAACCGCGATGTGCAGTGGTACGACGTCAGCCCTGGCTACGTCTTTCATGTCATGAACGCCTACGAGGAGGGCGACACCATCGTGTGTGACGTCGTCCGCCATCCGAAGATGTTCGCCACCGAGCGACGCGGCCCGCAGGAAGGCGTGCCCACGCTGGATCGTTGGACCATCGATCGAGCCGCCGGCAAGGTGATCGAGGACCGGCTCGACTCATCGGGTCAGGAGTTCCCGCGCATCGACGAGCGGCTGACCGGCCGCCGGCACCGCTACGGGTATGCGGTGGGCGTCGATCCTGACAGTGCGAACTGTGTGATCAAGCATGATCTCGTGGCCGGCGACCGCGAGGTGAAGAGGCTCGGGGGCGCGGCCGACCTAGCCAGCGAATTCGTGTTCGTGCCGTCGCCGCACAGCGTCGCCGAGGACGATGGGGTTCTCATGGGATTCGTCTACCACGCCGACACGGACCGCAGCGACCTGACGCTGCTGGATGCGACGAGTCTCGAGACGATGGCGTCGGTTCACCTGCCGGCCCGTGTGCCGCAGGGATTTCATGGCAACTGGGCGCCAGCTTCGGTGTGAGGTAGCAGGACCTACGATGCGACTCCATGAGCGTCAGCCTGTCGCGACGGGCACGGTGGGTTGCGGCGGCGGCGGCCGTCGCCCTGGTGGTGGCTGCCGGTGTCATCACGCTGGTGCTGAATGGGTCCTCGGCAGGCAACGGACTGCCCGCAGACCCGCTTCGGTTCTACTCCGCCGGGGCCGTCTCGCCGATCGAGCGGGAGATCGCGCCCGTGGAGAAACGCGCGGACCAACTGACCGCCAAGTGGATCGCCAAGCACGGCACCTCCAACGACACGGGCTTCGCGTCGTACGCCGTCCGGCAGGTCGGCGCCGTGCCGGGTTCGGCAGTCCAGACGACTGAGCTCGGCCAGCTCCGCACCCTCCAGCGCCAGCGCACAGCGGAGGGGATCGCCGCCGCGACCTATCTCGAAGCGCACGGCAAGAAGGACGTCTGGCAGACCTACGGCGACGCGTACGACGCGCTGCCGGGTCACGGCCATGACGCCGAGAACCTCATCGACGCTGCCGACGTGCTCGGCACCGAGGTCGCCGATCGCGCGCAGGCCACCTACCAGCGGCTACCGCCGTACCAGGTCGATCCGAGCCTGAACGGGACGATCCACCGGGACGCTTCGCGAGTGAAGTACAGCTTTCCCTCCGGTCACGCCACGCTTGCCGGTGCTGAGGCGACCGTGCTGGCGCGGCTGGAGCCGCAGCGCGTCAACGACCTTCGATTCCTCGAGGGCGAGGTCGACTACTCGCGGCTGTACGTCGCGGCTCACTACCCGAGCGACATCGTGCGAGGGGCGCTCCTCGGGCGAATGATCGGGGACTACACCCTCGCCGACCATCACGAATGGGTTCCCGGCGCCTGAATGAGTCGGGCGATTTGCGCCGATCTGTCCCCTTACTTCAACTCGATCCGGTCGCTTGCCGATAACTCTCACGACACCGGGTATTCATCTCGCGGACGGGCTGCCGTAACCAAATCACGGCGCCGAGCGATTACCCGGAAAAGACGAGGAGACAAGCATGACCGGATTTCGCGCGAGCGCGGTGGGTGCGTTGACCGCTGCACTCGTGGTGGGAGGTGCCGCTGCCCCGGCCGCGGCGAAGGTGAAGTTCACCTCAATCCACTACAACGTCGGGTCGACCGTCCTGACCAACTCCAACATCAACAAGGAGTTCGTCACGATCAAGAACACCGGCCGTCATGCGGTCCGCCTCCACGGCTGGAAGATCGTCGACAGGCGACAGTCGACGACCGGTTCGAACG